>NZ_WSRO01000002.1:4278214-4586250 GCF_009769735.1 Streptomyces sp. BA2
GCCACGGAACCGACCACGGGCCCGTCCACCCCGCACGCCTCCGGCTCCTCTGCGTCCCGGGGCGGCGTCGCCGCGATGACCGTCTCCAGGACCTCCCGCGCCGCCGCCAGATCGGCCATCGCCGCGTCGATCCGCGCACGCTCCCGCTCCAGGTCGGGCAGCATGCCGGGGCACGCGGGAGCCAGTTGGTCCCCCTCCCCGTCGACGTACATACAGGGAAGGAGTTCCGCGATCACTCTCGTGTTGAGGCCCGCGGCCAGGAGGGTGCGGATGCTCCGCACCGTACGGACGTCCTCTTCGCCGTACTCGCGATAGCCGCTCGGCCGCCTCAGCGGCCGCAGCAGGCCCTGTTCCTCGTAGTAGCGGAGAAGGCGTTCACTGACTCCCGTCCGCTGGGACAAGGCACCTATACGCATGTGACGACCACCACCCCGGTGAGATCCCGGTGAGATCCGAGTTGACTCTCACACCGATGTAAGACTCTAACGTCCCCTTCATGACAGCACAGAGCTCAACTTCCGCCCAGCTCAGCCCCGTTACTCTCCTCGGGCTCGGCCCCATGGGCATCGCCCTCGCCGAAGCGCTCCTCGCCCAGGGCCACCCCCTCACCGTCTGGAACCGCACCCCGGAGAAGGCCGACCCACTCGTCGCCAAGGGTGCGCGGCTCGCCGCCACCGTCGCCGATGCCGTCGGCGTCAGCCCTCTCACCCTCGTATGCCTCAAGGACTACGAGACCCTCTACGAGATCTTCGCCGACCGCCCCAGCAGTGACGCCCTTCAGGGCCGCGTCCTCGTCAACCTCAACTCCGGCACCCCCGCCCAGGCCCACGCCGCCCTCGCCTGGGCCACCGAGCGCGACGCCTCGTACCTCGACGGGGCGATCATGGTGCCGCCGTACCTCGTCGGGCAGCCCGGGGCCGTCTTCCTCTACAGCGGTTCGCAGGACGTCTTCGAGCAGCACCGCACGACACTGACGAGCATGGGCGACCCCCGCCACCTCGGGGCGGACCCGAGCCTCGCCGTCCTCTACAACACCGCCCTCCTGGAGATGATGTACGCGACCCTCAACGGCTTCCTGCACGCCACCGCCCTCGTCGGCTCGGCGAACGTGCCGGCGGCCGAGTTCGCCGAGCTCGCCTGCGGATGGTTCATGCCGACCGTGGTGAACCCGTCCCTCGGCGAACACGCCTCCGACCTGGACGCGGGCCACTATCCCGGCGACGCGGGCACCATGGAGATGAACCTCAACGCCCTTGAGCACATCACCCGCGCCAGCGTCGAGCAGGGCGTCCACGCCGAGCAGCCGCGGCTGATGCAGCAGCTCGCCGAGCGCGCGATCGCCGACGGCCATGGGACCGACAACTACCTCTCCCTCTACGAGGTCTTCAAGAAGGCCGACTGACCTCACCCCCCCGCCCCCGCACCCTCACCCCCGCACCCTCATCCCCCTTACCCCCGCCCCCTCACCCCCCTTGCTCCACCACCACCGCCGCCTTGAGGTCCGCCCAGAACTCCGGGCGGGCCGCGACCCGGAACCCGAGGCGGTACACCGTCGTCCGCTCCCTCCCCCGCACCCGCAGCCGCACCTCCGTGGGGCCCGGGTGCGAGCGAAGGATCTCCTTCAGCCAGCCGACCGCCCGTGGGGTCACCTGCGGCTCGTGCATGTCGAGGACGACGGGCGCGTCCGCGGCCGCGTGCGTGAGGTCAGCGACCGACAGTTCCATCCCCACCAGGCGCGGCACGTCCTCCCGCTTGTCCAGGCGGCCCTTGACGAACACCACGGTGTCCTCCACCAGTTGGGTCGAGACGAGCTGATACGTCGCCGGGAAGAACATGCACTCCAGTGATCCCGCCAAGTCCTCCACCGTGGCGACCGCCCACGCGTTGCCCTGCTTGGTCACCTTGCGCTGCAGCCCGGAAATGATGCCCCCGATGGTCACCACCGCGCCGTCCGCGTGCTCGCCCCCGGTCAGACTCGCGATCGCCGCGTCGGCCCTGGCGGAGAGGACGTGCTCGATGCCGAAGAGGGGGTGGTCGGAGACGTAGAGGCCGAGCATCTCCCGCTCCTGGGCCAGGAGATACGTCTTCTCCCACTCCTCGGAGGGGAACTCGACGTCGAGCCCGAACCTCGTCTCCGCAGCCCCACCGCCACCGCCACCGTCCCCGTCACCTCTACCGCCACCGTCGCCGAAGAGGTCGAACTGGCCCTCCGCCTCCTTCCGCTTCACCTGTACGACGTTGTCGATCAGGGGCTCGTAGCACGCGGTCAGCCCTTTTCGCGTGTGCCCCATCTCGTCGAAGGCCCCGGCCTTGATGAGGGACTCGGTCGTCCGCTTGTTGCATGCGGTCGCGTCCACCTTCTCCAGATAGTCCGGGAAGGATTTGTACTTCCCTTTCTCCTTGCGGCACTTGACGATCGCGTCGACCACGTTCGCGCCGACGTTCCGTACCGCCGTGAGGCCGAAGAGAATGACGTCGTCGCCCTGCGCCGCGAAGTTCGCCACCGACGCGTTCACATTCGGCGGCAGGACCCTGATCCCCATCCGGCGGCACTCGTTCAGATAGACCGCCGACTTGTCCTTGTCGTCACGGACGGACGTCAGCACGGCGGCCATGTACTCGGCCGGGTAATTCGCCTTCAGGTACGCCGTCCAGTACGAGACCAGGGCGTACGCCGCCGCATGTGCCTTGTTGAACGCGTAGCCCGCGAAGGGGACCAGGACGTCCCAGACCGCCTGAATGGCCTCGTCGCTGTATCCGCGCTCCCGGCAGCCGTCCCTGAACGGGATGAACTCCCTGTCCAGGACCTCCTTTTTCTTCTTCCCCATCGCGCGGCGCAGCAGATCCGCCTGACCCAGCGTGTAACCCGCGAGGACCTGGGCCGCCTTCTGCACCTGCTCCTGGTAGACGACCAGGCCGTACGTCAGGCCGAGCACGTCCCGCAGGGGCTCCGCCACCTCCGGGTGAATAGGGGTGATCTCCTGCTGGGCGTTCTTCCGCAGCGCGTAATTCGTGTGCGTATTCATGCCCATCGGGCCGGGGCGGTAGAGCGCCGTGACCGCCGTGATGTCCTCGAACTCGTCCGGCTTCATCAGCCGCATCAGCGATCGCATCGGTCCGCCGTCGAACTGGAAAACGCCCAACGTGTCGCCGCGTCCGAAGAGTTCGAAGGTGCGGGAGTCCGCCAAGGGAATGGAGAGGAGGTCGAGATCGATACCCTTGTTCGCCGCGACCATCTTGACGGCGTCGTCCATGATGGTGAGGTTCCTGAGGCCGAGGAAGTCCATCTTCAGCAGGCCGAGGGATTCACACTGGGGGTAGTCCCACTGCGTGATCGTCACGCCGTCGCTGTGGCGCACCCACACCGGCACATGGTCGGTGATCGTCTCGCTGGACATGATGACGCCGGCCGCGTGCACGCCCATCTGCCGGACCAGGCCCTCCACACCCTTCGCGGTGTCGATGACCTTCTTCACGTCCGGTTCGTTCTCGTACATCCCCCGGATCTCGCCCGCCTCGCTGTAGCGGGGGTGCTTGGGGTCCGTGATGCCGGAGAGGTCGATGCCCTTACCGCCCGCGTCCGGTGGCATGGCTTTGGTGAGGCGGTCGCCCATCGCGTACGGATATCCGAGCACGCGCGCGGAGTCCTTGATGGCGTTCTTCGCCTTGATCTTTCCGTACGTGCCGATCATGGCGACCTTGTCGGCGCCGTACTTCTCGGTCACGTACCGGATCACTTCGACGCGCCTGCGCTCGTCGAAGTCGATGTCGACGTCCGGCATGGACACGCGCTCGGGGTTGAGGAACCGCTCGAAGATCAGGCCGTGCGTGATGGGGTCGAGGTCGGTGATACCCATCGCGTACGAGACGAGAGAACCGGCCGCTGAACCGCGGCCTGGGCCCACCGCGATGCCGTTGTTCTTGGCCCACATGATGAAGTCGGCGACCACGAGGAAATACCCCGGGAACCCCATCTGGATGATGATGTCCATCTCGTACTCGGCCTGCCGCGCGTACTCGTCCCCCACCCCCGCGGGAAATCGCCGCCGCATTCCCGTGGCCACCTCCTCCCGGAACCAGCTGACCTCCGTATAGCCATCCGGAACAGCGAACTTGGGCATGAGGTCGCGCTTCTCGAACATTCCCGTGGTGTCGATCTGCTCCGCGACCAGAAGCGTGTTCCGGCACCCCTCCTGCCAGGCCTCCGAGGAGTCGATGGCGTACATCTCGTCCGTGGACTTCAGGTAGTAGCCGGTCCCGTCGAAACGGAAACGGTCCGGGTCCGAGAGGTTCTTGCCCGTCTGGATGCAGAGCAGGGCGTCGTGGGCGACGGACTCGTGCGCGTATGTGTAATGCGAGTCGTTCGTCACGAGTGGGGGAATTCCCAGCTGCCTGCCGATCTCCAAAAGGCCGTCCCTGACCCGGCGTTCGATGTCGATGCCGTGGTCCATCAGCTCCAGGAAGTACCGGTCCTTGCCGAAGATGTCCTGGTACTCGCCTGCCGCCTTGCGGGCCTCCTCGTACTGCCCGAGGCGCAGGCGGGTCTGGAGCTCTCCTGAGGGGCAGCCGGTGGAGGCGATCAGGCCCTCCGACCACTGGGAGATCGTCTCCTTGTCCATGCGCGGCCACTTCTGCAGCCAGCCCTCGGCGTACGCGTCCGAGGACAGCCGGAAGAGATTGTGCAGGCCGGTCTTGTCAGCCGCCCAGATCGTCTTGTGGGTGTAGCCACCCGAACCGGATACGTCGTCCCGCTTCTGGTGCGGCTGGCCCCAGCGGATCTTCCGCTTGTCGCGGCGGGACTCCGGGGCGACGTACGCCTCGATGCCGATGATCGGCGTCACGCCCGCGTCCTGGGCCTGGTGGAAGAAGTCGTACGCGCCGTGGAGGTTGCCGTGGTCGGACATGGCGACATGCGTCATGCCCATCTCATTACAGGCGTTGAACATGTCCTTGAGCCGCGCGGCACCGTCCAGCAGCGAGTACTGGGTGTGGACGTGCAGGTGGGTGAAGGGCTTCGGCACTTCCACTCCCGTGTTCAGTCGGCGGCGGAAGGGGCGGACTCGGCTCCCTCTCCGGCCTCGGCTTCCCCTCCAAGCTCGGCTTCCTCTTCGAGCCGTCGGGCGATGACGCGCAGGCCGACGGCCACGTCGTGTGCGGACGGGGCGTGGTCCGGGTCGATCAGCAACTGCTGGGTCAGGCCCGCGACGAGGGCCATGTGGACCGAGCCGACCGCGCGGGCCGTGTCCGGGTCGGCGGCGGCGTCGATGCCGTGCAGATGGGCGGCCATTTCGGGGCGTGCGCGCTCGTACGCGGCGGCGATCTGCTCGCGGATCTCAGGGGCGCGCTCGGCCTGGGCGAAGGCTTCGGTGCTCGCGACCAGCATGGGGCGGTCGGTGGCCTGAGAGCCGATGATGCGGGCCCACATCTGTACCAGGGGCTCGGGCGCTTGGGCCTCCGGCGGTACAGCCATGATCGCCGTGCCCCACTCCATGAGGGTCTCCAGGAGGGCGGCGTTGAGCAGGGCCTCCTTGGAGCCGTAGTGGTAGTTGATCGTCCCCACAGGGGCGTTGTTCGCGGCGGCGGCGATATCCCGGGAGGTCGTACGGGCGTACCCCCGCTCCTGAAGGCATCGCTTGGCGCCGGTCATCAGCTGTTCTCGGTGTCCCATGGGTTCACCGTACAGGAGTCTTGAACGTTCGTTCAGAATCCCCGTTCAGAACCTACGTTCAGAACGGACGTTCAAGAAGGGAGCTGCCGGCGAACGCGCGGGAGTCGGAAACTCGTTGGACAGTCCCCGCCTTCCTCGCCGATAGTGCGGCGCATGACCTCTCTTGTGCGCCACCTCACATTCGACTGTTCCGACGCCTACCGTCAGGGCACCTTCTGGGCCGAGGTGCTCGGCGGGAAGATCGCTGACGACGACTTTCCCGGTGACCCCGAAGCCCTCGTCGAGGCCGACGGACTCACGCTGCTCTTCGTGACCGTGCCCGATGCCAAGACCGTCAAGAACCGCGTGCACGTCGACCTTCAGCCGCAGGACCGCACCCGCGACGAAGAGGTCGAGCGGCTCGTCAAGCTGGGTGCCAAGGTCGTGGGCGACCACCGGGTGCCCGACGGGCGCGGCTGGGTCACCCTCAGTGACCTGGAGGGCAACGAGTTCTGCGTCGAGCGCAGTGCCGGGGAGCGCCAGGCCGGCAACTAGGCCCTGCGGCCCCGCAGTTCGCGCTTGAGGACCTTTCCGCTCGCGTTCCTCGGCAGCTCCGTCACGAACTCGACCGCCCTGGGGACCTTGTAGTTGGCCATTTCGCGGCGTGACCAGGCGATCAAGTCGTCCGCCGTGAGGACCGCACCCGCGCGCCGGACCACGTACGCCTTGCCGACCTCGCCGAGGCGCGGGTCCGGTACACCGATCACCGCCACGTCCGCGACCTGCGGGTGCACGCCGATGAGTTGCTCTATCTCCGCGGGGTAGGCGTTGAATCCGCCGACGATGAACATGTCCTTGATGCGGTCCGTGATGCGGAGGTTGCCCGCACCGTCCAGGACCCCGACATCGCCCGTCCGCAGCCAGCCGCCCGGCGTGACCGCCTTCTTCGTCTCCGCCGGGTCCTCGAAGTAGCCCTGCATGACGTTGTGTCCACGGACCAGGATCTCTCCCGGGTGGCCCGGTGAGAGCTCCTCGCCGCCTGGGCTCACCACCCGCACCTCCGTGTCCGGTATGGCCCGGCCCGAGGTGGAGGCGATGACCTGCGCGGCGTCTCCCTGGCGGCACATCGTGACGATGCCGCTCGCCTCGGAGAGGCCGTACGCCGTCAGGACCGTGGCGATGTGCAGCTCGGTACGCAGGCGCTCGACCAGTTGCAGGGGGACCACCGCCGCGCCCGTCACCACCAGGCGCAGCGCCGACAGGTCGTGCTGGTCGCGGGCGGGGTGGTCCAGGAGGGACTGGTGGAGGGTGGGCGGGCCGGGGAGGACCGAGATCCGTTCCGCCGCCACGTTCGCGAGGACCGTGTCCACGTTGAAGACCGGCTGCGGGATCATCGTCGCGCCGCGCATCAGGCAGGCGATGATCCCCGCCTTGTAGCCGAAGGTGTGGAAGAAGGGGTTGACGATGAGGTAGCGGTCGCCTTCCCGCAGGCCCGCGAGCTCGCTCCAGACGCCGTAGCAGCGCAGGGTCTGGGCGTGGGTGATGACCGCGCCCTTGGGGCGGCCCGTCGTGCCCGAGGTGTAGATGATGTCCGAGGGTGCCGCGCCGTCGACCCCGTCCGCGCGCTCCCGTACGTCGCCGCCGCTCACCCCGTCGCCGCTGGCCACGAAGTCCTTCCAGGTGCGGAAGTCCTCCGGGGCGTCGTCCGAGAGGACCACCACCTGCTCCAGGTGCGGGAGACCGGGCAGCGGGCCCTCCCCCTTCCCCTCCACGGCCGCGCGCCGCAGCGAGGCGACGTACGACGTGCCGAGGAAGGTGCCCGTCACGAAGAGCAGCTTCGCGCGGCTGCGTTGCAGGACGTAGGCCGCCTCTGCGCCCTTGAAGCGGGTGTTGAGGGGGACGAGGACCGCGCCCGCCGACACCGCGCCCAGCGCCGAGACGATCCAGTCAAGGGTGTTCGGGGCCCAGACGGCCACTCTGTCCCCGGAGTTGACCCCATTGGCCATGCACGCGCCGGCGGCCCGCTCCACGCGCCGGCCCAGCTCCGCGTACGAGATGCGGGTGCGTCCCTCGACGACCGCCTCCCGGTCCCCGAACCGCTCGGCCGCCGCCCGGACAAGTCCCGGGATGCTGCCCCACTCCAGGTCGCCGCGCATCGCAAGCCCCTCCGCCGCAGTAGCTGACTATCCGTCAGATTAGCTGTAACCTGACGCGCTGTCAGCAGTCGGGACGACGTATGGCGAAGCCCTGGAGCCTCGCCACTCGCGGAGGTGTCGTTGCCCATGGCTTCACTCAAAGACGCTACAGCGATAGTCGGGATCGGGCAGACCGCGTTCGCGAAACAACTGCCCGAGGACGAGAAGACGTTGGCCTGCCGGGCGATCGTCGCCGCGCTCGACGACGCGGGCATCGCCCCGTCCGAGGTCGACGCCTTCGCCTCGTACACGATGGAGGAGACGGACGAGGTCGAGGTCGCCAAGGCGATCGGCGCGGGCGACGTGACCTTCTTCAGCAAGGTGGGCTTCGGGGGCGGCGGTTCCTGCGCGACCATCGCGCACCTCGCGGCAGCCGTCGCCACCGGCCAGGCGAGCGTCGGCATCGCCTGGCGCTCCCGCAAGCGCGGCAGCGGGCCGCGCCCCTGGAAGAACACGGCGGTCCAACTCCCCACCCCTGCCCAGTGGACACGCCCCTTCGGCCTGCTCCGCCCGGCGGACGAGATCGGAATGCTGGCGCGCCGCTACATGCACGAGTACGGGGCGACCCGCGACCACCTCTTCAATGTCGCCCTCGCGTGCAGGAACCGGGCGAACCAGAACCCGGCCGCGATGATGTACGAACGCCCGCTGACCCGCGAGATGTACATGTCGTCACGCTGGATCAGCGAGCCGCTCTGCCTCTTCGACAACTGCCTTGAGACGGACGGCGCGTTGGCGTGCGTCATCGTGTCCGCCGAACGGGCGCGGGATTGCCGGCAGAAGCCCGTGTACGTCCACTCCGTCGCCCAGGGGCTGCCCGCGCAGCACCACGGGATGGTCAACTACTGGAACGACGACCCGCTGACGGGCCCCGCCTGGACGGCGGCCCGCCACCTCTGGAAACAGGCGGACTTCGCCCCGGAGGACGTGGACGTGGCCCAGATCTACGACGCGTTCACCCCCCTGATCCCGCTGTCCCTGGAGGGCTACGGCTTCTGCGGCCGGGGCGAGGGTGGCGCGTTCACGGAGGGCGGCGCACTGGAGAGCGGAGGCCGCCTGCCGATCAACACCGGGGGCGGCGGCCTGAGCGAGGCGTACGTCCACGGCTTCAACCTCATCAACGAGGGCGTGAAGCAACTGCGGGGCACGAGCACGGCGCAGGTGCCGAATGCGGCCACGTGTTTGGTCACGGCGGGCGAGGGAGTGCCGACGTCGGCAGTACTACTCCGGGCCCCGTAGGGGCGCGGGGCTGTATCGATATGCGGCTCCGCCGCGTGGCGCGAGCAACCACGACGATCCCGCACCCGGAAGAGGCCGAGACATGGCAGACGCGACCACCGAGCCCCTGCTGTCCCCCACGATCGACACAGACGGCGCCCCGTTCTGGGAGTACGCGGCCCAGGGCGAGCTCCGGATACAAGCCTGCACCGCCTGCGGTGAGCTGAGGTTCCCGCCCAGGCCCTGCTGCCCCCACTGCCAGTCCTTCGACAGCGAGTGGCGCCGCATGAGTGGCAGGGGGCGCATCTGGTCCTACGTAAGGCCGCACCCACCCCTGCTCCCCGCGTACGCGGCAAACGCCCCGTACAACGCGATCATCGTCGAGCTGGCCGACGCCCCCCGCATCCGCCTGGTCGGCAACCTCGTCGCCGCCCCGGACGCCCCGCTGAACTCCGTCGACCCCGACCGCCTGCGCATCGGCGCGAAGGTGCAGGTCGCGTTCACCGACGTGGACGGGATCGCGATGCCCCGCTGGCTCCTGGAGCGGCCATGAGCGTGCGTACGGCGATCGACAAGGACACGGGCGTAGCGGTCGTCACGCTGGACCGCCCCGCCCGGCACAACGCCATCGACACCGATACAGCCACACAACTCGTCACAGTCTGGCGGGAGTTCCGCTTCGACGACACCGTGCGGGCGATCGTCCTCACCGGAGCCGGGGAGAAGGCGTTCTGCACGGGCATCGATCGTGACACGGACGTCCCGCAGCCCGGCTCCCCCTACTCGATGGACGATCCGCTCCTCTCCGTCGGCCCCAAGGCCAACGACCTGTGGAAGCCGCTCATCGCCGCCGTCAACGGCATGGCGTGCGGCGGTGCCTTCTATCTTCTGGGCGAGGCGGAGTTCGTCATCGCCGCCGATCACGCCACGTTCTTCGACCCGCACACCACGTACGGCATGGTCAGCGCGTACGAGGCGATCCTCATGGCGCAGCGCATGCCGCTGGGCGAGGCCGCCAGGATGTCGCTGATGGGTACGGCCGAGCGGGTCTCCGCACGGAGGGCGTACGAGACGGGCCTGGTCTCCGAACTCACCTCAGCCGAAGGCCTGTTGGGGGCGGCGACCCACGCGGCCGAGGTCATCGCCTCGTACCCGACCGAGCCGGTCCAGGGCACGGTACGCGCGCTCTGGGCGGCGAAGGAGGCGGCCCGCACCCAGGCCCTGGCCCAGGCACCGCACCTCATCGCGCTCGGCAATCTGCCGCCGGAGCGGCAGGCGGGGCTGTTCACAGGGCGAAGCAGCGGGTTCCGTATCAGGTGAGCGAGGGCAGTAACGGGACCCGGAGCCCCGTCCGCCACCTGGCGGGGTTCATGCACACGGCGTAACGTCACGAGTGGACGGCCGCCGTCCGGAGCCCCTTCCAGAGCTGGTGCGACGGCCGTCACGAGGTGCGGCCCGCGCCCGAGGAGCCCCCAGGTCCGCTAGGACCGAGCGGTGCCAGTCCCCCGCTCCGCGTCCAGCGCGTAAACGCACCGGTCCTTGCTGCACGCGTACACAACGCCATCCCGCACCACCGGCGCCCCGGTGATCTCGCCGCCCGTGGCCAGCTTCCAGCGCAGGCGGCCGTCGTCCGCCTTCAGCGTGTACAGCAGGTGGTCCGTCGAGCCGAAGTGGATACGCCGGTCGGCCACGACGGGGGTGCCGACGACCTCGCCTCCCGCCTGGAACCGCCACTTCGGGGTGCCCGTCACCGCGTCCAGCGTGTAGAGCCCCTTGCCGCTGCCCACGTGGACGTGGCCGTCGGCGACCAGGACCGGCTCGATGGACGCCCGGGACTCCGTGGCGATGCGCCACCGGTCACGGCCGTCCGTGGCGTCGAGGGCGTACACGGTTCCGAGGTAGTCCGCCAGGTACACGCCACCGCCGGTGACGGCAGGACCCGGCGCGAACGCGGGCGGGCACAAGAACGCGGCGGGCGCCTCGAAGTGCCAGCGGACATGGCCCGCGGCCACGTCGATCGCCAGGACACGCGACCCAGCGGACACGTACACGTACCCGTCCTGGGCGGGCGCGAGGCGCACGGGCACGCCGCCGCAGGAGGCCGCGTCGCCGATGGGGTACGACCAGCGCTCGTCGCCCGTGCGGGCCTCCAGGGCGCGCAGGCGCGCGTTCTGCCAGACGTAGACCGTGCCGTCGTGGACGACGGGTCCGGCCTCGGGGGTCTCGAAGTCGGTCTGGGCCCCGGTGATCTCCCAGAGCTTCTCGCCGTTCGCGGCCTCCCACGCCTGTACGCCGCCGCCGCGCGTCCCGGTGACGACGGTGCCGCGGTCGGCTTGCAGGGAGTACACCCAGGCGTCGGTGTTCAGGCGCCACAGGTCGGTGCCGTCGGCGCCGTCGAGGGCGTAGAGCGTGGGGCCGTCCGAGGCGTGGATACGTCCGTCGGCGACCGCCATGGACCAGGCGACGTCCCGCGTCTTGAAGCTGCGGCGGCCCGTGCCGACGTCCAGGGCATGGACCTCGAAGGACGTGACGTAGACGAGGTTCCCCGCCACGGCGGGCGTACCCCACACGTCGTTCGACATCCGGAAGCGCCACGGCCGCCACGCGGCCCCCGCGTCCGGCGCGGCGGTGGGGGCGGGCACGACGGGGTCGGCGCCGTTCACCGCGGCCTTGGACCGCGACCACGAGGCGGCGAGCCCGCCGTCGGTGGGCGGCAGGCTCACGGCGGCGGCCCGTGCGTCGGCCACCCGCGGTCCCGGACCGATCGGCACCTTCGCCCCGGCGAGGTGCACGGGGCCCGCGTCCGGCACGCCCCCGAAGGGCGGCGGCTGCGTCGGCGGAACCGGCGGCGCGTGCTGCGGAGGGGGCGGCGCGACGGCGGGGGCGCCACCGCGGCCGCCGCTGCGGCCGGAGGAGGCGAGCGCGGCCCGTGCGGGCGGGCGGCCGCCCCTGCGGGCCTCGATGAGCGCGACGGCCCGCTCCGGCAGCCACGCGGACGCCGTGCCGCTGTCGCCGTCCTCGCTCTCCGAGGCGAAGAGGTGCGGGGCGAGCTGGGCCTGGAGGTCGGCGGGGCTGGGCCGCAGCGGCGCCTCCATCTGCATGCACGTCTCGATGAGCGGACGCAGCTCCTCCGGGAGTCCCTCCAGGTCAGGGCCTTCGCGGAGCAGCATGAAGACGGTCTCCACGGGGTTCGCCCCGTGGAAGGGCGCGTGCCCGGTGGCGGCGAAGACGAGCATCGAGCCGAGCGAGAAGACGTCACTGGCGCCGGTGACGCTGCGTGAGTCCTTCGCCTGCTCGGGCGACATGTACGCGGGTGTGCCCACGGCGACGTTCGTCATGGTCAGCCGGGTGTTGGAGACGCCGGACGCGATGCCGAAGTCGATCACGCGGGGGCCGTCCTCCACCACGAGGACGTTCGACGGCTTGAGGTCACGGTGGACGAGGCCCGCGCCGTGGATGGACTCCAGGGCCTCGGCGACGCCGGCCGCGAGCCAGCGCACGGCCTGGGTGGGCAGCGGCCCGTGCTCATTCACTATTTCTTCGAGCGAGGGAGCGGGCACGTAGGCGGTGGCCAGCCACGGCACGGCCGCGCGCGGGTCGGCGTCCACGACGGCGGCCGTATAGAAACCGGACACGGCCCGTGCCGCCTCGACCTCGCGCGTGAAGCGGACGCGGAACAGCTGGTCCTCGGCGAGCTCGGTCCTGACCGTCTTGATCGCCACGCGCCGGCCTGACGCGGAGCGCGCGAGGTAGACAAGGCCCATGCCACCGGCTCCGAGCCGGCCGAGCACCTCGAACGGGCCGATCCGCCTCGGATCGTGCTGCGTCAGCTGATCCACCACTTGCCCTGCCACCTCCCCGTACGCGGGCGCCGTATGAGCGGCCCCGTGCAGCGTCTCACCACCGAGCCGCTACGGCGGCACGCACCCTGATTCTTCCTGTCCGGGGCGGTGGTTGCGAACCCGGGGCGGGATCGGGGTGTTGTGGGACAAAGAAGACGCAAGAAGAAGGAGATATGTGAGCGAAACTTGATTCGAACAGGCGAACTATTCGAGCACGGCTCCCCTCCGGCGCGCGAAATCGAGAGAAATACGCCCCGCGATACAGCCCCCAACCCCATTTGCACTCGGCCGAATCGCGCTCCGATCACCCCTCGGTAAGCTGACGGCATGACAGGACAGGTACGTACCGTCGACGGCCGCGTGGCCGGTCGGCGCGGTCAGGCGACGCGTCAGAAGCTGCTCGACTGCCTCAGCGAGATGCTCAGCTCCTCGCCCTACCGGGACGTCAAAGTCATCGACGTCGCCCGGAAGGCGGGGACTTCACCCGCGACCTTCTATCAGTACTTCCCCGACGTAGAGGGCGCCGTCCTCGAAATCGCCGAGCAAATGGCGGCCGAGGGCGCGGAGTTGACCCAGCTCCTCGACGGCCGCTCCTGGGTCGGCAAGGCGGGGTGGCAGACCGCACAGGAGCTGGTCGACGGCTTCCTCGACTTCTGGCGCAAGAACGACGCGATCCTGCGGGTCGTCGATCTGGGCGCCGCCGAGGGCGACAAACGCTTCTACAAGATCCGCATGAAGATCCTGAACTCGGTCAACAACTCCCTTACGGACACGGTCAAGGAGCTCCAGGCCAAGGGCAAGGTCGACAAGGACGTGAGCCCGGCCGCGATGGCGGGTTCCCTGGTGGCCATGCTCGCCGCGGTCGCCTCGCACCAGCGGGGCTTCCAGACCTGGGGCGTCAAGCAGGCCGAACTGAAGCCCAACCTCGCGCTGTTGGTGCATCTGGGCGTAACAGGCAAGAAGCCGACGAAGTAGGGCATCCAGCACATCTCTTCTGACGCTTTCTCAAGTCCTGTCACCTCAGCGGCGGATCACGGCGTACCCGTGATCCGCCGCTGAGTTCGCTTACCGGGCGGCCGGCCCGCTCCCCCTAGTCCGTACGCCGCTCCAGACGGAACAGGCGGATCTCCCGCTCCACACGGGACTGGTACGTCGCGTACGGCGGCCAGAACTTCAGCGTCGCCTCCCAGGCCGCCGCCCGCTCGTCGCCCGCCAACAGCCGCGCCCTGACCGGAATGTCCGCGCCCTGCCAGCTGACGTCGGCATCCGGATGGGCGATGAGGTTGCCGGTCCACGCGGGATGCCCCGGACGGCCGAAGTTGGAGCCGATCAGGATCCAACTCCCCGAGTCCTCCGGCATACAGGCCAAAGGGGTGCGCCGCGGAATCCCGCTCTTGGCGCCGCGCACCGTCAGGATCACCCCCGGCAGCATCTTCGCGCTGAGCAGCACCTTGCCGCGCGTGAGGCGGTGCACCGTGCGGTCCATGGCGGGGATGAAGTGCGGGGCGATCTTCGCGAAGGTCCGGGTGGACGACACCTTCTGCATCAGGCGCACACCGGGCGGCATCAGACGGCCGCCTTCGGCTGCGCTTCGGGCGACGGCGTCTCCGCGGGCGCGAACAGCTCGGCCCGTTCCGCCGCGCGTGCCCGCAGCCGGTGGACGGGCCCGAAGAGCAGTTCGTCGCTCGACGCCCGCTTGAAGTACAGATGCGCCTCGTGCTCCCAGGTGAACCCGATGCCGCCGTGCAGCTGCACGGCCTCCGACGCGGCGGCCCGCAGCGCGTCGAGCGACTGCGCGAGCGCGAGGCCCCCCACCTGTTCGGAACTCCCCACCTGTTCAGTGTCCGCCCCGGCCGCCCACGCCGCGTAGTACGCCGCCGACCGCGCGGCCTGCACCTGCACATACACATCCGCGAGCCGGTGCTTGACGGCCTGGAAGGACCCGATCGCCCGCCCGAACTGCTCGCGCTGCTTGACGTACTCGACGGTCCGCTCAAGGGCCCGGTCCGCGGCGCCCACGGCTTCCGCGGCGAGCACGGTGGCGGCGATGTCACCGACCGCGGCGAGCGCCCCCGGCACATCGGCATCGTCGGCGGCGCCGAGCAACTCGGCTTCCACGTCCCGCAGTTCGATGCGGGCCTGCGACCGGGTCTCGTCGAGGGAGGTCTGCCGGGCCCGTACAAGTCCGGCGGCGCCCTCGCGCACGAGATAGAGGAGCGTACGGGAACGGGCGAAGCCCCCCGTGTGCGCGGCCACGACGAGCAGCCCCGCGCTGTGCCCGTCGAGTACCTGCTCGGCCTGCCCGTAGAGCCGCCAGCCACCGTCACCGTCGCCATCCGAGAGCTTGGCCTGCACGCCGCCCGCACGGCCGCCGCCCGACCAGTCGCCGAGGTTGTCCCCGACGAGGCCGAGCGCGGTGGCGAGCCCGGTGCCGGGCACGGCGAGCGCGGCGGTCAGACCGCCCTCCGCGACGCGGGGCAGCAGCTCCGACCGCTGCTCGTCGGTGCCGAGGCGCTCCAGGAGCGGGGCGACGAGCGCGGCGGTGGCGAAGAGGGGCGAGGGGGTGAGGGCGCGCCCCAGCTCCTCGCTACTGAGGGCGAGCTCCGCCGAGCCGCACCCCACTCCCCCGTACGCCTCGGGGATGGCGATGCCCGGCAGGCCAAGCTGTTCGGCGAGGGCGGACCAGAGGCCGGCGTCGTATCCGGCGGGGGTGCGGACCGCGGTCTTCACCTCGTCCGGCCCGCAGCGTTTGGTGACGAGCTCACGAAGGGTGCGGCGGATTTCTTCCTGCTCCGCGGTGAAGGCGGCGTCCATCGGCGGGCTCCTCCCCCGGGTCGCGGCCGTGCCTCTCGGCGCCGTGCACGAGGGCGACCCGACCCGGATCTGACGGGTCGTCATGCTAAGACGGCACCCGCCAGATGCACAGGCCCGCGACGACACGTAACACCTCCCTGCGCCACCCGTACCTGATGTACCGTCAGATTCATGCCAACTCCCCTCGCCGCAAGCCACCGTGAGACGGCAGCTCGCCCCCGCAAGGTGGCCGTCGTCGGCATATCCCTCTCCGACTGCGGTCGCGTCGACGAGGCCACCCCCTACGCCCTGCACGCCCAGGCGGCCCGCCGAGCACTGGCCGACTCGGGCCTCGGCCGCGAGGCCATCGACGGCATCGCGTCCGCGGGCCTCGGCACGCTCGCCCCGGTCGAGGTCGCCGAGTACCTCGGCCTGAAGCCGCGCTGGGTCGACTCCACCTCCGTCGGCGGCTCCACCTGGGAGGTCATGGCAGGCCACGCGGCGGACGCGATCGCGGCGGGGCGCGCCAACGCCGTACTCCTCGTGTACGGGTCGACGGCGAGGGCGGACATCAAGGCGAGCCGGCGCACGTCGAACCTGTCGTTCGGCGCGCGCGGACCCCTCCAGTTCGAGGTCCCGTACGGCCACTCCCTGATCGCCAAGTACGCGATGGCCGCGCGCCGCCACATGCACGAGTACGGCACGACGCTCGAACAGCTCGCCTCCGTCGCGGTCCAGGCACGGGCGAACGCCGCGACCAACCCCGACGCGATGTACCGCGACCCGATCACGGTCGACGAGGTGCTCGGCGGCCCGATGATCGCGGACCCGTTCACCAAGCTGCACTGCTGCATACGTTCCGACGGCGGATGCGCGGTGCTCCTCGCGGCGGAGGAGTACGTGGCCGACTGTGCCTCCACCCCCGTCTGGGTGCTCGGCACGGGCGAGCACGTCTCGCACACGACGATGTCGGAGTGGGAGGACTTCACGGTCTCCCCAGCGGCGGTGAGCGGCCGCCTCGCCTTCGAACGGGCCGGGGTGCGCCCCGAGGACGTCGACGTGGCGGAGATCTACGACGCCTTCACCTACATGACCCTGGTGACGCTTGAGGACCTGGGGTTCTGCGCGAAGGGCGAGGGCGGCGCCTTCGTGGAGAAGGGCCGCCTGCTGCGGGACGGCGAGCTGCCGACGAACACGGACGGCGGGGGCCTTTCGGCCCAACACCCCGGAATGCGGGGTCTGTTCCTGCTGGTGGAGGCGGTGCGACAGCTGCGCGGCGAGGCGGGCGAGGGCCGCCAGGTGCGGAAGGCGGGGGGAAGACTCCCGGAGGTGGCGGTGGCTTCGGGGACGGGCGGGTGGTTCTGCTCGTCGGGGACGGTGGTGTTGGGGCGGTGAAGCGTGAGGGGGCGGCGACTCTCCGGAGTACGTGGTGGCCGCTCTTCAGGGTGCGCGGTGGGGGCCCCGGGGTGCGTGGTGGCCGCTCTCCGGGGTGCGCGGTGGCGACTCTCCGGGGTGCGTGGTGGCCGCTCTTCGGGGTGCGCGGTGGTGACCCCCGGGGTGCGCCATTGCCCTCGCGTAGATTCGCCGGATGGACGACACCGACACCAGGCCTGATGACACCGCCCACGGCCGCGCCCTCCTCCGCGCCCTCCGCGTCTGGGACACCGAACTGCCCCCGTTCGACCCGGCGACCGCCCCCGCCGACCCGCTCCCCCTGTTCTGGCAGTGGTTCGTGGACGTGGCCGAGGCGGGCCAGGTGGAGCCGCACACGATGACCCTGGCCACGGCGGACGAGTCGGGCCGCCCCGACGTGCGGACGCTGATGCTGCACGACGCGGACGCGGCCGGCTGGCACTTCGGCTCGCACGCGGGCAGCGCGAAGGGCCGCCAGCTCGCGGCGCGCCCCGATGCCGCGCTCGGGTTCTACTGGCCCGTCCAGGGCCGTCAGGTCCGGGTGCGGGGCCGGGTCACGACAGCGAGCGCCACCGAGAGCCGCGCCGATCTCGCCCGCCGTTCGCCCGGGGCACTGGCGTCGGCACTGGTCGGCAGGCAGAGCGAAGTGCTGCCTTCGTACGGGGATCTGGTGGCCGCCAGCCAGGCCGCCTGGGAGCACGCGCAGGCGGAGCCCGACGCCCCGGCGCCGAGCTGGACGCTGTACGTACTCGAACCGGCGGAGGTCGAGTTCTTCCAGGGGGAGGCGCGGCGCCGGCACGTGCGGCTGCGGTACCGGAGGGAGTCGGACGGAAGCTGGGTCAAGGAGCTGCTGTGGCCGTGAAGGTCACCGCGTCACCGCGTGAAGCGGTCACCGCGTGAAGCCGTACTGAGTGAAGTCCCGCACCGGGCTGAACCCGAGCCGCTGGTAAAGCTCGTTGCTGGTCGGATTGTCGACGTCGGTGAAGAGCAGCACCTCGTCCGCGCCCGCCGCCAGCGCGGCACGGCTCACCACGGTGGTGACCGCGCCCGCGTAGCCCCGCCCGCGCAGGTGGGCCGGGGTGTAGACGGGGGCGATCCGGACCTGGCCCGCGACCTGCCGGGTGTTGCCCGCCATGGCGACAGGGGCGCCGTCCGGTGTCTCCCAGAGGGTGACGCCTCCGTAGGCGATACGGGCGTCGGCCCATTCGCCGGCGTCCATCGCGGCCTTCTCCCCGATGGCCTCGTGAAACTCCCCGTGCCAGCGCGCGAGCAGCTCCCGGTCGGCGCCGGTGGCGACGCGCGCGCCGCCTGCCGGTGAGGGCAAGGGCGGGGTGAGGGTGCCGAGGCGGTACAGCCGCTGTGGGTAGTGGACGACGGGGGTGGCGTTCGTCCGCCGCTGCCAGGCGGCCGAGAACGCGCCCGCGGTGGCGCTCTCGGCTCCGATCCCGGCAGGCGCGAGGCCCGCGTCGGCGAGCACTCCGGCGAGCTCGTCGGCCGCGGCAGCGTCGGCGAGCGGACTGAGGGCGGGGAAGTGCGGCGGGGTCCACAGGAAGGCACCGCTCACGGCGCCCTCACCATCGGCGCGGATTCCGAAGAGGGGGTCTTCCTTCCCGTACACATGGAGCCCGCGCGTGCGCAGCATGTCGGTGACGCTGAGCAGCGCGGTGTGCAGGGCGGGCGCCGAGTGCAGGAAGGCCGCCGCGCGCGAATGGAACTCGTCGAGGTCGGCGGTCAACTGCCAGGCAGGATGGCCGGCATGCTCGGCATGGTCGGATTGACTGGGGTACCCGGGACGCGGAGAAGAGTCCATGGGTCATGATCCCGCACGGCACGCTCCCAGCCGAAACGGTTTTCGACGCCCACGGATGTCAGGCCGACCGCGACCGCCGCCGCGCCCTCGGCACCCTCGCGCTCATACCGGCACAACCGTGAGGTGCCGGTCGAGCCCCTTGAAGTCGGCCACGTTCCGCGTGTAGAGCGGCAAGCCTTCGGCCGAGGCGATCGCGGCAATCATCAGGTCGAGCCTTCGGGGGCGGGGGTCCCGATCGGCCGCGATGATCAAAGAAACCAGCGTGCCGTACCGCGCGGCAGCGGCTCCATCGAACGGCATCGGATCGAAAGCGGACAGCGCGTCCGCCAGCCTCTCCACACGAGCGGCCCGCGCGACCGGGTCCTTGGCCATGGCGACTCCTTGTTGCAGCTCCGCCATGGTCACAGCTGTCAACCGCACTCTCACCGGCAGCACGGCAGGCTCGAGGTCCCCGAGGTCGATGTATGCACACGTGTCGAGCACGCCGATCGGATGTCGCTCAGTCACGCACGCGCTCCCATGGATCGTCCTCCCCGACGCGATCCTCAGCCCCGAAGAACGCGTCGGACTCCCGCCGCATCTGCTCGTGGTCGACGTGAGGCAACCTGCGTGCCCTCTTCACAAGTTCCTCGGCAGTGAGGTCACGCCTGCGTACGACAGGGCGCAGCTCTGCGACCTCTACGCCGTTACGCGTGATGTGGTACGTCTCGCCGGCCTCCACCGCGTCCATGACGGCGGCGGAATTGTTCCGGAGCTCGCGCTGGGTGATCGTCTTCGCAGGCTCTATCACGTCCGTCATTCTTCGAAGGTAGCACGGTGCGCTACGGCGTGCTACGCAGCCTGAAGACGGGCACGGCAGCGCCGCCCTCCTGGCAGCGGAACGTCACCTTCAGCGCCATCCCGATCCGCAGCTCACCCTCCTCGCAGTCGACGATCTCCGTCATCATGCGCGGACCTTCGGCGAGGTCGACGACCGCTGCGACGTACGGGACGCGGGTGCCGAACGGTGGCAGGTCGTTCCGGTGGACCACGGACCAGGTGTAGAGCGTGGCGCGACCGCTCGCCCGCTCCCAGGTGCCGTCCTCGCTCCAGCAGTGCGGGCAGAACTCGCGCGGGTAGTGGTGCGCCTTGCCGCAGCCCTCGCAGCGGCGGATCAGCAGATGTCCCTCGGCCGCCGCGTCCCAGTAGGGGCGGGTGAAGGCGTCGGGCTCGGGGAGGTCGAAGCGCGGGGTCGCGGAACTCGAAGTACTCATGCGGGCGACTTCTCCCAGGCCGGTACGGGCTTCTGACGGTACGTCAGTTCAGGTACGTCAGTTCAACGCATGCCCGACGCGTGCGCAAGAGGCGTACGCATGAGGGCGTACGTCGCGGGGGCCCGCCGACGTGGCGCGAAACCCACGGGCAGAGGGCGCACCGCGTACACCCGTGATCAATTCGCAACCGGTTTGGGGCTTGACCGTCCCCCATCAAGTGACCACGTGATTACTCTCAGGTCCATGGCCGACACCACTCCCCCACAAGCGCCACAGCAAGACCGCCCTGTGTACGTCGTCGGCGGCGGACCCGGCGGGCTCTCCGCCGCGGCCGCGCTGCGTGCTCGCGGCATACGCGCGGTCGTGCTCGAGAAGTCCGACCAGATCGGCGCCTCCTGGCGCACGCACTACGACCGCCTGCACCTGCACACGACGCGCCGCCTCTCCGCCCTGCCGGGGCTCGCGATACCGCGCTCCTTCGGGCGCTGGGTTTCACGTGACAACGTCCTGCGTTACCTGGAGAAGTACGCCGAGTTCCACCAGCTGGAGATCGTCACCGGCGTCGAGGTCTCCCGCCTGGAGCGGGCGGCCGACGGCACCGGATGGCTCCTGCACGCCACCGGAGGACGGGAGTTGACCGGCAGCGCGGTGGTGATCGCCACCGGGTACAACCACACGCCCCACCTGCCGGACTGGCCCGGCCGCGACACGTACTCAGGCGAACTCGTGCAGGCGAGCGACTACCGCGACCCCGGCCCTTACGAGGGCAAGGACGTCCTGGTCGTGGGCGTCGGCAACACCGGCGCCGAGATCGCCGTCGACCTCGTCGCGGGCGGCGCGGCCCGCGTCCGCCTCGCGGTGCGCACCGCGCCGCACATCGTCCGCCGGTCCACGGCGGGCTGGCCGGCACAGCGCACGGGCATCCTGTGCCGCAGGCTGCCCGTCCCGCTCGTGGACCGCCTCGCGGGCCCGATCGCGAAGGTGAGCGTCCCCGACCTGTCCGCGCAGGGGCTGCCCCGCCCGGACACCGGCCTGTACTCGCGCGTCAAGGAGGGTGCGATCCCGGTCCAGGACGTGGGCCTCATCGACGCGGTGCGCAAGGGCAAGGTCGAACCGGTCGCCGCCGTCGACTCCTTCGAGGACGGCAAGGTCGTCCTGGCCGACGGCACCCGGATCGGCCCCGAGGCGGTCATCGCGGCCACGGGCTACCGCCGCGCCCTGGAACCGCTCCTCGGCGACCTCGGCGTACTCGACGAGAAGGGCGCCCCGCTCGTCCGAGGCGCCCGCACCCCGAAGTCGGCTCCCGGCCTCTACTTCACCGGCTTCACGAACCCCATCAGCGGAATGCTGCGAGAAATGGCCCTGGACGCCGACAAAATCGCAAAGGCGATCACAAGAACACTGACCACGCACCACTGACGACCAACGCCCTATGGGGCGCGCCCCACTGACGGGCAAGGCCCCAAAGGGGCGCGCCCCATAGGGGCGCGGGGAACTGCGCGACCAGCCAAGACGACGCCGCAGACACCCGACGAACACTTCGCGCCCCAAAGGGGCGCGGGGAACTGCGCGACCAGCCAGAACGAACCCGCACCCACCCCACAACCCTTCACAAACCCCCCAGTGGCCGATACTGCCCCCTCCCGGCGCCCCCGCCCCAGGAGGGGGAGTAGCGCCCCAGGGCACCTGGGTACTGCTAAAGGGCCGCCCCAACTCTTCGTGCAGCACTGTTCCTGACACAGCGTCAGTTCAGTAATCTGACTATGCGTCAGTTGACTTCCTTTCCCACAGGAGCGGGCGGACCGATGCTTGGATCGACATACGGCACCTTCACCACCGACCCCCGCCGCGCGCGTGTTGTGGCCTGCGGCGAAGCCCCGGCACCCGCCGTCCACGGACAGGCCGCCACGGCGGACGACCTGGACGTCAGCGGACGCCCCCTGCACGCCGACGTACCGGATCTGGACCGGTTCTTCCGGCCCGAGTCCGTCGCCGTCGTCGGCGCTTCGGACGCCGAAGGGCGGCCGAACACCGGCATCACGCGTCAGCTCATGGACTGGGCCGAGCGGGGCGGTGCCCGGCTGCATCCCGTGCACCCCACCCGTCAGTCCGTCTTCGGCACCCCCTGTTTCCCCTCCGTCGCCGACCTGCCGGAACAGGTCGATCTGGCCGTACTGCTCGTCAGTGACCCCCTTCCCCTGATCGAGGAACTCGCCGAGTCCAAGGTGAAGTTCGCCGTCGCCTTCGCCTCCGGCTTCGCCGAGACCGGCGAGGAGGGCGCGGCGGCCCAGGCCCGCCTGGCCGCCGCCGTGGAGCGCTCGGGGCTGCGGCTGCTCGGGCCCAACACCAACCTCAACGCCTTCGAGAAGTTCCGCGACGACCTCGAAGGCCCCGCGATCGCCCTGATCACCCAGTCCGGACACCAGGGGCGCCCCGTCTTCACGATGCAGGAGATCGGCGTACGCCTCTCGCACTGGGCGCCCACCGGCAACGAAGCCGACCTGGAGACCTCCGACTTCATCTCCTACTTCGCCGAACGCCCCGAGGTCGGAGCCATCGCCTGTTACGTCGAGGGCCTCAAGGACGGCCGCTCCTTCCTGCTCGCCGCCGACCGCGCCGCCCAGCGCGGCGTGCCCGTCGTCGCGGTCAAGGTCGGCCGCACCGAGACCGGCGCCCGCATGGCCGCCTCACACACCGGCAAGCTCACCGGCGCGGACACGGTCGTCGACGCGGCGATGCGGCAGTACGGCGTGATCCGCGTGGACGGGCTCGACGAACTCCAGGACACATCAGCCCTGTTGGCGCGCGCGAGGCCTCCGCAGGCCGAGGGCGTCGTCGTCTATTCGATCTCGGGCGGCACGGGCGCGCACTTCTCGGACATGGCGACCGAGGCGGGGCTGCGGCTTCCCGCGCTCTCGGACGCCAAGCAGGCGGAGCTGCACCAGTGGATACCGGACTACCTGAACGTCGCCAACCCCGTCGACAACGGCGGGCACCCGGTGGGCGACTGGCGCGGCCGGAAGATCATCGATGCGATCCTGGACGACCCGGAGGTGGGGGTGCTCATCTGCCCCATCACCGGGCCCTTTCCACCCATGAGCGACAAACTCGCGCAGGACCTGGTGGACGCGGCGGAGCAGACGGACAAGCTGGTGTGCGTGGTGTGGGGCTCGCCCGTCGGCACCGAGGAGGCCTACCGTACGACGCTGCTCGGTTCGTCTCGCGTCGCCACCTTCCGCACCTTCGCCAACTGCATCACGGCGGTGCGCGCCTATCTGGACCACCATCGGTTCACGACCCGCTACCGCTCCCCCTTCGCCGACGCACCGCGCACGGCCTCGCCCTCCTTCCGCAAGGCCCAGGCCCTGATGCGGTCCGGTCAGCAGCTGAGCGAGCACGCGGCGAAGCAGCTGCTGCGCGCGTACGGGATTCGCGTACCGCGCGAGCAGTTGGTGACCAGTGCGGCGGCGGCCGTGCGGGCGGCGGGGCTCGTCGGCTATCCGGTGGTGATGAAGGCGTCCGGGGCGCGGCTCGCCCACAAGAGCGAACTGGGCCTGGTGAAGGTCGGTCTGACCTCGGCCAGTCAGGTGCGGGACGCCTACCGGGAGCTGACCGACATCGCCCGCTACGAAGGGATCGCGCTGGACGGCGTACTGGTCTGCCAGATGGTGGAGCGGGGCGTCGAGATGGTGGTGGGCGTGACGCAGGACGAGCTGTTCGGGCCGACGGTGACCGTGGGCCTCGGCGGTGTTCTTGTGGAAGTCCTGCGGGATGTGGCCGTGCGGGTGCCGCCCTTCGGGGAGTCCCAGGCGTTGACGATGCTCTCCGAACTGCGGGGGCGTGCGTTGCTGGACGGGGTCCGTGGGGCGCCCCCCGCCGACATCGATGCGCTCGTCGAAGTCGTCCTGCGGGTACAGAGGATGGCGCTTGAGCTTGGCGATGAGCTGGCGGAGCTGGATATCAACCCTCTGATGGTGTTGCCGCGGGGGCAGGGGGCTGTCGCGCTGGACGCCTTGGCCGTCTGCCGGTGAGTTGGTTCTCAGGACGCCGCTTCGCGGCGAATCTCTCCCGCCCACCCACCCGAGCACCCCGCAGCGAAATGGAGCCGATCCACCCATGACTACCTCCCCCGAACGTCCAGTTGATCCCCTCGACTCATTGGTACTCCACGCCACTGACAACGGCGTCTCGTGGATCACGCTCAATCGGCCCGAGGCCATGAACGCCGTCACCTGGGACCAGCGCGAACGCGTCATCTCGCTGCTCGCCGACGCGTCGTCCGACCCCGGCGTCCGCGCCGTCGTGATCACCGCCACCGGCAAGGGCTTCTGCGCGGGCGCCGATCTGCGCGGAGCCCCCGCCACCGCCGAGCGCGTGCCCGGTGACGTGGCCCGCACGATCAAGCTGGGCGCCCAGCGTCTCATCGCCGCCGTCCTGGACTGCGAGAAGCCGGTGATCGCCGCGGTGAACGGGACCGCGGCCGGGATCGGCGCGCATCTCGCGTTCGCCTGCGATCTCGTCGTCGCCGCCGAACAGGCCAAGTTCATCGAGGTGTTCGTCCGCCGGGGCCTGGTGCCGGACGGCGGCGGGGCCTATCTGCTGCCGCGTCTTGTCGGTCCGCAGCGGGCCAAGGAGCTGATGTTCTTCGGGGACTCCGTACCGGCCGCGGACGCCGAACGGCTCGGGCTCGTCAATCGCGTCGTACCCGCCGACGAACTGGAGAAGACGGCCCGCGCCTGGGCGGAACGCCTCGCGACGGGGCCGACCCGCGCCATCGCCCTGACCAAGCAGCTGGTCAACGCCTCCCTCGAATCGGACCGCGCGACAGCCTTCGCGGCGGAGGCCGCGGCGCAGGAGATCAACATGACGACGGCGGACGCGAACGAGGGAGTCACCAGCTTCATGGAACGACGCTCACCGTCGTACGAGGGCCGCTGAGGCTGCCTCAAGACCACCCGAAGCGAAAGGCAGCCTCAGTCCTTCACCAGTTTCTCGATCTCGGGGGCGTCCGGGTCGCCGGACGTCACGAACAGCTCGGGGGCGTCCTCCGTGCCGCCGATCGACCAGGCCCGCGAGCCCTGGCAACCGTCCAGCTCTATGTCGACCATGGGCCGGCCGTCGGTGTCGTCGACGCCGATCGTCCAGGTGCCGGTCACTTCACAGCCCGAAAGCCCCGTCTCGTCCAGGACGTCGTCGGGGGCGACGATGCCGGACTCGTACTCCTCGTCGGCCGGAAGCTCCGCGAACTCGGCGCGCCCGTCCGCCGTCAGCTTCAGCACCGCTCTGTCACCGTCCTCGTCCCGCCACACCCCGGCGAGCTGCTCGCCGCTGAGCCGCGGCGGCTCGTACTCCTTGATGAGTCCCGTGGCGGTGGCCACACCGGCCGCCGCCATGAGCATCACGCACAGCCCGACCGAGGCGAGCCCCGACCGGAACCAGATTCTGCGCAGCCGCACGGGCCCCTCACCCGCCCGCCTCTCCCAGTACGCGAGGGCCAGCGCGGGCAGCACCCCGCCGGCCGCCCCCCACAGCATCGGTTCGACGAACGGTCCGCCCAGAGCGGCGAAGAGGAGCCCCCACCCCGCACCCGGCAGCAGTTGGGCACCGAGCACCCAAGCCCACTCCGGGCCCCGTCCGGCCTTCCGCCGCGCCGCCCGCCCGATGAGCGTCGCCGGAACGACCTGCACGCACGCGTGCACCAGGCCGAGGACCGGAAGGAGCAGCGGCAGGAAGAGGGCGACGCAGGCCAGGCCGATGGCGCCACCCTCGGCTGCCCCGTAGCTGTCGTTGTCCAGGGAGAGCACGAAGGCGACCACTCCGGCCGCGGGCAGCTGAGCGGCGCACGCCGCGCTGGCCGCAGCCATTCCGCCGCCCCAGGGGTCCCTGGCGCCGTCCCAGGGGTCCCTGGCGCCGTCCCAGGGGTCCCTGGCGCCGTCCCGTGTGTCCCCCCACTTCATGGGCTGAAGATACGCGGGCGCTCGCACCGCCGATGAGGCAGCCCGCGCCCCTTCCCATCTGACGACCCGTCAGCTTCAATGGCTGGTGTGATGGGACATGCAGGGATGGCGGCCACCGTCGTCCGATACCTCAGGTCGGTCGGCGCGCCGACCACCGCCGGACCGGTCGAAGCCCTTCCGCGGCCGCAGTTGCGGGCGGTCGGTGACGACGAGCGTGCGCCGCTCGACGCGGGTGAGTTCCGGCGCGTGCTCGGGAACTTCGCGACCGGCGTGACCGTTGTCACGGCACCGGCATCCGAAGGCGAGGAAGGCCCGGCCGGATTCGCCTGTCAGTCCTTCTCCTCCCTCTCCCTCACCCCGCCCCTGGTCTCCTTCATGGTCGCGCGTACGTCGACGACGTGGCCGCGCATCGCGCGCGCGGGCGTCTTCTGCGTCAACATCCTCGGCGCCGACCAGGGCGCTCTGTGCCGCGGCTTCGCGGTGAGCGGCGCCGACAAGTTCGCCGGTGTCGTGTACGACTCGGCGCCCGTCACCGGTTCGCCCCGCCTGGCCGGCGTACCGGCCTGGGTCGACTGCACGATCCAGGCGGTGCACACCGGGGGCGACCACCTGATCGTGGTCGGCCGGGTGGACGCCCTCGGCGCCACCGACGAGGGCGAACCGCTCCTCTTCCACCGCGGCAAGTTCGGCAGGTTCGACACGCCCGCTTCATCCGGCACTTCCGCTACGTAAGCGCGGGCTCCGCCACCTTCTCCTCCCCCACCCGCCTGATGACCAAGGCCATCAGCGCCGCCGCCGCGCACAGCGCACCGGAGGCGATCCACATCACGTCGTACGACCCGAAGGTGTCCCGTACGACACCGCCGATGACGGCCACGAGCGCGGCTCCCACCTGGTGCGAGGCGAGCACCCAGCCGAAGACGATGGCGCTGTCGTCGCCGTACTGCTCGCGGCAGAGAGCCAGGGTCGGCGGCACGGTCGCCACCCAGTCGAGGCCGTAGAAGACGATGAAGAAGATCATCGGCGGGTGCACGGTCGGTGCGAGGAGCAGCGGCAGGAAGAGCAGCGAGACGCCGCGCAGCGCGTAGTACACGGCAAGGAGCCGCCGCGCGTCGAAGCGGTCCGTGAACCAGCCGGAAGCGATCGTCCCCACGACGTCGAAGACACCGATGACGGCGAGGAGCGAAGCGGCCGCCGTGATCGGCATGCCGTGGTCGTGCGCGGCGGGCACGAAGTGCGTCTGGATCAGGCCGTTCGTCGAGGCGCCGCAGATGGCGAAGGTCCCGGCGAGCAGCCAGAACGGCCCGGTGCGTGCCGCCTTGAACAACACGGTGACCGCACGCCGCGCGGCGCCCGTGGCGGGCGGGGGCTTCTCCACGAACTCCTCGGAGCCGTACGGCTTCAGGCCCACGTCCGCCGGGTGGTCGCGCAGCAGCAGCCACACGAACGGGACGACGGCGAGCGCGGCGAGGGCGACGGTCACCGCGGCGGGACGCCACTCGTACGTCTCCACCAGCCAGGAGAGCAGCGGCAGGAAGATCAGCTGGCCGGACGCGGAGGCCGCCGTCAGGATGCCGGTGACGAGTCCGCGCCGCGTGGTGAACCAGCGGTTGGTGACGGTGGCCGCGAAGGCGAGGGCCATGGACCCCGAGCCGAGGCCGACGAGCAGCCCCCAGCACAGCAGCAGTTGCCAGGCGTGTTGCATCCACACGGTGAGCCCGGAGCCGAGCGCGATCACGATGAGAGCGACCGCCACGACCCGCCGGATGCCGAAGCGGTCCATCAGCGCGGCGGCGAACGGTGCGGTGAGCCCGTACAGCGCGAGGTTGATGGAGACCGCGAGGCCGATCGTGCCGCGCGACCAGTGGAACTCGTCGTGCAGCGGATCGATGAGCAGGCCCGGCAGGGAGCGGAACGCGGCGGCGCCGATGATCGTCACGAAGGTGACGGCGGCGACGAACCACGCCCGGTGGATGCGGCGTCGTCTCCTCGGCGCCTCCAGGGGCCCCTCCAGGGGCGGCTCGACCGGCTGATTCACGTCTGTCTGGGTCACGACAACCAGCATCCGGATCCGTCCACTCCTGAACGAGTGGCCCAAAGGACAGCATTAGCTAGAATCGGGCCATGGCCCCGACGATGACGACTGCCGCTTCGAAGCGGACCGCTCCCCGCCACCGGGTGGTGGTCCTGGCCCTGGACGGTGTCATCCCCTTCGAGTTCGGCATCCCGCAGCGGATCTTCGGTCGCGCGAGAGCCGCTGACGGCGAGCTCCTGTACGAGGTCGTGACCGCGTCCGTCCGCCCGCCGGGCCTGGTGCGCACGGACGCCGACGTCGCGATCCTCGTGGAGAACGGCCCGGAGTGCCTGGCCTCCGCCGACACGGTGGTGGTCCCGGCCTCGTACGAGCTGGGCCCGGTCTACGAGGAGGGCGTCCTGACCGAGGAGCTGTCCTCGGCCCTGGCCCGGATCAAACCGGGCACGCGCCTGATCTCGATCTGCACGGGTGGGTACGTCCTGGCCGCGGCCGGCTATCTCGACGGCCGTACGGCGACGACGCACTGGTCGTCGGCGGAGCACTTCCAGCGTCTCTTTCCCCGGATCACGGTGGATCCGGACGTTCTCTTCATCGACGACGGAGACGTGCTCACCTCGGCGGGTGTGGCGGCGGGCCTCGACCTCTGCCTCCATGTCGTACGCAGCGATCACGGGTCGGCGGTCGCCAACGAGGTGGCCCGCCGTACGGTGGTGCCGCCGCACCGGGACGGGGGCCAGGCCCAGTACATCCAACGCCCGGTTCCGGAACCCCAGTTGGCGACGACGACCTCTGCGCGGGCGTGGGCCCTTGCCCGCCTCCACGAGCCGATCCAGCTCCGCGACATGGCGGATCAGGAATCCATGTCCGTACGCACCTTCACACGCCGCTTCCGTGAGGAGGTGGGGATCAGCCCCGGCCAGTGGCTGGCGCAGCAGCGGGTGGAGCGGGCCCGCCATCTTCTGGAGTCCAGCGATCTCTCCGTGGACCGGGTGGCGCGGGATGCGGGGTTCGGTACGGCGCAGTCGATGCGGGGGCACTTGCAGGCGGCTCTTGGGGTGACTCCAACTGCCTACCGCCGCACTTTCGCCCGGAAGGCTTAGGCGGTGCTCCCGGGGTTTCCCTGGCCGAACAAGCTTTTCCCCCCCACCCACCCGATTGCCCCGCAGCGACCAGTGAACACCCGCACCGGGCAGCGCACGCGAGGGACGGCCACCGGACGATAGCGAGGACGGACATACCGGCACCGCCCCGCCCAAGCCCCGCAGGGACCCCTCAGAACGTCAGCACCCCCCGCGCCACCCGCCCCGCCTCCGCGTCCCCCACCGCCTTCGCGAAGTCCTCCACCGGGTACGTCTCCGTCACCAGCTCGTCAAGGAGCAGGCGCCCCGCCAGATAAAGCTCCGCGTACAGCGCGAAGTCCCGTTGCGGACGCGCCGAACCGTAGCGGCAGCCCAGGATCGACTTGTCCAGGAACAGGGACGAGACCACGAACGACGCCTCGGCCGTGGCCGGCGGCACCCCCAGCAGGATCGCCTGCCCATGCCGGTCCAGAAGGTCGATCGCCTGGCGGATCAGCTCGACCCGGCCCACGCACTCGAAGACGTGGTCCGCCCCCGTCGGCAGCAGCTCCTTCACGCCCTCCGCCTCCGCCGACGCGAAGAAGTGCGTCGCGCCGAACTGCCGCGCCACCCCCTCCTTGCCGGGGTTCGCGTCGACCGCCACGATCCGCGTCGCCCCGGCGATCCTCGCCCCCTGGAGGACATTCAGGCCGATGCCCCCGGTCCCGATCACCACCACACTCTCCCCGCGGTCCACCTTCGCGCGGTTCAGAACAGCGCCGACCCCCGTCACCACCCCGCACCCGATCAACGCCGCCGACGTCAGCGGAATGTCCTCCGGAATCTTCACGGCCTGCACGGCCTTCACCACCGTGCGTTCCGCGAACGCGGAGTTCGCCGCGAACTGGTGGATCGGCCTGCCGCCCCGCGAGAACGGCTGGTCCGGCATCCCGATCGCACGCCGGCACATGGTCGGCCGCCCCCGATTGCATTCCCCGCAGGCCCCGCAGCTGGCGATGGTCGAAAGCGCCACGTGATCACCGGCAGTCACATGCGTCACCCCCGCACCGACCGCCTCCACCACCCCCGCCCCCTCATGGCCCAGCACCACCGGCGACGGAAAAGGGATGGTCCCGTCGATCACCGAAAGGTCGCTGTGGCACAGGCCCGCCGCCGCGACAGCGACAAGCACCTCCCCCGGCCCCGGATCCCGTACCTCAAGGTCGTCGACGACCTCGACCCTGCTCCCCTCGGCCCTGCTCCTGTCGAAAACGACACCCCTCATCGCGCCTTCGCCTCCCTCGGCAGGCCGAGCACGCGCTCGGCGATGATGTTCCGCTGAATCTCGTCCGAGCCGCCGTAGATGGTGTCGGCCCGCGTGAAGAGGAACAGCCTTTGCAGGGCGTCGAGTTCGTACGGAGTGTCCTCGCGCCAGTCCCCGGGGCCGACTGCCCCCACCGCCCCCCGCACCGCCATGGCCAGCTCCCCCAGCCGCTGATGCCACCCGCCCCACAGCAGCTTGGCCACACTGGGCGCACCCGCGTCACCACCGGAGCCCGAACTGCCCAACGTGCGCAGCGCGTTCCACCGCATGACCTTCAACTCGGCCCACTGCCGCACGAGCCGGTCCCGCAGCACGGGGTCGTCGACGGCCCCGCTGTCGAGAGCCTCCCGGACCACGCCCCCGAGCTCCTCAGCGAACCCGATCTGCTGTACGAGTGTGGAGACCCCCCGCTCGAAGCCGAGCAGCCCCATGGCGACGCGCCACCCGTTGCCGACGCCCCCCACCACGTGCGAGGCACGCGCCACCGCACCGTCGAAGAAGACTTCGTTGAACTCGCTCGTCCCCGTCAACTGCCTGATGGGCCGCACCTCGATACGTCCCGGCTGGTCCATCGGCACCAGCAGGAACGAGATCCCCCGGTGTCCGGAAGACCCCGCCTCCGTCCGCGCCAGCACGAAGCACCAGTCCGCTTCTCGGGCGAGCGAGGTCCAGATCTTCTGCCCGGTGACGCGGTACATCTCACCGCTCCCACCGTCCCGCACCGCCGCCGTCCGCAGCCCCGCCAGGTCCGACCCGGCCCCTGGCTCGCTGTACCCCTGGCACCACAGCGCCTCCCCGCGCGCGATGGGCGGCAAGAACTCGTCACGCTGCTCCTGGCTGCCGTACGCGAGCAGGGTCGGGGCCAGCAGGTTCTCGCCGATGTGGCCGTAGCGTCCGGGGGCCCGCACTCGCGCGTACTCCTCCGCCCACACCACCTGCTGGGTGAGCGTCGCCCGCCGATTCCCGTACGTCGCCCGCCGATTCCCGCACGTCGCCCGCCGATTCCCGCACGCGGGAGAGTCCGTGTCCCACCCGAGCCCGATCCACCCGCCCCGCCCCAACTCCCGCTCCCACGCCCGCCTTTCCGCAACGCCCTCGTGCTCACTGCCGGGCCCGCCCCGCCCCGACGCCCCTGCGAACACCCCCGTCAGGTGTTCGCCGAGCCAGGCCCTGGCCTCCGCGCGGAACTCCTCGTCCGCAGGGCCGAATCCGAACTCCACCGCCCCGCCTACGCGTTCGGCCGGTCTTTGGCGGCGGCGGCCTTCGCCATCGCCTCCAGCTGGGCCAGCATCGGCATCGGGTCGACCCCCACCGTCCCCGGCAGGAAGTCGGCGATCTTCTCCGGGGTCCAGCCGCCCTCGACATACCCGGCCCGCAGCTCACGCGGCTGCGCCCACACCGCGATCTTCGGGCCCGCGACCGTGTAGACCTGCCCGGTGATCTTCTCCTCCCGGGCCCGCTCGCTCAGCAGATACGTGACCAGCGCGGCCACGTCCTCCGGCTCCCCGATCTCCTTCAACTCCATGGGGACGTTGGCGGACATCCGCGTGCGCGCGACGGGCGCCACCGCGTTCGCCGTCACCCCGTACTTGTTCAGGCCGAGCGCCGCGCTGCGTACCAGCGAGATGATCCCGCCCTTGGCCGCGCTGTAGTTGGCCTGCGCCACGGACCCCTGGTGGTTGCCGCTGGTGAAGCCGATCAGCGTCCCCGTCCCCTGTTTCCGCATGACCGCCGACGCGGCCCGGAAGACGGTGAACGTGCCCTTCAGGTGCGTGGCGACCACCGGGTCCCACTCCTGTTCGGACATGTTGAAGAGCATCCGCTCCCGCAGGATCCCGGCCACGCACACCACACCGTCGATCCGTCCGAACTCGGCGAGCGCGACGTCCACGATCCGCTGCCCGCCCGCCATGGTCGAGATGTCATCGGCGACGGCGATCGCCTCGCCCCCCGCCGCCTGGATCTCCTTGACCACGCCGTCGGCTATCTCGCTGGTCGGCTGCGCGCCCTCCATGGAGACGCCGTAGTCGTTCACGACGACCTTCGCGCCCTCGGCCGCGGCGGCGAGCGCGACCGCCTTGCCGATGCCGCGCCCGGCACCGGTCACGGCCACCACCTTGCCTGCCAAGAAGTTCCCCACGTCCGGCCCCTTCCCGCGGTTTCTGACGGACCGTTAGATTCTATGACCCGTCAGATACCGGAAGACAAGACCCAGGGAGGACCCATGTCACTGCCGGCCGAGTTCCATGACATCGCCAAACGCGTGAACAACTGGGGTCGTTGGGGTTCCGACGACGAGATCGGCACACTCAACCTCATCACCGACGAGGTGGTCCGCGAGGCCGCCGCCACCATCCGCACCGGCCGCCGCGTCCCGCTCGCGCTGCCCCTCAAGGAGGACGGCGTCCAGACGGGTCTGATACCCGGCCGGGTCAACCCCCTCCACACGATGGTGCAGATCAACCAGGAGCTCTTCGGCCCCGGCACGGTCGCCACCAGCGACGACGCCGTCACGATGGGCCTGCAGACGGCCACCCACTGGGACGCGCTCACCCACGCCTCACACTCGGGGAAGATCTACAACGGCCGCCCGGCGGACACCATCACCGCCCACACCCGCGCGCAGTTCAGCGGCATCGACAAGGTGCCGCACCTCGTCTCGCGCGGCGTGCTGCTCGACGTCGCCCGCGCCAAGGGCGTCGACCGGCTGCCCGGGGACCACGCGGTCACTCCCGAAGACCTGGCGGAGGCCGAGGAGTTCGCGGGGCTCACCGTCCGCGCCGGCGACATCGTCCTCGTACGCACCGGGCAGATCCAGGTCTATCTGGCGGGTGACAAGCACGCGTACGGATATCCGTCGCCCGGCCTGTCGGTCCGCACCCCTGAGTGGTTCCACGCGCGCGATGTCGCGGCGGTCGCCAACGACACCCTCACCTTCGAGATCTTCCCGCCCGAGATCGAGAACCTCTGGCTGCCCGTGCACGCGCTCGACCTGGTCGAGATGGGGATGCTGCAGGGTCAGAACTGGAATCTGGAAAAGTTGTCCACAGCCTGTGCAGAAGTTTCCCGCTACAGCTTCCTTCTCTCCGCGATGCCCGAGCCGTTCATCGGCGGCACGGGAACGCCTGTCGCGCCGGTGGCGGTGCTGTGAGCCTTCGGATGGCGGCGCGCCCCGGCTCCCGCCCCGAGCGCGTCGCCGCGCACGCCGCCATCCGGCTCCGGCGCACTGGTCCCGCCCTCCACGACCGCGAAGGGACCGGCGCCGACGGCGACCCACGTCTCGTCAAGGACCGGGCCACAGACCACCGTCCCTCGACGTCCCCTCGCGGCGAATCGCTGCACACAAGCGTGATCAATCGGACACGGTACGTCAACACCCGTCCGGTGATTAATGAATTATGCCGCTTTTGCACCGACCGCGCACGGCCGCGCATCGTGGCACGTGACGGCGCATGCGGGCGCCCGGCGCCGCCGGGCGGGCCTCAGACCGGAACCGTGCGGGGCTCAGACCGCCTCGTACGCGACGTCCTCGTAGGTCGTTCCGTCGAACGCGACCGCCGCGACGCCCGGCTCGCACCGGTCCACCTCGCACCAGATGCTCTTTCCCGCGCCCTCGGCCTGCCAGCCCCAGCGGTCGGCGAGGCCGTCGACGAGTTCCAGGCCCCGGCCGTTGGTCGCGTCGCCGTCCGCGTGCCGCTGCTTCGGCGGGCGTGCGCTGGCGTCGGCCACCTCGACCCTGACCGTCCCGGGTCCGGCCTCCGCGGCCTCCTCGGGCACATCCGGGACGTCCGGGAGCCGCATGCGCAGCACGGCCGGACAGCCCGTGTGCACCACCGCGTTGGTGACCAGCTCCGAGATCAGCAGGATCAGTGTCTCGGCCAGTGGCTCGTCGACTCCTATCCCGGAACCGGCGAGCCGCGAACGCGCCCACCTTCGGGCCCGCCCCACCTCGGCGGGGTCGGGCCTGACCTCCAGCTGAACTTGAAGCACCTGCACCGCTCACACCATCCGAACCGGCGGACACATCGCCTCGCGACTCCACAGGGTCACGGAACGTGATCCCCTTGAGAGACAGCATGGTTGACGTTCAGTCACCCCAACAAGCGCTTCAGGCATATTCCAGCGCGAAGGAGTACGCGTGCGGCATACTGTGCGACGCGCGCTGCGGGGGGTCGAACAGGCGGGCATGAAGCCCCTTCCTGCACTGCGAGCGGTGCGCATTGCCGGGCCCGGCGCCGCCTCAGGGGCAACACCGGCATGGCTCGACCTCAGAACCACTCGCATCTCACACAAGGTACCGGAGCGGAAGCCCGACTCCATGCCGTGACGAGTCACGCATAGGACACAACCCGATATCGACGCTCAGTAGCCTCCCCCCACTTCGGGGACTTCACAAGTCGATCACTCTCCGCGCCCACCACGAAGGCTCGCAGCGAAGGCTCACAGCGCCGCCGCCAGCTCCTCCTCCGCCCGAGCCGCCGACTGCCCGAGGCCGGCCCGCACCCAGGCCCGCTTCAGATGCAGATGCACGTCGGCCTCCCAGGTGAAGCCCATCCCGCCGTGCACCTGAAGGCAGTCCCGTGCGCCCCGCACCGCCGCCTCGTCGGCGAGCAGCTTGGCCGCCGTTATGTCCGTTCCGTCACCGGTGATTGACGCCGCGTACACGGCGGCGCGGGCGACCTCGGTGCGGACGAGCATCTGCGCGCAGAGGTGCTTGACGGCCTGGAAGGCCCCGATGGGCTGCCCGAATTGGGTACGTTCACGGGCATAGCGGACCGCCATCTCGCAGGTCCTGCCCGCGCTTCCCAGCTGTTCGGCGGCGATGAGCAGGTCCGCCTCCCCGGCTGCGGGCCCCTCGCAGGCGCCGGGCACCCGGTGCAGCGGCGTCAGCGGATCGACGGAGCGCAGGGGTACGGCGCCCGAGACGTCCCCGTGGACCACGTCCGCCTCGTCGAGCCAGGGAACGAGCCCACCGTCGAGCCCGCCGGAGACGGCCGTCACCACGGTCGCCCCCTGGGCCGCTCCCGTGACGTCCCCGGCCGCGAGGAACGTGGCCACCAGCGGCCCGGGGAGCAGCGCGCGCCCCGCCTCCTCGAAGACCAACACGGCCTCCGGAAGCCCGAGTCCGACCCCGCCCTCCTCCTCCGGGACCCGCAGCGAGAAGAACCCGGCATCCCCGAGCTCCCGCCAGAGGGCCCGGTCCAGCGAGGGGGCCCCGGAGTCCACCACCGCGTCCCGCAGGGCGGCCCCGTCGAACCGCCCCTCCAGCAGCTCGCGCAGCCCTGCCTTCAATGCCCGCTGATCTTCCGTCAGTTGAAAGTCCATACGAGCCCTCACCGCCCCTTCGGGAGGCCGAGTATCCGCTCGGCCACGATGTTCTGCTGGATCTGCGAGGTCCCTGCGGCGATCGTGTACGAGAGGGAGGAGAGCCGGTCCAGGGTCCACTCGTGCCCCAGGTCGAGCGCGCCGGGGCCGAGGACCTCGCTCGCGGCCTCGTACAGCTCCTGGCGTGCGTGCGAGTAGCGCAGCTTGAAGACGGACCCGCCGATGCCGGGCACCCCGCTCCCCGACCGTTGCGACTCGCTGACGTTCCACTGCGTGAGGCGCCACAGCGCACCGAACTCCGCGCTCAGCCTGCCGAGCCTGCGTCGCAGGACCGCGTCGTCCCAGCGTCCGTTCTTGCGGGCCTCGCGGGCCAGATCACCCAGGACCCGGCGGCAGGCGACGACCTCCCCCACGAAGGCCGTCCCCCGCTCGTACGACAGGGTCACCATCGTGACGCGCCAGCCGTCGTTCTCCGCGCCGACGCGGTTCGCGGCCGGTACCCGCACCTCGTCGAGGAACACCTCGGCGAACTCCGTCGAGCCCGCGAGCGTGCGCAACGGACGGACCGTGATGCCGGGGGCGTCCATCGGCATCGCGAGCCACGTGATGCCGCGGTGCTTGGGCACGTCCTCGCTCACCGGTGTCGTCCGCACGAGGAGCTCGCACCAGTCGGCGACCTCCGCGTGCGAGGTCCAGATCTTGGATCCGCTCACCACGTAGTCGTCGCCGTCCCGCCACGCGCGCGTGCGCAGTGACGCGAGGTCGGAGCCCGCGTCCGGCTCGCTGAACCCCTGGCACCACACCTCGTCGCCGCGCAGCACGGGCGGCAGCCACCGGGCGCGCTGTTCCGGCGTCCCTTCAGAGGCGATGGTGGGGCCCGCGTGCAGCAGGCCCACGAAGTTCGCCCCTACGTAGGGCGCGCCCGCCTTCTCGGTCTCCTCAAGGAAGATGAGGTGCTGGGTGGGGGTCGCCCCGCGGCCGCCCGCGTCGACGGGCCAGTGCAGGCCCGCGTACCCGGCGTCGTACAGCCTGCGCTGCCACCCCATGTCGTACGCCCTGCGCCCCGGCCAGTCCAACGGGTCGGGGCGCGGCGGCAGTTGGGGGAGCGTCCGGGACAGCCACTCGCGCAGGCCCGCCCGGAAGGATTCCTCCTCCTGCGTGTAGGTGAGGTCCACGTGGTCTCCTCCGGTCATCGCTCCGGCCCCTCCGGCATATCTGATGACCCGTCAGAACGCAGGCTAGCCCCGCACCTCTGGACCGACAAGGCGGTGCGGCTTACGCTCTCGGCACGATCTGACTCTCCGTCAGTTCAGGGCCGTCCATGAGGGGATCGCATGAGGACCTCGGAGAACGAGACCGCGTACGAACTGGGAGCGTCCCGCACCCTCTGGGAGCTCATCGAACGCCGCGCAGCACTCACCCCCGAAGCCCCCGTCCTCATCCAGGCCGCGTCCGACGCGGCCGACGACCGGACGCTGACCTTCGGCGAACTGCGCGACCGCTGCGAGCGCGTGGCCGCGGGGCTCTACGAGATGGGGGTGCGCCCCGGCACCGTCGTGGCCTGGCAGCTGCCCACCCGCATCGAGACCGCCCTGCTCTCCTTCGCGCTCGCCCGCGTCGGCGCGGTCCAGTCGCCGGTCATCCCCTTCTACCGCGACCGCGAAGTCGGCTTCGCGCTACGGGAGTCGAAGGCCGAGTTCTTCGCCGTACCGGGAGTGTGGCGCGGCTTCGACCACACGGAGATGGCAGGGCGGCTCGGCGCACGGGGCGTCTTCGAGGCGTACGCGTACGACGACCTGCCCGACGCCGATCCGTCCGTCCTGCCCCCTCCGCCCTCCGAGGGCACATCGGTGCGCTGGATCTACTGGACTTCGGGCACGACGTCCGACCCCAAGGGCGTGCTGCACACGGACCGTTCGCTGATCGCGGGCGGCTCGTGCCTCGCGCACGCGCTGCACCTCTCGGCGGACGACGTCGGCTCGATGGCGTTCCCGTTCGCGCACATCGCGGGCCCCGACTACACGGTGATGCTGCTCCTGTACGGCTTCCCCGCGGTGATGTTCGAGACCTTCGCGCTGCCGGACGCACTCGACGGCTACCGGCGGCACGGCGTGACGGTGGCGGGCGGTTCGACCGCGTTCTACTCGATGTTCCTCGCCGAGCAGCGGGGGCTCGCGCCGGGCGAGAAGCTCATCCCCTCCCTGCGCCTCCTCGCGGGCGGCGGGGCGCCGAAGCCGCCGGAGATCTATCACGCGGTCGTACGGGAGATGGGCTGCCAACTCACCCACGGCTACGGCATGACCGAGGTGCCGATGATCACCATGGGCGCGCCGGACGACACCGCCGAGAACCTGGCGACCACGGAAGGAATGCCCCCGGAGGGGATGGAGATCCGGGTCACGGACGCCGAGGGCAAGGAGGTGCCCGCCGGGGTCGACGGCGAGGTGCGGCTGCGCGGGGAGGCGGTCTGCCAGGGCTACTTGACTCGTTCTGCTGGGGGTACACCCCCAGACCCCCACGAGCAGAGTGCGGGGGCCTTCGACGCGGACGGCTTCCTGATCACGGGTGACCTGGGGCACGTACGGCCGACAGGGCATCTGGTCCTGACCGGGCGGGCCAAGGACATCATCATCCGCAAGGGCGAGAACATCTCCGCGAAGGAGATCGAGGACCTGCTCCACCGGCATCCGGCGGTCGGGGACGCGGCGGTCATCGGCCTCCCGGACCCCGAACGGGGCGAGCGGGTCTGCGCGGTGATCGAGCAGCGGCCGGGAGGCCAGGTCGCGCTGACGCTCCCCTCCCTGACCGCGTATCTGCGCGGGGAAGGACTCTCCACGTACAAGCTGCCGGAGCAACTGGAACTGGTGGAGGCCCTCCCCCGCAACGAGACGCTGCGCAAAGTGCTCAAGTACAAGCTGCGGGAGCGGTTCGCACAGGGCTAGCTCACGTGCGTGCTCACTCGGGAACGGTGAAGTACGCCGCGAACGCCGCGACGATCTCCTCCTCCGTCACACGCCCGTCCCCGTCGGTGTCGAGCGAGCCGCCCGCGGCGCTCGCGATGTCCTGCGGGACACCGAGCGCCTTCAGCACGCGCTCGACCTCCTGAGGGGTGACCGAACCGTCCGCGTCACCGTCCGCGACGGCGATCACGGCGTCCAGGAACGGCCGTGCGATCTCGGCGAACCGGGCCGGGTTGTCCCGCAGGCGCTTGACCGCGCCGCCCACGAACTCCGGCTTGGTGATCCGCTGGTCGCCGTCACGGTCGGCGATCCCGGCCATGCCCTGCCAGAAGGCCTCGGCGCCGATGTAGAGCGCCTGCCCCTTCTCGGAGCGTGCCGTGGCACCGAACTCGCTGAGCAGGGCGACGGTCGCCGTGCTGAAGTCCTCACGGGAGATGTAGCCGTTGCCATCCTGGTCGAAGGTGGCGAAACGGGCCGCGATCTTACGCTCGTACTCGGCACTGTCCATGGTGTTCGGGCCGCCTCACTTCTGCGGTTGGGTGCGTGTGCACAGGGGGTTCCCTGGGTGTCTGTGGCAGCGAGCGTACGTCTTCGGCGACCGCCCGGAGGCGGGAAGCCGACGCTTGTGCCAAGACCGGGACAAGAGAGGTTGTACCAGGAGTCCGCCCTTGGTGATCTTCCGGGTCTCCGGTGCGTGATCTTCCGGGTCTCCGGTGCGTGATCTCCCGGTCTCCGGTGTCACGCGTCACGCGGAGAGCGGCACCGCCTCGTCGTCCACCGCCGCCGTCACGTCCGGGAAGACCTCGAAGAGCCGGCGTACGCCGAGGGCCGCGAGGACGCGGTTCACGTGGGAGCCGTCCTCGGCGCCCTGCGCGGGCAGTATCAGGCGCAGGCGGCCCTGGCAGGAGCGGAAGAGGCGGCGCGTGGCGATCAGTACGCCGACGCCGCTGGAATCGCAGAACAGCACGTCGGAGAGGTCGAGGACAAGGCTGCGCCGGCCGTCGGCCACGGCGTCGTGCACGCGCTGGCGCACGACAGGCGAGGTCACCAGGTCCATCTCGCCGGACACCCGCAGCACGGCCCAGCCGTCCTGCTCGTCCACGGCCACCTGCAGCGTCACTCGCACGCCTCTCGCTCGCTGATACCGCTCGCTCGTAGCTCGCCGATGCGGAAGCCTTCCCTACGCTTCCTACGTCGCGGCTGCCCCGGCTGTTCTCCATGAAACACCAGTGAGGCCGCTCCCTATCATCCGAGGCCGGGCGCAAGCGCACTTTGCCTTAAAGGGAGTGCGTTGTCGGCGGTGGCGACTACATTCGATGGAGGGTTTCGGGACGAGCTTCGGGACGAGCAGGGAACGGCACGCAAGGAACGGCACGCGCAGAGGGGGCCGCATGGCGAAGGACGCGCCGCGCCGCTGGGACCGCCGCATGCAGCAGCGACTGGCGCACGGGGAGGCGGCCGCGCTCGGCGAGCTGTACGACCGCTTCGCCTCGCTCGTGCACGGCCTCGCCCACCGGGTGCTCGGCGACGAGGAAGCCGCCGACCGGATCACCCGCGAGGTCTTCGCCCACGTCTGGGAGAACCCCGACGCGTACGACCCCAAGCAGGGCCCCCTGCGCTCCTGGGTCGCCACGCTCACCCACCAGCGGGCCGTCCGGCGCCTTCGCCAGACCGAGTCCGCCGCCCTGGCCCGCGGCGGCGAGGGCACCACGGAGGACCTGGAGCGCAAGGTCCGCCGTGCGTCGGCCGCCGCCCGCGCGGACTACATCGTCACGGCCATGCCCGCCCCGCTGCGCGCCGCCCTGGAGCTCGCGTACTTCCAGCGGCGCGACTACCGCCAGACGGCGGCCGACCTCGGCGTGACGGAGGACGAGGCGCGGCGCCGTCTCCGCCTCGGCCTGCAGCTGCTCTCCACCGCGAACGACGCGGCGGGACCGGCGGAGCCGCACCCTTCCCCGGACGCACGTCCCGGTTACGGGAGAGCGCTGTGAACGGGCCCGGCCGGCAGGAACCGTTCGAGAAAGAACCGGACCGTCCCGAGAACGGCGACGGCGCGGGAGACCGGGACGGGCAGGGAGACGGGGCCGCCCGTCGGCCGCCTCGCATACCGCTGCCCCGCAGCTCCATAGAGGACACCGGAAACCCCTTGCCCGACCCTCCGCTCGCCCTCGACCACCGCGTCCTGAAGTCCCTGCTCGGGGCGTGGGCGCTCGCCGCCTGCTCGGTCGAGGAAGCCATGGCCGTCGAGGAGCACCTGGGCCACTGCGGCCCCTGCGCGGAAGAGGCGCTGCGGCTGCGCGACGCGGTGGGCCTGCTGCATCAGGAGGAGAGCCTGGACCTCGACCCGGGCCTGCGCAACCGCGTCATCGAGAGCTGCCTCGGGCGGCGCCCGCCCCGTATCCCGGTGCCCGAGTGGGCCGTTCCGTACGACGCCGAGACCGCGCGGCTCGACGCGCTCCTGCGGGACATCGGCGACTCGGAGTGGCACGCTCCGGTGCGTCTCCGATGGTTCGAGGAGGACAATCCGGTCAGCCGCAAGACGACGGTGGCCGGGGTCATCGCGCACCTCCTCGCCGTCGACGGCCTGGTCGCGCTCGCCCTCGGCCTCGACGACCCGCTCGGCAGGGAGGCGCAGCCGCAGTCCGACCCGAGCCACCGCACCGAGGCGTACTGGCGCGCTTCGTACTTCCCACCCACGCGCGCGGTGCGCGGCCCCTGGCGCGAGCAGACCCACGAGCTGATCCGCACGGTGTCCTTCACGGCGGGCGGCACGCACGGCTCCGGCTCGGGCTCCGGCGGCCTCACCGTTCCCTACAGCGCCCCGGACGAGACGGGCCGCCGCGTCGAGCTGCCGCTGCGGGACTCGATGCTCGACCGCGCCTTCGAGTGCTGGATCCACGCGGGCGACATCGCGGACGCGGTGGACTATCCCTACGAACCGCCGTCCCCGCGCCATCTGCACCGCATGATCGACCTCGCGGCCCGGCTGCTCCCGGGCACGCTCGCCGACCGCCGCCGCGCGGGGCTCGCCGCCCCGGCGCACGGCCTGGTGGCCGCGGGCGCCCCGGGCCGGAGCCTGCGCCTGGAGGTCGAGGGCATGGGCGGCGGCGAGTGGTTCATCCCGCTCGACTCCCCCGGCGCCAGCGCGTCGGCGGACCGTGAGGTGGCGCATGTCGCACTCGACGGCGTCGAGTTCTGCCGCCTGGCCGCGGGCCACGTGTCTCCGGAGGAGGCGGCAGCGGGGCAGGTCGGCGACCGCGAGGCGATCAGGGACGTGCTGTTCGCGGCGGCGTCACTGAGCCGGATGTGAGCTGACGCCCCGGGCCCGCCTCAGGCGAAGACGACCGTCCGGCGCCCGTTCAGCAGGATCCTGCGCTCGGCATGCCACTTCACGGCACGGGCCAGCGCCTGGCATTCGACGTCCCGGCCGATCGCGACCAGCTGGTTCGGCGTGACGTCGTGGCCGACCCGCTCGACCTCCTGCTCGATGATCGGCCCCTCGTCGAGGTCCGCCGTCACATAGTGCGCGGTGGCACCGATCAGCTTCACACCGCGCGCGTGCGCCTGGTGGTACGGCTTCGCGCCCTTGAAGCTCGGCAGGAAGGAGTGGTGGATGTTGATGATGCGGCCGCTGAGCTGCTTGCAGAGATCGTCCGACAGCACCTGCATATAGCGGGCGAGGACGACGAGCTCCACGTTCTCCGCGCGCACCAGCTCCAGGAACTGCGCCTCGGCCTGCGCCTTGTTGTCCTTCGTCACCGGGATGTGGTGGAAGGGGATGTCGTACGAGGCGACCAGCTCGGCGAAGTCCGTGTGGTTGGAGACGACCGCCGCGATCTCGACCGGCAGCGCGCCGATCCGCGAGCGGAACAGCAGGTCGTTCAGGCAGTGCCCGAACTTCGACACGAGAAGGACGACGCGCATCTTGTCGTCGGCGCGGTGCAGCTGCCAGTCCATGTGGAAGGAGTCACCGATCGCCGCGAAGCTCGCCCGCAGCTTCTCCACCGTCACCGGCGGCTCCGCGGAGAAGTGGACGCGCATGAAGAAGAGACCGGTGTCGTGGTCGCCGAACTGCTGGCTGTCCTCGATGTTGCAGCCGGTCATGAAGAGATAACTCGACACGGCGTGCACGATGCCCTGCTTGTCCGGGCAGGAGAGGGTGAGGACGTACTGCTCAGCGGGGGCGGGGACCTTCTCGTTCATGCGCCCAAGGTTCCCACAACCGGGGCACCCCAGGGGACCACGGCTGTTCCCCCCGGTCCTGCGACTAGCCCGCCGACCGGGTCATGATCCGCAGCACGTCAAGCGTCCGCGGCGGTACGTCCGGTTCCTCCCCGTCACTGACGGAGAGCCGCACATGTGCCTCCCGCGCCGCACGGACCGCCTCCGGCCACCCCGGGTGGTCCAGATAGGCGGAGACCAACGCGTCGGGCCCGACCTCGTGCATGATCCGCAGCACCCGCAGCACCGCCGCGTCGACCAGGGCCGCCTCCTCCGCGTCACGGAAGATCGTCCCGACGTACTTCTCGGCGGACCAGTTGTCGAGCCACGTGTCCTCGACGAGCCGGTACACGGCGTCGGTCACGTCCCCGTACTCCTCGCGCCCGGCGAGCCAGCACTCACGCTGGAACCCCGGGTCGGAGAGCATGTGCAGCGCCGAGCGCACGTTGCTGCGCCAGCGCCACCACGGCATGTCGTTCGTTGGCATGCCGCCCATGGTGCTTGAGCGACGGCCACGACGGGAAGAGTTCTCCGAACCTTGCACGGTCATCGATCGTACGTTCCCCCTTCGCGCAGCCGAACCGGCCCCTGCCATTCACCTTCTTGTCACCATGCGTTGAGAGCACGTCACTCCATGGTTGGCGCTGTGGCGGAATCGTGCATGACCATGCCCGTCTCGCGACGCACCGTGCTCCCCCGCCTCCCCCACCGCCGCCCCCGCCCCTCGAAACCCGCAGCGCTCACCGCGGCCGCCCTGGTCGTGGCGTGTGCGTCCCTGACCACCGCGTGCGGGGTCGTCCCTGGCTCCTCGGGGGGATCCAGGGAAGACCCCGTGACCGTCATGACCTGGGCCCCCGAGAAGACCAAGGCGACGAACAAGCCCGGCATCCCCGCGATGGCGCAGGCCTACGCGCGCTGGGTCAACGCGAACGGCGGCCTCGACGGCCGCAAGCTCAAGGTCATCACCTGCAACGACCACAACGACCCGGTGGGCGCCGCCGACTGCGCCCGCAAGGCGGTCGACATGGAGGTCGCGGCCGTCGTCGGCTCCTACAGCCAGCACGGCCGGTCCTTCCTCTCCCCCCTCGAAGTCGCCGGCATCCCCTACATCGGCGGATACGGCGTCACCGACGAGGAGTTCAGCAGCCCCCTGTCGTACCCCGTCAACGGCGGCGAACCGGCGCTCATGGCGGGCAACGGACGTCAGCTCGCCGCCCGCTGCGAGCGCGTCTCCCTCGTACGCCCCGACACGATCGCCGGCGACGACCTTCCCAAGCTCCTGGACGCGGGGCTCGCCGAGGGCCACGCCAGGTCCTCCGCCGACATACGGGCCCCCGAGGACGGCACCGACTTCACGGCTCAGGCCGAGCAGGCCCTGGAGCGCGCGGGAACGGGCGGCTGCGTGACGGCGGCGCTCGGCGAGCGCACGGACACGTTCTACGACTCCTACCGGCGCACCGAGGACGCGTACCCCACCGCGAAGATCTCCTCCGTGCTCGGCAGCGTCGACCAGTCCCTCGTCGACCGCACGGGCGGCGGCAACGGACCGTACGAAGGCGCCTACCTCACCGGCTGGTATCCGGCGGCCAGCGATCCCCGCTGGGACGACATGCGCGAGGTCATCCGCCAGCAGGCCTTCGGCGACAACCGGGTCGACCCGACGGACGCGGGCGTGCAGACGACGTGGATCGCCTACACCGTCCTGAAGCAGACCGTCGAGTCGCTCGACGGCGGCGAGGTCTCGTCGCGGACGCTGCGGCGGGCACTGGACGACGGGCTCAAGGTGGAGACCGGCGGGCTGACGCCCACCCTGAGCTGGCGCTTCAAGGACATGCTCGCGGCGAGCGACTTCCCGCGCCTGGTCAACGCCGACGTCACGTTCCAGATGGTGCGCGACGGGCGCCTGGTGCCGGCCCGCAAGGGGTTCGTGAACGTCTCGAAGACCCTGGAGCAGGTGAGGTGACCCCGGCTCCAGGGCCCCCGCCAGTCCTCCTGAAGCCCCCCGCCAGTCCTAGAGCTGCGACTTGTCGCGCGTCGTGAGCCCGTACTGCTTGGCGATGGCGTTCCACAGCCCGGCCGCTTCCTGCTTGGCCGTGGTCGCCTCGCCGCTCGACTTGTTCCCTGCGACCGCCTGCGGCGTCGTGCGGGCGTGCCCCTTCTTGCAGCCCTTCTTGCCCGCGACCTGACCCGCCCACGCGGCGTAGTGGTTGTCGGCCGCTGCCGACGCCTTCCAGGCCTTGGTGAGAGAGGCCGTCAGCTGGGCGTTGGCCGGGAGCTTGTCCACGGAGAGCCCCGAGAGGCGCGTGACCAGGCCGTTGCGCTGCTTGGCCGCGTTGCGCAGATCGGTGGCCGACTGGGCGAGGTCGGTGCACTTTCCTACGTTGCGTACGGCGGCGATCACCGAGTCACGGCTGTTGTTGCTGTCGGCGAGGAGCTTGTCCAGGGCGACGGCCTGCTCCTTGGCGGGGTCGACGGACGGCGAGGGTTTCTCGTCGGCGGGCGCGGACTCGGAGACGGTCTGGGGAGTGTCCTTCTCCTCGTCACCGCCGCCGCTGAGGAGGGCGCCCGCTCCGACGCCGATCAGCGCTATGACGACACCGGCGGCCACGAAGATCGGCACCTTCGACCCGGTTCGGCCGCCACCGTGCGGCGCGGGAGCGGCGGCGGCTGCGGCTCGGCGCGATGCCCGGCCCCCGCCGTCGCCGTGGCCGTGCGCGGCGGGCTGCGGCGGCTCGAAGCGGGGCATCTGCTGCGTCGACGCGGGGCCTTCGGGCTCCGCCTGCTCGGTACGGAAGAGACTGTCGAACTCGGCGGGCGGCTGCCGGTCGCCCGGGGCGCCGGGCCGTATCCCGAAGGGTGCCTTGCCGGGCTCCGCGGGCACGGGGGCGATGAACTGCGTGGGCTCGTTGTCCGAACCGGCCGCCGGGGGCATGGGCGCACCCGGCATGGGCGCGCGCCCCAGGAACTGCGTGGCCTCCCCCGCGGGCGCCTCGGGCGGCAGGGCGCCGGGGGCTACGGGGGGTATGTACTGCGTGGCGCCTTCGTCGACGCCGGGTCCGGCCCCGGCTCCGGCGCCGGCGCCGGGAGTCGCGGGTATGTACTGCGTGGCATCCGCGTCACCCGCGGCGGCGGGCGGCAGCGGTGCGAGGCCTCCCGCGACAGGCGGCAGGGGCGCGCCCGCACCGGAGCCACCGGCGGGAAGCTGCCCGGCCTGGGCGGCGGGCGGAAGCGGCTGTCCCGCCTGGGGAAGCGACTGGCCGGGCCGGCCGGGGTACGAGGCATCGGCGGGCTGCCCGGCGTGGGCCCCGCCCGGCGCCTGTCTCGCGTGGGCGCCACTCGCGGGCTGCCCCGCGTGGGCCCCGCCCGAGCCCTGCCCCGCGTACGGCACATCGGTGGCGGGCTGACCCGCGTGCTGGCCGCCGGGAGCGTGGCTTGCGTGCTGACCGCCCTGGGGCTGGCCGCCCTGCGGCTGACCCGCGTACTGGCCGCCCTGGGGCTGCACGCCGTACGGCGCGCCCGTGCGCTGCGGCGCCCCGTAGGAGGCACCCTGCGCCTGATCCCCGTACGCGCCGGCAGGACCCTGAGCGCCGTAGGGCTGGCCTCCGTACGAAGCGTCGGCATGCGGGCCACCGTAAGAAGCGCCCTGCGTGTAGTCCTGCTGCTGTGCGTGCTGCTGCTGTGCCTGCTGCGCGCCCTCGGCGGGCATCGGGGTGCCCGCGCCGTACGACTGCTGCTGGTGCTGCTGGCCGGGCGCGGGGTCCCACGCCTGGCCCGAGCCGGGCGGCGGGTCCGCGGGGGCCGGGCCCCACGGCTGGCCCCAGGGGCTGCCGCCCGCGGGGGCCACGTGGTCGCCGGTGGTGCCGGGCATCAAGGGCTCGCTTCCGTCGGCAGGCAGCACGATGCCTTCGTGCGCGTGCCGGTCCGCGGGATGCGGATCGGAGGAAGCGGCGCCCTGCCCGCTCTGCTGCGTCACCGGGACTCCTACGAATGGGGGACCTACGGAACCGTCGGCTCACGCTACCGGGTCGCCACAGCCGTCTGCCACGCAGCTCAAACCTCCAGCACCGCATCAATCGCTGAAGTAACAAAAGCTCTCCGCGAAACGCTGATTACGTCACCAGGAAGGATCGGTCGCGTACGGGAGTTTGCCGTTCACGGTGCGGAAAGGGCGGGGACGGGCCACGTTCACGGGTGCGCGACACACCTCACAAACTCTTCACGCACCACGAACCCCTCACCCGCCCGATCCCGCGCTCCTTCACGCCGCCTGGATGTCCATCCGTGCCCCGAACTCCCTTACCACCGGCTCCTCCCGGTACGGGTCGAGCCGCTGCTGGAAGTCCTCCAGGTACTCGGCGCCGCGGTTCGACCGCAGCGTGCCGAGCAGTTCGACCGCCTTCAGGCCCGTGTGGCACGCCTGCTCGACCTCCCGGCGCTGCACCTGCGCCGTGGCGAGCAGGACCAGACCGATCGCCCGCCGCCGCGCCCGTGTCTCCGGATGCCCCGCGAGGGACTCCTCGGCACTGCGCGCCGCCGCGTCCGCCTGCCCCAAGTCACGGTGACAATGAGCCAGTTCATCGGCCAGATATGCGTGGTCGAAGTGCTTGATCCACACCGGGTCGTCGCCCGAGTCCGCTTCCCCTGACGCCCGGTCCATCGCCTCGACCGCACGGCCCGCGACGACCTGCGTGGAGCGCCCGTCCCCGAGCAGCGCGTGCCCCCTCGCCTCCGCGGCGTAGAACATGGCTTCCGCGCGCGGGGTGACCCGCCCGCGCGTCCCCTCCTGGGCCGCCCGCGCCAACTGCGCGATCTCCCGCGGGTTGCCGAGCTGGGCCGCGAGATGGCTCATGGACGCGGCGAGTACGTAACCGCCGTATCCCCGGTCGCCCGCCGCCTGCGCGAGCCGCAGCGCCTGGATGTAGTAGCGCTGGGCCAGGCCCGGCTGGCCCGTGTCCACCGCCATGTACCCGGCGAGCTCCGTCAACCGCGCGACGGCCGCGAACAGTTCGCGCCCCACCGCCTCGCGGTACGAACCGGCGAGCAGCCCCGACACCACACTGTTCAGGTAGTGCACGACGACCGGCCGCACATGCCCGCTGCCGTACTGGTGGTCCAGCTGCGTCAGCGCCTCCGTCATGGCCCGCACCGCCGCCACGTCACAGAGCCCGACCCGCGGCCCGGCCATCCGGCCGACCTGTGCGTCCGGGGACGAGATCAGCCAGTCGCGGCTCGGCTCGACGAGCGCGGACGCGGCGACGGAAGAGCCGGACAGGAAGTCCCGCCGTCCCACGTCGCTGCGCCACAGCTCGCAGACCTGCTCGATGGCGCCGAGCACGGTGGGCGAGAACTGCAGTCCGACGCCGGAGGCGAGGTTCTTGCCGTTCGCCATGCCGATCTCGTCGATCGTGACCGTCCGGCCCAGCTTGCGGCCAAGGGCCTCCGCGATGATGCCGGGCGCCCTGCCGCGCGGCTGCTGACCGCGCAGCCACCGGGCGACCGACGTCTTGTCGTAGCGCAGATCGAGACCGTGCTCCGCGCCGCACATGTTGACCCGGCGGGCCAGGCCCGCGTTCGAGCAACCCGCTTCCTGAATGAGTGCCTGCAGCCTTTCGTTGGGCTGCCGCGCGACGAGCGGCCTTGCGGCCATGGCGTACCCCCTGATGTGCACCGTGGTTCATCTGGACGAGGGGGCCGGAATCAGCCACCCCAGATGATCAATGCCCTTGGGACAAACGGAAGATGCACCACAAACGGACGATAAGTCAGCAACTGGGCATCTTCGGAGTGCCACAGCCTTGGCTACCCGCACATGGAACCCATTCCCCATGCGCGCCCCCGCCCGTGCACCCATGCGCCCCACATGCAGGATCGATGCTCCGCCCCCGCGCACGCGACAGCCGTAACCGTAGGTGTCGGGCGGAGTTGAGAAGTCCGTGGAAGAGACCATGGGAGTCACGTCAGCCGCGCACATTCCGAAGCAGCGCGGAGAATCCTTGCTGGACACGGCCGTGCGATACGCGGAAGAGCGCCACTGGGACGTGTTCCCCGGGACGTGGCTCGAGTCCGTCGAGGGGGCCGAAATCTGCTCGTGCGGTGACACGGCGTGCACGACACCCGGTTCGCACCCGGCGCGCGAGGACTGGGCCACGCAGGCGACGGGCAGCGCGACCGTCGCAAGGCGGCTCTGGTCCAAGCAGCCGAAGTCGTCGATCCTGCTGCCGACGGGCCGTACGTTCGACGCGATCGACGTGCCGGAGACAGCCGGTTTCCTCGCGCTCGCCCGCATGGAGCGGATGGAACTGACGCTCGGCCCCGTGACGTGCACACCCGACCGCAGGATGCAGTTCTTCGTCCTCCCCGGAGCCACGGCCAAGGTGCCTGACCTGGTACGCAAGTTGGGGTGGCCGCCGGCCGCGATCGACCTCCAGGCACTGGGCGAGGGCTCGTACGTCGCGGCGCCGCCCACGCGGTTCGGAGCTTCCGGCGCCGTGCAGTGGGCGTGCCGCCCCACGGCGGCGAACCGTTGGCTCCCCGACGCGGAGGAGATCATCTCGCCGCTGGCGTACGCGTGCGGGCGCGAGGCGCGGCGGTAGCGGGCACAGGGGGCGCAGACGCCGGACGGGCTGGATTTCCAGCCCGTCCGGCGTTTTGGCTTCCGACCGACGTATCGTGCGGAAACGGCGACGAAGGGCGGACACGGTGAGCGGAGAAGTACCGGCAGCGGTAAGGGTGCAGGGGCTGTGGAAGGCCTTCGGCCAGCAGATCGCCGTCGCCGGGATCGACCTCACCCTGCCCGCGGGCAAGTTCATCGGCCTCGTGGGCCCGAACGGCGCCGGAAAGACCACGACCCTGTCCATGGTGACCGGACTGCTGCGCCCCGACCGGGGCACGGTCGAAGTCGTCGGCCACGACGTATGGACCGACCCCGTCCAGGTCAAGGCCCGCATCGGCGTCCTCCCCGAAGGGCTGCGCCTCTTCGAGCGCCTCTCGGGACGCGAACTCCTCGCGTACACCGGCCGGCTGCGCGGGCTCCCCGGCGACGAGGTCGACAAGCGAGCCACCCAGCTCCTGGACGTACTGGACCTCGCGGGCGCCCAGCACAAACTGGTCGTCGACTACTCGACGGGCATGCGGAAGAAGATCGGTCTCGCCGCCGCCCTGCTCCACAACCCCGAAGTCCTCTTCCTCGATGAGCCCTTCGAGGGCGTCGACCCGGTCTCCGCGCAGACCATCCGCGGCGTCCTGGAGCGCTACACCGCATCCGGGGCGACGGTCGTCTTCTCGTCGCACGTCATGGAACTCGTCGAATCGCTCTGCGACTGGGTCGCCGTGATGGCGGCGGGCCGCATCCGCGCCCAGGGCACCCTCGCCGAGGTGCGCGGCGCCGCCCCCTCGCTCCAGCAGGCGTTCCTGGAACTGGTCGGCGCGAACGGCCGCGACACCGGCTCGCACCTCGACTGGCTGGGCGGCGGCGCCCGATGAGCACGGCGACCTCCCCCTCGGTCACCCCCGTCTTCGTACGGCTGAAGCTCTCCCTCCTGCGCAACGGCCTGCACCAGTCGACAGGACGCCGCGCCGCCTACATCGCGTCGGTCGTCGCTGCACTCCTCGTCGCCGCCCTCCAGCTCCTGGGCCTGATCGCCCTGCGCGGCAACGAACACGCCGCCACCGTCTCCGTCCTGCTCACCGCCGTACTCGCGCTCGGCTGGGCGGTGATGCCGCTGTTCTTCCCCAGCGGCGACGAGACCCTCGACCCCACCCGCCTGGTGATGCTGCCGCTGCGTCCCCGGCCGCTGGTGCGCGCGCTCCTCGTCGCCTCCCTGGTCGGCATCGGCCCGCTCTTCACCCTCTGCCTCGCGCTCGGCTCGGTCATCGCGCTCGCGCACGGCGCGGCGGCGGCCGTCACCGGCGTCCTCGCCATCGCCCTCACCCTGCTCATCTGCGTGGCCCTGGCGCGCACCGTCGCAGCCGCCAACATCCGCCTCCTGACCAGCCGCAAAGGACGCGACCTCGCGGTCCTGAGCGGCCTGGTCATCGCGGTCGGCGCGCAGGTCGTCAACTTCGGGGCGCAGCGGCTCGGTTCGTCGGGGCTCTCGCAGCTCGACCCGGCGGCGGACGTCGTGCGCTGGATCCCGCCCGCGTCGGCGATCGGCGCGGTCGGCTCGGTGAGCGGGGGCTCGTACGCGACGGGAATCACCCAACTCGTACTGAGCGCCGCGGCTCTCGCCGCCCTCCTCGCCCTCTGGCAGCGCAGCCTGACCCGCCTGATGACGACCCCGGACGGCTCGACGCTCGCGGCGGCGGAACCCACCAAGGCGCGCGCGACGCACGGCCTGGGGCGTCTGCTCCCCGGCGGACGCACCGGCACGGTCATGGAACGCAGCCTGCGCTACGTGTGGCGCGACCCGAAGACGAAGGCGGCCTGGGTGACGTCCCTGGCCATCGGGCTCATCGTGCCGCTCTTCAACGCACTCCAGGGGACCGGCTCGATCTACTTCGCGTGCTTCGCGGCCGGGATGCTCGGCGTCCTCATGTACAACCAGTTCGGCCAGGACACGTCGGCATTCTGGATGGTCGCGATGACGATCTCGTCGACGTACGACGCGTACGCGGAACTCCGCGCCCGCGCCCTGGCCCTCCTCGTGATCACCCTCCCGTACGCGACGCTGGTGACGGTCATCACGGCGGCCGTGCTCGGCGACTGGACCGGCCTCGCGGAGGCGCTGGGCCTCTCCTTCGCGCTGCTCGGCGCGATGCTGGCGACGGGCGCCTGGTCATCGGCGCGCTTCCCTTACTCCATCCCACAGGAGGGCTACAAGAACGTGGCCCCCGGGCAGGCGGGCCTGGCCTGGATCTCGATCTTCGGCGGGATGGTCGCGGCGGCACTGCTCTGCGCCCCGGTGCTCGCCTTCACCATCTGGCTGCACGTCTCGGGAGAGAGCTCCTGGTCGTGGGTGCTGCTGCCACTGGGCGGGGCGTACGGAGCGTTGATCACGTACGTGGGCCTGCGGCTCGCGGCGCCGAGGGTGGCGCGGCGGCTGCCTGAGATCCTGACGGCGGTCAGCAGGGGCTGAGGGGCCCCGGGCCACGGAGCTCTGGAACGCAGACGACCCGCGAGCCGTGGTCCCCGCCGTACGGAACGGCGGGAGGCCGGCCGGACTCACCGGCGGCTCGCGGGTCGGGTGACTGCTTGGGATTGGGCCGGCTGCACGCACATCACACGTGCTGGTCCGGCGCCGAAATCGAGTTGCGACGACGGGCCACTAGCCCGCAGTCACCTCACGCGTCCGGTTTCCATACATCTGCCGAACCACCTCCTCTCCGTGATGACTCACACCATAGGAACCGGGTCGGCTCGGCTCAACCGGTTTTTCGAGAAGGTGACGAGACGGGCTCCTGCCGGGTGCCGTAGGCGTATCCGTCGCCGCGTTGGAGCAGCCGCAGATTCCTGTACGAGACGTTGATCCGCCCCGTCGGCGTGGCCAGGCTGTGCTGTCCCCTGGCTCGTACAGAGATGCGTCCGTTCCAGGTGCCCGCCCACTTGCCGGTGGGCAGCGTGGCACGTACGAGATCCCCGGTGACGTACCCGAAATGCTCTTTGGTCCGGGCTCGTTGAAGCCGGGGAAAGCCGAAGCGGTCGGGGGTGGTGCGGGCGTAGGAGCCGCGTCCGGTTGCTTTGACGACCAGAACGCGTGCGGGCACTCGGACGATCTGTCCCCCGTTCTCGCGATCCAGCTCGCCGACGGCGAGGGCATCAGTGGTGTGGGTCTTGTCGAGTCCCATCGCGGTGCGGTTCCGTTGTGTGCGGAGGCCCTGCCAGGCGTGCACGGGTGGGCCTAGAGCACCCAGCCCTTCGATGAGCTGACGGCGCGTCGAGTTCATGACTGCCGCGTCACGCAGGGGTGGACGGTTCTGCGCACGAATCTCCGCGAGCCGTTCCGGCCGATCGGCGAGAAATACGTCGATGGGTTTGCTGCCCTTGGCCTGGTTGCAGGGGACACACGCAAGCACGAGGTTGGAGATCTTGCTGGAGCCGCCGCGGCTGCTGGGATGGATGTGGTCGATGTTGAGAGGGACACCCGTGACTCCGCAATAGGCGCAGACTCTGCCCCGGATCGCGAGCAGGAAGGCACGAGCGTCGGTTCCGGCGAGGGTGCCGTTCCGGTACTCGGCCCACTTGAGTTGCTTCCCCGCACTCATGGAGTGGGTGTCGAACGCGACGCTCTCCACGTGGATCTCCGTTACCGGCGCGTAGCGACAGAAGCGGTGAGCAAGGGAGATCGTTGTATCGACCCGGTGGCGCAGCGACGGGGCGAGCCATCCCTCCGGGCGGGTGCGGTTGTCGCTTCTCGGCGCTCGGTGACGGAGGTTCGCAGATCGTCGTCTTCGCCGGTACCCGGCGCGTTGTCCCATGCAGTGCCGGATCTGCTCACCGCGGTGCCGGAGCTCGGCCGCCATCAATCCCCGGCGCACGAGGACCGCGTCCCCGCGCTTTCCGGTCTCTGTCTTCTCGTCCGTGAGGGCGAAGCCGGTCCCTTGGGATCCGGGGTCGATGCGTAGCCGTACGCCGTCGATCTCCGATTCGGCGCGCGTGCGGTCCTTGAGCCGGATGGTGAAGGGGGCGTGCCGATGAACCACTGCACGCCCGGAGTTGAGCAGCTCGCGGGCACGGGCAGGGTGGCACGGCATCAACGGACGCCGGTCCTTGGCCAGTACGAACACTCTGCTCGCACCGACGCCCCCGGTGTACCCGGGAGGTGTGGAAGCGTCACCGCTCCCGTTCTCTGCCTCCTCCGCCGCCATAGCGGCCGATTCGGCGTGACGCCGACGGGGTCTGACGCGATGCCCGTCGGTCTCCCCTCGCCCATGTTCCCCGCCGGTGCCCCGCGCGGTGGCGGGGAGTCCGTGAGCCGTTTCGTCCTTGCTCCTGAGGGTGTCTGCTCTCACGGATTCCAGTGCGGGCTGCTGAGGAAGCACAGCCCGGCGGGTCTGCTCGCCTGCGGGAAACGTAGTCATCGAAGAGCGCCTTCCTTTGGCCTGGTGGTCTTGATGTGACCTGATGGCCTTGATGACTAGGGCTGATCACTCGGCCTACCCCTACGAGGGGGCAAGCTCCGACTTCGAGGCGAAGAGCGAGTGATCTCCCTTCGTGTGTCCGTTGCCGACGCTAGCGATCACGCGGGTCCGGGGGAGCTGGATCACTTGAGGTCAGCCATTTGTGCGAATCTTTGGACGTGCGTCTGATTCTGGGCACCGCGCCCGCCCCCCACATTTCGCGGGCAACGATTTCGTCCAACTTCTGGGAAGTACCTGTGGGCTGCGTCACGTTCGAGTTCAATGATCTGACGTGCGGTATACGCGGAACTCGCAGAACATGCAGCTCATGAGGACACGGCCTGCAGGGGGTGCCAGGTGAGTGCTTCCCGGCGTAGCGGAACCACCGACGAGCTGGGGCCTGAAGAGCCCGAGCCCGGTGGGGCCGAATTGCTCGCGGCATTGCTGGACGGGATGGACGCCGCCTTGTGCGCGTTCGACGCCGACGGGGTGGTGACGCACTGGAACCGTGAGGCCGAGCGGATCCTCGGGTGGTCGGCGGCGGAGGCCGTCGGGCGGCAGGGGTTCGCGGGGTGGGCGGTGCGGACTGCCGATGCCGAGGAGGTCGAGGCGCGGCTGATGTCCTCGATGGAGGGGCCTGGGCGGCAGGTGCACGAGTTCGCGCTCCTGACGAAGGACGGCGGGCGGGTGCTCGTGCGGACCCAGTCCGCCGCGGTGCGGGGCGGGGACGGGAAGCCTTCCGGGGTGTACTGCGCGTTCAGCGAGGTCCATGCGCAGATCGACCTGGAGCGTTCCATCGCGTTGAGCGAGGCGCTGTTCGATAGCGCGTCGTGGGGTGTGGTGCTCGTCGACGCGGACCTGCGTCCTGCTGTGGCGAACGAACATGCGGCGCGGTCGCTGGGGATGGGCCGTACGGCCTTGCTGGGGCGGCCCCTCGGGGAGTTGCTCGGGCAGGGCGTGGAGGAGCTGGAGAGCGCGCTGAGCCATGTGCTCGCCGAGGGGGCTCCGCCGGCGCCGGCGGAGATGTGGGTGTCCGTGCGGGCCACGGAGAGCGGTGAGCCGGAGCGGCGCTGCTGGCGCAGCGGCTTCCTTCGGCTCGCGTCGCCGCTGGCGGAGGAGCCGGTGCCGCTGGGGGTCGCGTGGCTCTTCCTGGACGTGACGGAGGCCAAGCAGACCGAGCAGGACGCGGCGCAACTGCGCTTCCGCTCACAGCAGTTGCACCGGGCCGCGCGGGCCGCGGGCGAGTGCGAGGACCCGATGGAGGCGGCGACGGTTCAGCTGGACTTCGCGCTTGCCGGTTTCGCCGACCACGCGTTGATCGATCTGGTGGCGGGTGAGGGGGATCCTCCGGTGCGGCTCGTGCGTGCCGCGGCCACGCCCGCGGGCGCTCCTGGCCCTTGCCTGCCGGTGGCCAAGGCGGGCCTGCCCGTCCGCTATCTGGAGGGGCATCCGGCCCCGCAGTGCGTGGACCGGGTGGGTTCCGTACGGGCCAGTGCCGGCACCGCGCCGCCCGAGCGTGCCCGGGAGTGGGCGGCGGCCAGGCAGTGGCCGGAGGACTCCGTCCACGCCCTGTGCACGGTGCTGCGTAGTCGGGGGCGGACGTTGGGGGTGGTGACGTTTCTCCGGGGGGCGAGTCGCACGCAGTTCGAGCGGGCGGACGCTACGTACGCGGAGAGCGTCTCGGCGAGGGTTGCGGCTTCGCTTGACCTGGCCCACGCACTGCGCCGCTGACGGCAGGGCTCCCGGCCGGGGGGCTTCCCTGCCGGGGGGCGGGTGTTCAGGGCCGCTGCTTCCCTGCGGGGGGGGGCGGGTGTTCAAGGCCGTCGCCTTCCCGACGGTGGGCGGGTGTTCAGGGCCGCCGCTGCGCGGCGGATCTTTCCCGCCCACCCACCCGATCACCCGGCGGTGCATCGAGTGGGTGATCGCCAGCTGCCGGGCAAACGGGTGGGCGGGGGGAAAATCCGCCGCGAAGCGGCGGGCTAGGTCCCGACCACCAGCCAGCCAAGCCCCAGCAGTCCAGCGCACCCGCCTAGCCGGCCGGCTAGGCCCCAGGGCCTGAAGAACACACGCCCAGCCAGCCAGACCCCAGGCGCCTGAAATCCACCCGCCCAGCGGGCTGGACCCCGGGGCCGGAATCCGCTCGCCCCCCCGGCTAAGCCGCGTGCAGCGCCAGTGTTGGGGAGAGGCGCGCCGCGCGTACCGCGGGGTACAAGCCCGCCACCGTTCCGATGACCAGCGTCGCTCCGAAGCCGCCGCTCACCGCCCACAGGGGCACCACCCAAGGGAGCCCGCCCGACACCGCGTACGCGCCCGTCGCCGCCGCGCCGAGGGCGATCCCCGCAAGGCCGCCGAGGCCGGACAGCATCAGGGACTCCGTCACGAACTGGATCCGGATCTGCCCCTTCGTCGCACCCATCGAGCGCCGCAGGCCAATCTCGTACCGTCTCTCCAGGACCGAGATGATCATGGTGTTGGCCACCCCCACTCCTCCCACCAGCAAGGCGATCCCGCCCAGGCCAAGGAGCAGCGTCGAGAACGCACCCTCCGTCGCCGCCTTCGCCTGCAAGGCCGATGACGGGTCGGTGACCTGGACGTTGCGCGGGTTCTCCGGGTCGATCGACGCGGCGAGCAGGCTCCGGACCTCGCGCACCGAGGCGTCGGCCGACCGCTCGTACACCGACGTCGGACGGCCGTCGAAGCCGAGCTCGCTCTTCGCCGCGTCCCAGCCCACGAGGGCCGAGCGCTCCACGTCGGGGGACAGGGGCAGCGGGTCGAGGATGCCTACGACCGTGAAGTAGCGGTCGTCCAGCCATACTTGCTGGCCGGGTTGAGTGATTCCGAGGCGTTCCGCCGCGACGTGGCCGAGGACGATCGACGGGTAGCGGCTGTTCGCCGCGTTGAACCACGTACCGCTCCCCATCTCGCCGCGCAGGACCTTCAGGAGGCCCTCGGTCGCCGCCTTGACGGAGATGCCGCCGGTCTCGTCCTCGGGGATCTTCTCGCTGCGCCGCACCGTGCGTTCGAGGTCGCCGGTCGCGCCGACGTCCTCCACGCCCTTCACGCGCGAGACCCGGCCCGCCGCGTCACGCGGGAGCACCACCTTCTCACCGGAGAACAGAGGCTCCCCAGGGGCGGCCACCAGCATGTTCGTACCCAACTCGCCCAACTCACGCATGAGTTGCGCCTTGCTGGAGGAGGAGATGCCTACCACCGCGATCATTGTCGCGATCCCGATGGCGATACCCAGCGCCGACAGCACGACCCGCACCGGACGGCTCCGAAGTCCCGCCGAGCCGACGTGCAGGACGTCCCTCGGCCCGAGCCGCGCCGCCTTCAGCCGGACATTCTTGACTCGCTTCGTGACTCGCCTCGTGACTCGCTTCGTACGGATCATCCCGCGAGCACCCCCTCACCGGTAGCCGCACGCACATCCGCCACCACCCGCCCGTCCCGGATCCGCACCTGCCGCGGCAGCCGCTCCGCGATCTCCGTGTCGTGCGTGATCACGGCGATGGTCGCGCCCTCCGCGTTGAGATCGTGCAGCAGCTCCATCACCGCCTCGCCGGATGCCGAGTCCAACGCCCCGGTCGGTTCGTCGGCCAGGAGCAGGTCCGGCGCTCCGACCACCGCGCGCGCGATGGCGACGCGCTGCTTCTGGCCGCCGGAGAGTTCGTGCGGGCGGTGCTTCATGCGGTCCGCGAGGCCGACCCGGTCGAGGGCGTCGGCGGCTCGCGCGCGGCGTTCCCCGCGCGAGAGGCCCGAGTACAGGAGCCCCTCCGCCACGTTGTCGCGCGCGCTGATCCCCGGTACGAGGTGGAACGCCTGGAACACGAAGCCTATGTGCCGTGCGCGCAGCGCGGACAGGCTGCGGTCGGCGAGCGTCGCGACGTCGTGTCCCGCGATCGCCACCGAGCCCTCCGAGGGGCGGTCGAGGGTGCCGATGATGTGCAGCAGCGTCGACTTGCCGGACCCGGAGGGGCCGACGATGGCGAGGAGTTCGCCCTCCTCGACCCTGAGGTCCACCCCGCGCAGGGCGGCGACTCCGCCGGGGTACTCCTTGGTGACTCCGCCCAACTCCACGACGGCGCTCATATCTTGGGCACCCCGACCTTCATGCCGTCCTTCAGACCGCCGCCGGTCACCTCGACCCGTCCCTGGCCGAACATGCCGAGCTCCACCTTCGCCTGGCGGGCGCGGCCGTGCTCGACGACCTGGACGCCGTAGCCGCCGCCGGGCAGCGCGAGGAGGGCGTTGACGGGGACGGAGAGGACGTCCTCGCGGGTCTCTCCTGTGAGGTTCACCGTGACCGGGGACTGGTCGAAGCCGTCGACCTTGCCGGGGTCGTCGAAGGAGATCGTCACCGGGATCTTGGGGGTCTTGTCGGCCGGGTCGTCGCCCGGCTTGGCGGTCTTGCCGACGGACGCGACCTTGCCCTTGACGGTCGAGCCGTCCGGCAGGTCCACGGTGACCTTGGTGCCCACCTTGGCGAGCTTTCCCTCGGCGACGTCGAGCTGGAAACGTACGACCCGCTCCGAACCGGTCGTGCTGAGCACCGGCTTGCCCGGCGCGACCTGGTCGCCGACGGCCGACTCGGTGGACTTCACGCGGACGCCGCCCGGCGAGAAGGCGATCTGGTCGGGGCCGACCCGCCCGGTCTGCTTGCGGTCGTGCGCCTTCTGCCACTGCTTGACGGCGGCTGCCGTCCCCGCCGTGTACTCGTCGTCGACGGCGAGCCCGACCCCGTACCCGAGGGCCAGGAGGTTCTCCTCCAGCTGCCGTACGTCGTTGCCCTCGTCGCCGGTCTTCAGCGTGCGGTACATGGGCTCGGTGCCGTACATGAGGCGCACCGGCACGCCGTTGACCTCGTACAGGCGCCCGTCACGCTTGATCGTCGAGCCGCTGCCCGCGGACCAGGTGAGCGTGCCGGTGGTGCCCGCGTTGACCTTGCTCTCCTTGGCGTAGCCGAGGGTGCCGTCGGTCTGGGTGCCGCTGCTGAGGTCGCCGCGTTCGACGGGGGCGGTGGCGGGCGGGAGTCCGGCGTCCTGGCGCACGGACCTGTCCTTGCCGTTGTCGGCGAGGGCGGTGACGGCGACGCCGCCGCCGGTGATGGCGAGCAGGGCCACGACGGTGGCGACGACGGCGGTGCGGCGCCTCACGCGACGATGTCCTTGCACGCCTTGGCGGCCTTCTCCATCTTCTTGGCCTCGGCGCCCTCGGGCATCTTCTGGGCTTCCATGGCGCCGCCGTCGAACTTCGGGTCGGGCATGTTGAAGCCGTTCTTGCGCATGCACCGGGCGTACTTGAGCATCTTGTCCTTGTCGGCCTGCGTGACCTTGCCGCCGCCCGCGCTGCCGCCCTTGCCGGTGTTACAGGCCTTCATGGCGGCTTCCATCTTTTCCTTGCTCATGTCGCCGCCGATGGTGATGCCGCGGGTGTCCTCGCCGGACTTGGGCTCGGACACCTTGAGGCCGTGCTTGCGCAGGCACTCGCGCTCCTTGAAGGCGGCGTCGGCCTGCTTGCCCTTGCCGCCGTCGGCCTTGTCCTGGCTGCTTTCGCCGCCGCCGGATGAGCAGGCTCCGGCGAACAGGGCGAGTGCGGCGAACCCCGATGCGATGGCAGTCGAGCGCGTACGAGTCCTCATGGCGGTCCTCATGGCTTCCCCTTCACTGGTCGCGTCGGCGCGGCAGCGCACCGACGCGCTCAGGCTGGCGGGAGGGGAGGTTTCGTTTCTCTCAACGGAGACGCTTACACCGACGAAAGGTGCACTTCAGGTACACAGGGCCGCATGCGCGTACTGCTGGTGGAGGACGAGGAATTCCTGGCCGAGATGATCGCCGACGGGCTGCGCCGCGACGCGCTCGCGGTCGACGTCGCGGCCGACGGCCTGACGGCGCTGCGCAAGCTCCAGCTCGGCGAGTACGACGTCGTCATCCTGGACCGGGACCTGCCGGGCCTGCACGGCGACGAGGTGTGCCGCAGGGTGGTGAGCCAGCGGCTGCTCACCCGCGTCCTGATGCTGACGGCGTCGGCCACCGTCCGGGACCGGGTCGCGGGCCTCGGCCTGGGCGCCGACGACTACCTGACGAAGCCCTTCGCGTACGACGAGCTCCTCGCCCGCGTCCTGGCGCTTGGCCGCCGCACGCGCCCCGCACTCCCGCCGGTCATCGAACGCGCGGGCCTGGTCCTGGACACGGCCCGCCGCCAGGCCAGCCGCGACGGCCGTCATCTGGCGCTCTCCCGCAAGGAGTTCGCGGTCCTTGAGGCGCTGCTACGGGCGGAGGGCGCGGTGGTCAGCGGCGACGACCTGATCGAACAGGTCTGGGAGGAGGACACCAGCTACCGCACGAACGCGGTCCGCGTCACCCTCTCCAAACTCCGCACCAAGCTGGGCGATCCCCCAGTGGTGGAGACGGTGCCGGGCGCGGGCTACCGGATCACGGGCTGGTCGGCGTGAGGCGCTTGGGCGGGACCGACACGCACCGCGGGACCGGCGGCGCCCGGACCTCGCCGAGCCGCACCACCCCGCGCAAGCTCCCCACACACGGAACCGACACGCACCACGGCCGCGACACGCACCACGACTGCAACGCGCCCCGCGGGACCGGCACAGACGGGATCAGCGCAGGCAAGAGCCGCGCACACAGGGCCAGCGCCGCCAGGACCACACCGAACCGCACCACCCCACGCAAGCCCCCCACACACAGACCCGACACGCACGACGGGGGCGACACGCACCGCGGGACCGACACGCACCACGCCCGCGACACGGCTCGGCTCCGCGCAGCCGCGTCTCCCACCGGCAGGCAGTCATGAGCAGGTCCCGTGCCGGCCGCCTCACCCTGCCCCGCGTCCGGATGATGCGCCGTCCAGCCATGCGCAGCGAACGCGCACGCCTCACCGCCCTCTACGGCGGCATGCTCCTCCTGGCGGGAGCGCTGCTCACGGGGCTCGTCTACTTCCTGGTGCGGCAGGGGCTCTACTCCTCGATCAGTACCGCCGTCACCACCGCCGTCCCCGCCCGCAGGCTGAGCCCGCCCTGGCGGATGCCGAGCCCTGACCCGTCCGCGTCGCCCGCCAGGCGGGTGATCCCCGACGGCGTGTCGGCCAACGACATCACGCAGGGCCTCGCCGTCACGAAGATCAGCGATGTCGCCGAACAGGCCGCCCTGAGCAGGCTGCTCACCGTCTCGGTCATCGTGCTGTTCGTGTACGCGGCGCTCTCCATCCTGCTCGCCTGGTGGATGGCGGGCCGCGTCCTGCACCCGGTGGCCGTGATCACCGGCACCGCGCGGCGCCTGTCCGGCGAGAATCTGCACGAGCGGATCGCGCTCGACGCCCCGCCCGGCGAGCTGAAGCAGCTGGCCGACACCTTCGACGAGATGCTCGGGCGGATAGAGCAACTGGTCAGCGCGCAGCAGCGGTTCGCCGCCAATGCCGCACACGAACTGCGCACCCCGCTCGCCGTGCAGCGGGCCGCCGCCGAGATCGGTCTCGCGGGTGAGCCCGACGCGCGGCAGGTGGCGCGGATCCGTACGAAACTCATCTCCGTCGCCGACGACAGCGAGCATCTGATCGAAGGGCTGCTGCTCCTGGCCACCTCGGAGCGGGGTCTTGAACGGCGCGAGCCCATCGCGCTCGACGTCATCGCCGACGCGGTGACGGAAGGGCTCGCGGGCAGGGCGGCCGAGCGGGACGTGACCGTGTCCGTGGACGCCGGGCCGCTGACGGTGCTCGGCGACGGGGTGCTGCTCGACCGCCTCGTGCACAACCTGGTGGCGAACGCCGTGGACTACAACGTCAAGGGCGGCCGGGTCGAGGTGCGCACCGGACCCGACGGTGTCGAGGTCACCAACACCGGCCCCGTCGTCCCGCCGGAGACCGTCCCGCACCTCTTCGAGCCCTTCCGGCGCCTTCGGGAACGTACGCACGCGCGCGGGGAGGGGGCGGGGCTCGGCCTGTCCATCGTCGCCGCGATCGCCCGCGCGCACGGCGCGGAGGCGACCGCGGAGGCGAACGGGGAGGGCGGGGGGCTCACTGTCCGAGTGTGTTTCCCACCGGACCGCTGAGCGCCCCTTCAGCGGCGCTCAGCGCCGGTAGAAGATCCGGTCTCCGTACTCCTGGAACACCCTGCCGTTCCAGTCATGGCCCCCGTCCACGTTCCCTGACCGAAGCAGCGGTGGCTGAATTCCCCGCCCCGCCAGAGCCTCGACGGCCGTCGCCATCATGGCCTGCATGATCGCGTTGGTGACCACGCTGGAGGCGGGGCCGAAAGGCGCGTCGACCGTGTCGAGGCTGAGCTCCGCGTCGCCGAGGGCGATCTTGGAGTCGATCACGACATCGCAGTGGTCCTTCAGGAAGGACCCGGAGACGTGCCGCGACTTCGTCTCCGTCGCGTACGCCACCGAAGTCACCCCGATGACCTTCAGGCCGAGCGCGCGGGCGTTCATCGCCATCTCCACGGGAAGAGAGTTGCGCCCGGAGAGCGAGATGATCACGAGTACGTCGCCGGGGCGGGCCGGCGACGAGTCGAGGACGGCGCCCGCGAGCCCGTCGACCCGCTCCAGGGCCGAGCCGAGGGTGGCGGGCATGACGTCGATGCCGACGACCCCGGGGACGGCCAGGAGGTTCATCAGGGCGAGGCCGCCCGCGCGGTAGACGACGTCCTGGGCGGCCAGCGAGGAGTGTCCGGCGCCGAAGGCGAAGAGCCTGCCGCCGGCCTCGACCGCGTCGGCGAGCAGCGTGCCCGCCGCGTCGATGTTCCCGCCCTCCTCGTCGCGCACCCGCCCGAGCAGCCCGATCGCGGCGTCGATGTACTGACCGGCCAGCTTGCTCTCGCTCTTCGAGCCCATGCGCCGAGGAACCTTTCCGGGTACGTATGTCCTGTACGTATGTCCTGTACGTATTTGCTGCAATGTCCTGCACGTGTTTCCCGTGTGCCGCGGATCACGTTGCGGTCTGGACCAGTGCCCTGTCAATACGGCCTGAGCACCCCGTCAAGACCGCCTGGACCGGGTTTTCCCCTGGCGCGACCCGGTTGTCAGCGGTATGCGTCAGACTTGAGGGCAGGGCCGGCCGCACGAGCGAAATCTGAGGGGCACCCATGTCGGGGCTTATTGACACCACTGAGATGTATTTGCGCACCATCCTCGAGCTGGAGGAGGAAGGTGTGGTCCCCATGCGCGCCCGGATCGCCGAGCGTCTCGACCAGAGCGGGCCGACGGTGAGCCAGACGGTCGCGCGCATGGAGCGCGACGGCCTGGTGGCCGTCGCGAGCGACCGCCATCTGGAGCTGACCGAGGAGGGCCGCAGGCTCGCGACGCGCGTGATGCGCAAGCACCGCCTGGCGGAGTGCCTCCTCGTCGACGTGATCGGCCTGGAGTGGGAGCAGGTCCACGCGGAGGCGTGTCGCTGGGAGCACGTGATGAGCGAGGCGGTGGAGCGCCGCGTCCTGGAGCTCCTGCGCCACCCCACCGAGTCTCCGTACGGCAACCCGATCCCGGGTCTGGAGGAGCTGGGCGAGAAGGACGGGGCCGACCCGTTCCTGGACGAGGGCATGGTCTCCCTGGTCGACCTCGACCCCGGCACGGAGGGCAAGACCGTCGTGGTGCGCCGCATCGGCGAACCGATCCAGACGGACGCGCAGCTGATGTACACGCTGCGGCGCGCGGGTGTGCAGCCCGGCTCCGTGGTGAGCGTGACGGAGTCCGCGGGCGGGGTGCTCGTGGGCAGCAGCGGTGAGGCCGCCGAGCTGGACGCGGAGGTCGCTTCGCACGTCTTCGTCGCCAAGCGCTGAGGCCCCGCCGGACCGCGGTTCGGCGGACCGGGGTTCAGCGAGCTCCGGGGCCTGTTACCGCGAGTTCGTGTCAACTAGCGGTAACGGCTGGGCAGTTGTGAAGACTCCGGGACCGAATGGGGTCCAAGATTCAGTGTGCGGAATCGCAGCGCCCGGACGTTTTGCGTGCAAGGCTGTCGCGAGAGGCATATGACCTGAGGGCTCTTGACCGGGTCGGCGCCGGTGTCTGGCCGCCACGGCCGTGGGAGGGGGCAGGAGAATGTGCCCGTCTGGTGAGCGGGAGCGCGTTCCTGTTCGGAGCGAGGGCCCCGGCGCCCTTGAGCGCCGGGGCCTGTCCTCCCCTGTTCTGACCCGGAGCCCCGAGCTCCCAGGGTCATCCCCCTCGGACCGATTTCCCCGAGCGGCCCGCCTCCCGATGAAGATCTCCCCTCGGCGGCGGCGACCAATCCTTGAGCGTGGTCACTCGAACGAGGGGTGTTGCCGGCGATCTGGCCGCTTTCGAAAAAGAGTTCGATAGCGTGCGGGGGTGCGTGACAGAACCAGGCGTTCAGCCCGAGATGATTCAAGGGGGGTGCCAGGAACCATGGTGCGGCGCATTGACGTGACGGGCGCGGGCGGCGTACGCCTCGCGGCCTGGGAGTTCGCCGATCCTCCCAAGTCCAGGGAGACCGACGGTCCGCCCGGCGGCGTGCTGTTACTGCACGGTCTGATGGGCCGCGCATCGCACTGGGCGGGCACCGCCCGCTGGCTCGCCGAGCGACATCGCGCTGTCGCACTCGACCAGCGCGCGCACGGGCAGAGCGAGAAGCCCCCCGAGGGCCCCTTCACCCGCGAGGCCTACGTGGACGACGCCGAGGCCGCGCTCGTCCAGCTCGGCCTCGCCCCCGCCGTCCTCATCGGCCACTCCATGGGCGCGCTCACCGCCTGGCAGCTCGCCGCGAAGCGCCCCGATCTCGTCCGCGCCCTGATCATCTGCGACATGCGGGCCTCCGCGCTCGGCGCCGCGTCGCAGCGCGAGTGGGAGGACTGGTTCAAGGCCTGGCCCGTGCCCTTCGCCACGCTCGCCGACGTACGGAAGTGGTTCGGCGAGGACGATCCCTGGGTCGAGCGGCCCAATCCATCGCGCGGCGAGTTCTTCGCCGAAGTGATGACCGAGGGCCCGGACGGCTGGCGCCCCGTCTTCGACCGCGACCAGATGCTGAAGTCCCGCGAGACCTGGGTGTACGACGCCCACTGGGAGGACCTGGCCCAGGTCCAGTGCCCCGCCCTGGTCGTCCGCGGCCTGGACGGCGAGCTGGGCCGTGCCGAGTCCCAGGAAATGGTCCGCGTGCTCCCCCGCGGGGCGTACGCGGAGGTGGCCGACGCCGGGCACCTCGTGCACTACGACCAGCCGGAGTCCTGGCGCGAGGCGATCCAGCCGTTCCTGGACGGGGTCCTGACGGGCTAGTCAGCGCGACGGACCCTCACGGGCCGAGGAGACTACGGGCCGAGGCGACTACGGGCTGAGGCGCTCGACCGTCCAGCCCGCAGCGGCCACGCCGCCGCCGGCGTCCTGCTCCGTCCGTACGTAGCGCAGGCGGTCGTGCAGGCGGTTCGCCCTGCCCTGCCAGAACTCCACGGTCTCCGGCACGACACGGAAGCCGCCCCAGTGCGGAGGCGCGGGCACCTGCTCGCCCTCCGGGTAACGCGCCTCCAGATCGGCGTACGCGCTGTCCAGTTCGTCGCGCGTGGCGATGACCGAGGACTGGGCGCTGGCCCAGGCGCCCAGCTGGGAGCCGTGCGGGCGGGTGCGGAAGTACGCCACCGTCTCCTCGCGGGCGACGCGCTCCGCCGTGCCCGTGACGATGACCTGGCGGGTCATCGGGTGCCAGGGGAAGAGCAGCGCGATGTTCGGGTTCGCGGCGAGTTCGCGGGCCTTGCGGGACTCGTAGTTGGTGAAGAAGACGAAGCCGCGCTCGTCGTATCCCTTCAGCAGGACCGTGCGTGAGCTGGGACGGCCCGCGGCGTCCACCGTCGAGACGACCATGGCGTTCGGCTCGTACAGCTTGCCCTCGCCGGCCGCGGCGAGCGCCTGCGTGAACCAGAGCGCGAACAGCTCGACGGGCGTGGCGGGCGCATCCGCCTCGACGAGTCCGTCGAAGCCGTAGTGGGCACGTATGGCTGCGGGATCGGACACGGGCGGGACGGGAGCGGCTGATGAGGAGGCTGATGCGGAAGCGGCGGCTCGATCGGTCACGCGGTCATCTTGCCGTATACGAAGGGAAGTCCGACGGGGTGTCGTGCACCACGGGGAGGTGACGTGTGGCACTGAGTGCCGCGTACCATCGCCAAGGGTGGCACCAAGGGATATCGTTCCGCTGCCGTATCGGTTGGGTGACCACCAGCCGCACGGGGCATCACCGGGATGACCGATCCGGACCGCGAGTCGAAAGCCGGCAGCCGTCAACGCACCGGCAGACCGCGGAACCAGACCGAAAATGCCCACTTCTGACACATGGTCACGAGCTGTCTGTCACCACCATCTGTCGTACACATCACGAGGAGCCGCCTGATGTCCGACTTCGTACCCGGACTTGAGGGAGTCATCGCGTTCGAGACGGAGATCGCCGAACCGGATAAGGAAGGCGGCGCGCTTCGCTATCGCGGCGTCGACATCGAGGATCTGGTCGGCCACGTCTCCTTCGGCAACGTCTGGGGCCTGCTCGTCGACGGCGCCTTCAACCCCGGCCTGCCGCCCGCCGAGCCGTTCCCGATCCCGGTGCACTCCGGCGACATCCGCGTCGACGTCCAGTCAGCGCTCGCGATGCTCGCCCCCGTGTGGGGCCTGAAGCCGCTCCTGGACATCAGCGAGCAGGAAGCCCGCGACGACCTGGCGCGCGCCGCCGTCATGGCCCTCTCCTACGTCGCCCAGTCCGCCCGCGGGCAGGGCCTGCCGATGGTGCCGCAGCGCGAGATCGACAAGGCCGACACGGTCGTCGAGCGCTTCATGAAGCGCTGGCGCGGCGAGCCCGACCCCAAACACGTCCAGGCCGTCGACGCGTACTGGACGTCGGCCGCCGAGCACGGCATGAACGCCTCCACGTTCACGGCCCGCGTCATCGCGTCGACGGGCGCGGACGTGGCGGCGGCGCTGAGCGGGGCCGTGGGCGCCATGTCCGGCCCCCTGCACGGGGGCGCGCCCTCTCGTGTCCTCGGCATGATCGAGGAGATCGAGCGGACGGGGGACGCGGTCGCGTACGTGAAGCAGGCGCTTGACAAGGGTGAGCGGCTGATGGGCTTCGGCCACCGCGTGTACCGGGCCGAGGACCCCCGCGCGCGGGTCCTGCGCCGTACGGCACGCGAGCTGGGCGCTCCTCGCTTCGAGGTGGCGGAGGCGCTGGAGAAGGCCGCGCTTGACGAGCTGCATGCTCGCCGTCCCGACCGCGTCCTCGCGACGAACGTCGAGTTCTGGGCGGCGATCGTCCTGGACTTCGCCGAGGTGCCGGCGCACATGTTCACGTCGATGTTCACCTGCGCGAGGACCGCGGGGTGGTCGGCGCACATCCTTGAGCAGAAGCGGACGGGGCGCCTTGTCCGGCCCTCGGCGCGATACATCGGCCCCGGGTCGCGGGACCCGCGCGAGGTCGTGGGGTACGGGGACATCGCGCGCTAGGGAAGCCTTGGCTGCCGTCATCACCGGCTCCGCCGAGTTCGTCCTCAAACGCCGGACGGGCTGATTCTCAGCCCGTCCGGCGGTCGGCTCAGCGCAGCGCCCCCTCCACCAGCCTCGCCCACTCCCCCACCACCCGATCCCGCCGCGCCCCGTCATCCGTCAGCAGGTTCGCGAGGCCGAGGCCCCGAGCCATGTCCAGGAGCCCCTGGACCGTCTCCCGCACTCCCGGCCGCGACTCATCCGCCCCCAGCAGCTGCACCGCTATCCGGTGCGTCTCGCGGCCCACCCGTGCCTCCAACTCCGTCACCCGGGAGCCGAGTTGAGGCTCGTTCGACGCCGCCACCCACAGATGCAGCGCCGCCCGGAACAGCGGGCCCGTGTAGAGATCGACCAGGGCGGCCACCACCGACGCCCGGTCCTGCGCCGGAAGCGCCCGCAGCGCGGTGGACCGCTGCTCGGCCACGTACTCCACCGCCGCCGTGAACAGGTCCTCCCGCGTCGGGAAGTGATGCTGGGCCGCGCCCCGCGAGACCCCGGCCCGCTCGGCGACCACGGAGACGGTGGACCCCGCCCAGCCGCTCTCGGCGAGGCACGCCACCGCGGCCTCGAGGAGCCGCTGCCGCGTCGCGCGGCTGCGGTCCTGCTTGGGCGAGCGATCGGCACGGTCAGCCGCGGTCACAGCACCCATGGGCACTCCCGTCGTTCGAGGAACGCCCCCATCCCCTCCCGCGCCTCCGCCGATGCGAAGAGCCGCGCGGACAGGGCGACGAGGGAGTCCGTGTGGTGGTCGAATGCGTCGAGCACCCTAGCCGTGAGCAGCTTCTTCGTCTCGGCCAGGGCCTGCGGCGCCGCTTTCCGCAGGCCCTCGACGAGGGGCTTGAGCTCCGCGTCCACGTCATCGCCCGCCACCGTCACAAGACCGATCCGCGCCGCCTCCGCCCCACCGAAACGCTCCCCGGTGAGGAAGTAGCGCGACGCCGCGCCCGGGTCGAGGCGGGCGAGCAGCGGTATGGAGATCACCGCGGGCGCCACCCCGATCCGTACCTCCGTCAGCGCGAACGACGCTTCCGGCCCCGCGCCGGCCATGTCGCACACCCCGAGAAGACCGAGCCCGCCCGCCCGCACATGCCCGTCCACGCGTGCCACCACCGGCTTCGGCAGCTCCACGATCTGCCGGAGCAGTCCCACGAAGACGGCCGGGTCCGGCGGCTCCCGCAGATCGGCGCCCGAGCAGAACGTCGAGCCGGTGTGCGTGAGGACGACCGCTCGTACGTCGGGGTCCTTGCCGCAGTCGTCGAGCGCATCCGCCAGTTCCCGCACAAGACCCGCCGAGAGCGCGTTGCGGTTGGCGGGGTTGTCCAGGGTGAGCGTGACGATGCCGCGCTGCGGGGATGAGCGGACAAGTCCCATGGGAACTCCCTCTGATCGAGACCTACGAGACCGGTGGCTCAGTACGACTTGGGCAGGCCGAGCGTCTGGTGCGACACGTAGTTGAGGATCATCTCCCGGCTCACCGGGGCGATCCGCGCCACCCGCGACGCCACGATCAGCGAGGCGAGGCCGAACTCCTTCGTCAGGCCGTTGCCGCCGAGCGTGTGCACCGCCTGGTCGACGGTCTTCACGCACGCGTCGGCAGCCGCGAGCTTGGCCATGTTGGCGGCCTCGCCCGCGCCCATGTCGTCGCCCTGGTCGTAGAGCCGGGCGGCCTTCTGCATCATCAGGCGGGCCAGTTCGATGTCGATGTGGGACTGCGCGAGGGGGTGCGCGATCGCCTGGTGGGCGCCGATCGGGCTCTTCCAGACGCTGCGTTCCTTGGCGTATCCGACGGCCCGGGAGAGGGCGTAACGCGCCATGCCGATCGAGAACGCCGCCGTCATGATCCGCTCGGGGTTGAGGCCGGCGAAGAGCTGGAGAAGACCGGCGTCCTCATCGCCCACCAGGGCGTCGGCGGGCAGCCGTACGTCGTCCAGGGTCAGCTCGAACTGCTTCTCGGGAGCCTGGAGTTCCATCTCGATCTGCCGCCGCTGGAAGCCCTCCGTCTCGCGCGGGACGATGAAGAGGCAGGGCTTGAGGTTGCCGGTGCGGGCATCTTCCGTACGGCCGACGATCAGCGTCGCGTCGGCGATGTCGACGCCCGAGATGAACACCTTGCGGCCGGTCAGGAGCCAGTCGCCGCTCGCCTCGTCCTTGCGCGCGGTCGTGGTGATCCGGTGGGAGTTGGAGCCCGCGTCGGGCTCGGTGATACCGAACGCCATGGTGCGGCTGCCGTCGGCGAGACCGGGCAGCCAGGCCCGCTTCTGCTCCTCGGTGCCGAAGCGTGCGATGACGGTGCCGCAGATCGCGGGCGAGACGACCATCATCAGGAGGGGGCAGCCCGCCGCCCCCAACTCCTCAAGGACTATGGACAGTTCGGCTATACCGCCGCCTCCGCCGCCGTACTCCTCGGGCAGGTTCACGCCCAGGTAGCCGAGCTTGGCGGCGTCGGACCACAGTTCGTCGGGGTGGCCTTCGCCCTTCACGACCCTGGTCATGTACTCGCGGCCGTAACGCTTGCCCAGGGCGGCGACGGCCGCGCGCAGGGCCTGGTGCTCTTCGGTTTCGAGGACGGTGCTCATACGGATTGCTCCTCCTGTACGACGCCTGTGACGTCTTCGACGTCCACGACTGCGAGCAGCGCCCCGACCTCGACCTGGCGGCCGGGCGCGGCGTGCAGGGCTGTGAGCGTGCCGGAGGCGGGAGCGGAGATGCGGTGCTCCATCTTCATGGCCTCCAGCCAGATGAGAGGCTGCCCGGCCGTGACCCGCGCCCCCTCCGCGAGCCCGTCGGCCAGGCGCACGACGGTGCCCGGCATCGGGGCGAGCAGGGAGCCGGGGGACTGCCTGGTGGTCGGCTCGGGGAGCAGCGGGAGCGCGGTGAGGGCGGTGTTGCCGACGTACACACGGCCGTCGCCGTACCGGCTGACGCCGAACTGCCGTCGTACGCCGCCGGCTTCGAGCACGACCAGCTCGCGCGACACGGAGAGCACCCGCACCCCCTCCGCGCTCAGCCCTTCCCGCGTGTGCCGGTAGCGGACCTCGTGCTCGGCGCCGTCCGGCTCGCTCCGGAAGAGCTTGACCTGCGGCTGCGAGGCGAGGTTGCGCCAGCCGCCGAACCGCGAGCGTCCGTGCGCGTCGGCGAGCGCGGCGGCCAGCGGGGCGTGCGGGTCCGGCGCGGGAGCCGCGAGCTCGGCGAGGTGCCGGTCGTAGAAGCCCGTGTCCATGCGGGCCTCGACGAACTCCGGGTGCCGCAAGGACCGTACGAGCAACTCCCTGTTGGTGACGGGCCCGTGGACGACCGCGCGCTCCAGCGCGCCCGCGAGGCCGCGCAGGGCCTCCGCACGCGTGGGGGCGTACGCGATGGCCTTGGCCAGCATCGGGTCGTAGTGCACGCCGATCGTGTCGCCGTCCACGTACCCGGTGTCGAGCCGCACGCCCGGCACGGAGAGCCGATGCAGGGTGCCGGTCTGCGGGGCCCACTCGGCGGCCGGGTCCTCGGCGTAGAGGCGGGCCTCCACGGCGTGACCGCGTGCGGGCGGCGGCTCTTCCGCGAGCCGTGCGCCCTCCGCGACCTGGATCTGCAGCGCCACGAGGTCGACGCCGAACACGGCCTCGGTCACCGGGTGTTCGACCTGGAGCCGGGTGTTCATCTCCAGGAAGTGCGCCCGGTCACCCGCGACCAGGAACTCCACCGTGCCCGCCCCGCGATACCCGGTCACGCGCGCCGCACGCACGGCCTGCGCGTGCAGCTCATCGACGAGCCCGGCGGTCAGGCCCGGCGCCGGGGACTCCTCGATGACCTTCTGGTGCCTGCGCTGGAGCGTGCAGTCCCGTGTGCCGAGCGCCCAGACCGTGCCGTACGCGTCGACCATGATCTGCACCTCGACATGCCGGCCGCCCTCCAGATAGGGCTCGACGAAGACTTCGCCGTCCCCGAAGGCACTCGCGGCCTCCGCACCGGCGGCAGCCAACTCGTCCTCCAGCGCACCCAGTTCCCGTACGACGCGCATACCGCGCCCGCCACCACCGGCCGCCGCCTTCACCAGGACGGGCAGATCGGCTTCGGTGACCTTCCCGAGGGGCGCGATACCCATGAGTTCCTTGGCGCGCGTCTTGGAGGCCATGGATTCGATCGCCTCGGGTGAGGGGCCGATCCACACGAGCCCGGCGTCCAGGACGGCCCGCGCGAAGTCCGCGTTCTCGGAGAGGAAGCCGTAGCCGGGATGGACGGCGTCCGCACCGGCCGCCTGTGCGGCCTTCACGATGAGTTCGCCGCGCAGATACGTGTCGGCGGGCGTCGCGCCGGGCAGCCGCACGGCGGAGTCGGCCTCGCGGACGTGCAGGGCGTCCGCGTCCGCGTCGGAGTACACGGCCACGGTGGCGATACCGAGCTCGCGGCAGGTGCGGAAGACGCGGCAGGCGATCTCGCCACGGTTGGCGACGAGGATGGTGCTGATCATGGTGGGGTTCGTCATGGTGGGGTTCGTCATGGGAGTCCTCACATCCGAAAGACGCCGAAGCCACCGCGCGCGCCCTCGTAGGGGGCGGTGTGGATCGCGGACAGGCACAGGCCGAGGACCGTGCGGGTGTCGCGGGGGTCGATGACGCCGTCGTCGTAGAGACGCCCGGAAAGGAACATCGGCAGCGACTCCGACTCGATCTGCTGCTCCACCATGGCGCGCAGACCCGCGTCCGCGTCGTCGTCGTAGGGCTGCCCCTTCGCGGCGGCGGAGGCACGGGCCACGATCGACAGGACCCCTGCCAGCTGCTGCGGCCCCATCACGGCCGACTTGGAGCTGGGCCAGGCGAAGAGGAAACGCGGGTCGTAGGCGCGCCCGCACATGCCGTAGTGACCCGCTCCGTACGAAGCGCCCATCAGCACGCTCAGATGCGGGACACGCGAATTCGACACGGCGTTGATCATCATCGCGCCGTGCTTGATGATGCCGCCCTGCTCGTACTCCTTGCCGACCATGTAGCCGGTGGTGTTGTGCAGGAAGAGCAGCGGAATGTCCCTCTGGTTGGCCAACTGGATGAACTGCGCGGCCTTTTGGGACTCCTCGCTGAAGAGGACACCCTGCGCGTTGGCCAGGATCCCGATGGGATAGCCGTGCAGCGCGGCCCACCCCGTCGTGAGACTCGCCCCGTAGAGCGGCTTGAACTCGTCGAAGTCGGAGCCGTCGACAATTCGAGCAATGACCTCGCGCGGATCGAAGGGCACCTTGAGGTCCCCCGGCACGATGCCGAGCAGCTCCTCCTCGGCGTACTTGGGCGGCTCGGCGGCCACGGCCGGATCGGCGTAGGCCTTGCGCCAGTTGAGCCGCTTCACGACCCGCCGCGCCTGCCGCAGCGCGTCGCGCTCGTCCTCGGCGAGATAGTCCGCGAGACCCGACGTACGGGCGTGCATCTCGGCGCCGCCGAGCGACTCGTCGTCGCTCTCCTCGCCGGTGGCCATCTTCACCAGCGGCGGACCGCCCAGAAAGACCTTGGCGCGCTCCTTGACCATGATCACGTGGTCGCTCATGCCGGGGACGTACGCCCCGCCCGCCGTGGAGTTGCCGAAGACGACGGCGACCGTCGGGACCCCGGCGGCCGACGACTGGGTGAGGTGCTTGAAGAGCGCACCGCCCGGGATGAAGATCTCCTTCTGGGACGGCAGATCGGCGCCCCCGGACTCCACGAGATGGATGGACGGCAGGCGGTTCGCGTGCCCGATCTCATGCGCGCGGAAGGCCTTCTTCAGGGTCCACGGGTTGCTGGCTCCACCCCGCACGGTCGGGTCGTTGGCGGTGATCAGACACTCCACGCCCTCGACGACCCCGATGCCGGTCACCATCGAGGCGCCGACGGGGTAGTCGCTCCCCCAGGCGGCGAGCGGCGACAGTTCCAGGAACGGCGTATCGGGGTCGAGGAGCAGCTCGATCCGCTCCCGGGCAAGCAGCTTGCCGCGCTTGCGATGCCGGGCCACATACTTCTCGCCGCCGCCCTCAAGGGCCTTGGCCTGCTCGGCGTCGAGTTCGGCGAGCTTGGCCAGCATGGTCTCGCGGTGCTCGGCGTACTCGGCGCTCGCGGGGTCAAGCGCGGACGGGAGGACGGTCACGGAAGTACCTCCGTCGATTCGTTCGCTTCAAGGAGCGCGGCGGGTATGTCGAGATGGCGGGCGCGCAGCCACTCGCCGAGGCCCTTGGCCTGCGGATCGAAGCGGGCCTGGGACGCGACACCGGCGCCGAGGATCCCCACGACGACGAAGTTCAGAGCACGCAGATTCGGCAAGAGGTGCCGTACGACGACCAACTCACCGGCCTCCGGCAGAAGTTCACGGAACCGCTCGACGGTCAGCTCATGGGCGAGCCACCGCCACGCGTCATCCGTGCGCACCCACACCCCGACATTCGCGTCCCCGCCCTTGTCACCGCTGCGGGCCCCGGCGACAAGGCCGAGGGGAGCGCGGCGGGTGGGGCCGTCCGGCAGGGGCGGGGGCAGGGGCGGCTCGTCCGGTTCTTCGAGTACGAGGGTGCCGCCGACGCCCTCCACAGGCTGCCGCTCGCCGCCGGGCAGGACGGCCACGTGGTCGACGGTGCCGCGCTCGACGTACGCGGCTTCGAAGACTCCGTAGGGCGCGCCCTTGCCCGGGGGCGCCGTCACATGGAATCCGGGGTAGCTGCCGAGGGCCAGCTCGATCGCGGCCCCGCTCAGGGCGCGGCCGACGGGGTCCGGCTGCGGATCGCGCACGACGAGCCGCAGCAGAGCGGAGGCGCCCTCTTCACTCGGAGCGTCCGGCCGGTCAGCACGAACGAGCTCCCAACGCACCTCCTGCGGCCGGGACTTGGCACGCCCCATGGCATCCTCGACCTGAGCACGGACGAGACGGGCTTTCGCCTCCACATCGAGGCCGGTGAGGACGAAGACGACTTCGTTACGGAAGCCGCCGAGCCGATTGAGCCCCACCTTCAGCGTCGGCGGCGGGGCTTCTCCCCGCACGCCCGCGACGCGCACCCGGTCGGGCCCTTCCTGCGTGAGGGCGACCGTGTCGAGCCGGGCGGTGACGTCGGGCCCCGCGTACCGAGCACCGGAGGTCTCGTACAACAACTGCGCGGTGACCGTGCCGACGTCGACGAACCCACCGGTGCCGTCATGCTTGGTGATGACGCTCGACCCGTCCGCATGAATCTCGGCGACAGGAAAGCCGGGCCGAAGCAGCTCCCGCGCCGAACGCCCGGCAAAGAAGGCGTAGTTACCCCCGGTGGCCTGCGTCCCGCACTCCAATATGTGCCCAGCGACAACCGCGCCCGCAAGCTGGTCGCGATCCCCCTCCCCCCACCCGAAGTGAGCGGCGGCGGGCCCGCTGACAAGAGCGGCATCGGTCACCCGCCCGGTGACGACGACATCGGCCCCGGCATGCAGACAGCCGGCGATTCCGGCGCCGCCGAGGTAGGCATTGGCGGTCAGGGCATCCGGAAAGCGGGACCCCAGATCATCACCCTCCACATGCGCAACACGCACGGCAACCCCGAGCCGGTCGGCCAACTCCCGCACACCATCGGCAAGTCCACCGGGATTGAGCCCCCCGGCATTGGCAACGATCTTGACCCCCCGCTCCTTGGCAAGCCCCAGGCACTCCTCCAACTGCCGCAGAAAGGTCTTCGCATAGCCGCGCGCGGGGTCCTTGAGCCGGTCGCGCCCGAGGATCAGCATGGTCAGTTCGGCGAGGTAATCCCCGGTGAGGACATCTAGCGGCCCACCGGTGAGCATCTCCCGCATGGCGTCGAAGCGATCGCCGTAGAACCCGGAGGCATTACCGACCCGCAAAGGCCCCTTCACCGCCCACCCTCCTCGGCACGCCGCCCCTCCTTGGCAGGCCTCCCCGCCCCCGGCGGCCCCGCGAAGGCCTGCGCGATGCCCAGCCACCGCTCGGCATCGACACCTTCCGCACGCACGGCGAGATCGTCCCGGTGCGCACGCTGCGTGACGAGAAGGCAGAAATCCAACGCGGCCCCGGTCACACGCTGTTCTGCGTCCTCGGGCCCACTGACCCACAACTCCCCCGAGGGCAGCCGAAGCTCAACCCGAAAAGGCCCCTCGGGCGCACTCAACCCCCGTACACCGAAAGAGAAGTCCCGGGCCCGGACCCCGATGTGAGCCACGTGCCGCAACCGGTCCGTCGGTACCCGCTCCACTCCCAGCGCGTCCGCGACGTCCTGACCGTGGGCCCAGGTCTCCATCAGCCGGGCGGTGGCCATGGAGGTGGCCGACATGGGCGGCCCGTACCAGGGAAACCGAGTGCCGCGCGGGGCAGCCGTCAGGGCTTTCAGCAGGGCCTCACGCCCGGCGCGCCACTGGGCGAGCAACTCGCCGGGCGGCAGCGCGGCCCCCTCCTCGGCCCCGTCATCGACGAACGAATCAGGAGCGGCAAGGGCCTCCTCGACGAGCCGACCGAAGGCATCACCATCGGTGACAGCAGTCAAGGCGGCCCGGTCGGTCCAGGCGAGATGGGCGATCTGATGGGCGACGGTCCAGCCGACGGCGGGAGTAGGAAGGGCCCACTCGCCGCTCAACCCTCCTACCAGCTGGTCGAGTTCATCGCTCTCACGGCGCAGATCGTCGAGCACGGGCACAGCTTCGGACACGGAGCGCTCCCCTCGGGGCACGGCGGTGTGCCCCGGAGCATGGCAGCGCCCGGAGAAACAAGCAAGCGTGCTTGCATTACTTTCCGGCCGTCTCCGAAACGACGTCCTCGGCTTCCTCGGCTGCGGCCACCACAGTTTCCGGCGCGCTCCCCGAAACGACCTCCCCGGAACCACGAGGCTTCCCACGCCCGACCTGAGTCCGAACGGCACCCATGCTGGCGGCGATGACCAGCGAGATGGCCAGAGCCTCATTCACGGAGAGCGCCTGGTTCAGCACGAGGAACCCGGCGACGGCCGCGATGGCCGGTTCCAGACTCATCATGATCGCGAAGGTGGAGGCGGGAAGCCTGCGCAGGGCGAGCAACTCAAGCGTGTAGGGCAGCACGGAGGACATCACGGCGACGGCCGCGCCAAGGGCGAGCACCTCGGGCCGCACAAGCTTCTCCCCGGACTCGATGAGACCGAGCGGCAAAAACAGAACAGCCGCGACGACCATCGCGAGGGCCAGCCCGTCGGCCTGCGGGAAGCGACGCCCCGTACGGGCGCTGAACATGATGTACGTGGCCCACATGGCACCGGCGCCAAGGGCGTACGCGACACCAACCGGATCGAGCCCGCTGAAGCCGCCCCCGCCCCCCAGCAGAAAGACGCCACACAGGGCGAGCCCGGCCCAGACGAGATTCACGGCACGCCGCGAAGCGAAAACAGAAAGAGCGAGCGGCCCGAGCACTTCAAGCGTCACAGCGGGCCCCATGGGAATCCGGGCGACGGACTGATAAAAGAGCCCATTCATCCCGGCCATGGCCACCCCAAAGGCGACCACGGTCCCCCAGTCGGCCCGTGAGTACCCCCGCACCTTGGGCCGGCAGACGATCATCAACACCAGAGCGGCAAAGGCGAGCCGCAGGGTCACGATGCCGAGGGCTCCGGCCTTGGGCATCACGCTCACGGCGATGGCCCCGCCGAACTGGACGGAGACACCGCCCGCGAGCACGAGACCGACGGCACCCCATCGCCCGCCGGGTGCCGCCTCACCACTCCTCGACGCGTCCACAACCAACCCTTCCACTGCTCCAGCCTCGACCAGTCCACTCACCTGAACTGCCTCGTCCAAGGTAGTAGACCACGTCAGGATTGTGGAGCGCTTTTACTGCTGTACGCAAACGGCGTCCACATGCCGAGGCGGAAGGGGCGCTCACGACGCGGCGAGAGCCTCCCGCCACACAGGACTGTCGACGTAGTGGTTGTCGAAACGCTCGGAGGACTCCGCGATGGCCTCCGGATCGGTCTCACCGCGCATCACGCTGCCGAGGAGACGCAGGTAGTCGAAGCGGGCCATGCCAGGAGTGAAGATGAACAGGACGTCCGCCGTGCGGCCCGGGGCCGCGGCGAAGGCGTGAGGGGTGTGCGGGGGCACGGCGAGGAAGTCACCGGCGTTCAGGACGGTGAGGTCATCACCCACCAGAACCCGCAACGAGCCACTGATCACAAAAAAGAGCTCAGTGGCCTTGGTGTGAAAGTGCGCGGGAGCCCCGGCGGCCCCCTCAGCAAACGTGGACCGATAAGCGGTGAACCCACCCCCCGCCCCGTCCGCGTCGGCCAGCAGCGTCATCACGCTGCTCGGGTCGGCACTGGTCTCGGCCTCCGAGGCACGGGTGAGGAGGGCGGCGAAGTCGGCGTTCGTGCTGCTCATGGCGGTAACCCTTCGATCCAGCGGCGCGATCGCGCCGTGCTGTGACCACCACCCTACGAAGCGAAAAGCCCCCCATCAGAGTGCAATCATCCACCAGAATCCGAGGTCAATTCCCACCCACGCGGGCCCGATTGCAAGCGCACCGAAGCCACGGCCCACCCCACTCACACCTCTCCCGCCCCCAACCCCTCAGCCAAAACCTCCGCCAAGTGCCGCCCACGCACCCCGTGCCCCAACTCCCCCAACGCACCCAGCTGCTCCAACTGCGTCCGGCACGAGAACCCGTCCGCAAGGACCACCGCCCCACCGGCCGCCCTGACCGAGGGAAGCAACTGCTCCTCCGCACAAGCCACCGACACCTCGTAATGCCCGGCCTCGAAGCCGAAGTTCCCCGCGAGCCCGCAGCAGCCCCCGCTCAACTCCCCCTCCAGGCCCGCCTTCTCCCGCAGGCGGCGCTCGGCGCCGTCCCCCAGCACCGCGTGCTGATGGCAGTGCGTCTGGCCGACCACCGGGCGCCCGATCCGGGGCGGCGACCACTCCGGGGCCAGTTCCTCAAGGGCCTGCGCGAACGTCCGTACGCGGCCCGCGAGTTCCGTCGCCCGCTCGTCCTCCCCTCCCAGCAGCTCCACCAGATCCGTCTTCAGCGCCGCCGCGCAGCTCGGTTCGAGGACCACGAGCGGCGCCCCCGAGTCCAGCAGCGGCGCCATCCGCTCCAGAGTCCTCAGCATCACCGCCCGCGCACGGTCCAACTGGCCCGTGGACACGTACGTAAGACCGCAGCACACATCCCCCGGCGGCACGACGACCCGTAGCCCGGCGTCCTCAAGGACACGCACCGCCGCCCGGCCTACCCCCGGCGACAGGTGATCCGTGAACGTGTCCGGCCACAGCACGACCGCCGGACCTGAGGCCTTGGTGTCCCCCCGCCCCCGGAACCACCCCCGAAACGTCTCCCCCGCCAGCTGCGGAATCTCCCTCTCCGGAGCGATCCCGCCCAACCGCTTCGCCAGCGACGCCAACACCCCCACCCTCGCCAGCGCATTCGCCACCCCCACCATCCGCGTCCGGTTCGCGAGCCGCAGCCACAGCGGCAGCCAGCCCATCGCGTAGTGCGCGGCGGGGCGCCTGCGGCCCTCGTAGTGGTGGTGCAGGAACTCCGCCTTGTACGTGGCCATGTCCACGCCCACCGGACAGTCCGACCGGCAGCCCTTGCAGGAGAGGCACAGGTCGAGCGCGTCCCGCACTTCCTCCGAGCGCCAGCCGTCCGTCACCACCTCCCCCGCGAGCATCTCGTGCAACATCCGCGCCCGCCCCCGCGTGGAGTGCTCCTCCTCACCCGTGGCCCGGAACGACGGGCACATCACTCCGTCCCCCGAACCCCCCGAACCAGCCGAAGTGGTGCGGCACTTCGCGACGCCCACGCACCGCCTGACCGCCGCCGAGAAGTCCCCACCGTCATGCGGGTACCCGAAGGCCACGTCCACCGGCTTCCGCGGCAGTGGGTCGAACCGCAGGTTCGTGTCCAGCGGCGCGGGCCGCACCAGCATCCCCGGGTTCAGCAGGTCCGCCGGGTCCCACACCCCCTTCACCCGCTCGAACAGCCGGACGAGGTCAGCCCCGTACATCTTCGGAAGGAGCTCGGCCCGCGCCTGCCCGTCGCCGTGCTCGCCCGACAGCGAACCCCCGTGCGCGACCACGACCTCCGCCAGGTCCTCCGAGAAGCGACGGAAGCGCCGCACGCCCGTCTCGCTCATCAGGTCGAAGTCGATGCGTACGTGGATGCAGCCGTCCCCGAAGTGTCCGTACGGAGTCCCGCGCAGGCCGTGCTCGGCGAGCAACCCCCTGAAGTCCCGCAGGTACGCCCCGAGGCGGGCGGGCGGCACCGCGCAGTCCTCCCACCCCGGCCACGCCTCGCTGCCGTCCGGCATCCGCGTCGCCGTCCCGCTGGCGTCCTCGCGGACCCGCCACAGCGCGCGCTGCCCGGCCGGGTCGGTCACCACCACCGAGTCCACGGCGCCGTCACCCGCAGCCGCCCGCGCGATCGCCTCCGCACGCGCGCGTGCCTCACTCCCGCTCGCGCCGCCCGTCTCCACGAACAGCCAGGCTCCGCCCTTGGGCAGCCCTTCCGATCCCCGTACGAGGTCGGCGGCCATCCCCTCCACCGTCAGGGGCCCGTGGGGCAGCAGTCCGGCCGCGGCCTCCGCCGCGGCGCTCTCGTCGGCGTACCCGAGAACCGCGAGCGCACGCGCGCGTGGCGACTCGACGAGGCGTACGACCGCCTCCGTCACGACGCCCAGCGTGCCCTCCGATCCGCAGAAGGCGCGGGCCAGATCGACGCCCCGCTCGGGGAGCATGGCGTCGAGCGCATAGCCGGAGATACGGCGCGGGAGCTCCGGAAATCCGGTGCGCAGGAGCTCCAACTCGCCGCCCACCAGCGCTCGCAGGCCCTCCGGCGCACCATCCCACCCCTGCCCCAGTGCGAGCCGCGCGCCCGCCCCGCTCACGACCGAGAGCGAGGCGACGTTGTCGGCGGTCGTGCCCCAGGCGACCGAGTGCGATCCGCAGGAGTTGTTGCCGATCATGCCGCCGAGCGTGCAGCGGTTGTGCGTGGACGGATCCGGGCCGAAGGTCAGGCCGTACGCCCCCGCCGCGCCACGCAGCTCGTCGCAGATCACCCCCGGCTGGACGACCGCGGTCCGCGACTCCGCGTCCACGGACACGATCCGGTTCATGTGCCGTGTGAAGTCGAGGACGAGCCCCGTGCCGGTCGCCTGCCCGGCGATGGACGTACCGGCGCCGCGGGCCACGACCGGCACCCCGCGCTCCCGGCACACGGCGAGGGCCGCCGCCACGTCGTCCGCGTCGCGCGGGGCGTGGACGCCCAGCGGCACGCGACGGTAGTTGGACGCGTCCATGGTGTTCAGGGCCCGCGCGGTGACGGAGAAGTCCACCTCCCCGCGCACGGCCGCCCGCAGTTCCTTTTCCACGCCTTCGGCGTCGCTGCCTCCGAGATCACTCATGCCCATATCCATCCCCGTTCTCGCGTGGGTATCCCCGGCTTCAGCCGGGGAGGGAAACGCATCCTGCGTGCGGAGCCGCGACGCGGCGGAGTCTCTGCGTTGTCAGTGGGCTCCGCTCTCTCTGGCCGCAGCCGAACGTTCGAAAGCGCACCTACCCATTGCCGCGATTTGATGATGGCGACGCAGAACGACCTGTACGAGCTGCCGGTGATCTTGGGCCCGTCCGGCGGTCTCACCCGACGGACACCCGGAGGCCACGGCGACGGAAGCCGCTAGGCTCCTCCCGTGGCTGAGATCCAGATTCCCGCTGACATCAAGCCCGCCGACGGACGTTTCGGCGCGGGCCCCTCCAAGGTGCGCACGGAAGCGCTGGACGCGCTCGCCGCCACCGGTACCTCTCTGCTCGGCACCTCCCACCGCCAGGCCCCGGTCAAGAACCTGGTCGGCAAGGTGCGCGAGGGTGTGCGCGACCTCTTCTCCCTCCCCGAGGGTTACGAGGTGATCCTGGGCAACGGCGGCTCCACCGCCTTCTGGGACGTCGCGACGCACGGCCTCATCGAGAACAAGTCGCAGCACCTCGCCTTCGGCGAGTTCTCCTCCAAGTTCGCCAAGGCCTCGAAGCTCGCCCCATGGCTTGCCGAGCCCACCGTGATCTCGTCCGACCCGGGCACGCACCCGGAGCCGCGGGCCGAGGCGGGCGTGGACGTGTACGCGTTCACGCACAACGAGACCTCGACCGGCGTCGCGGCCCCGATCAAGCGGGTGGCCGGCGCGGACGACAACGCCCTCGTCCTCGTCGACGCCACGTCCGGAGCGGGCGGCCTGCCGGTCGACATCGCCGAGACGGACGTCTACTACTTCGCCCCGCAGAAGTCCTTCGCGTCGGACGGCGGCCTGTGGATCGGCGTCTTCTCTCCCGCCGCCATCGAGCGCGCCGAGCGGATCCACGCGTCCGGCCGTCACGTCCCGGAGTTCTTCAGCCTTCCCACGGCGATCGACAACTCCCGCAAGAACCAGACGTACAACACCCCGGCGCTGGCCACGCTCTTCCTGCTCGCCGAGCAGCTTGAGTGGATGAACAGCCAGGGCGGCCTGGAGTTCACCACCGGCCGCACGGCCGCCTCCTCGCGCACGCTGTACGGGTGGGCCGAGGAGTCCAAGTACGCGACGCCGTTCGTCACGGACCCGGCCAAGCGCTCGCAGGTCATCGGCACGATCGACTTCGCGGACGAGATTGACGCTGCCGCTGTGGCGAAGGCGCTGCGTGCCAACGGGATCGTCGACACCGAGCCGTACCGCAAGCTCGGCCGCAATCAGCTGCGCGTGGCGATGTTCCCGGCGATCGACCCGGCGGACGTCGAGGCGCTCACCAAGTGCATTGACTACGTCATCGAGAAGCTCTGAGGTTTCACTGTCACCTGCGGGTGCCTTGTGGCTGGCCGCGCCCACGCGGCGGAGCCGCAAGTGTCACAGCCCCGCGCCCCTTTGGGCGCGGGGAACTCTGCTTTCACCTGCTCAACTGCTTGAACTTCCGCACCGCCAGCGGCAGGAACAGGAGTGAGATCGCCACCGGCCAGACCACGGCCATGAGCACCGCGTTCTGCTCGACCCAACTCGCCCCGCCCGCCCCGGGGTTGCCGAACAGTTCGCGTGCCGCCGTGCCCGTGGAGGAGACCGGGTTCCAGGCGGCGATCGGTGCGAGCCAGTCCGGCATCAGGGACGGCGCGACGAAGACGCTGGAGATCATGGTGAGCGGGAAGGCGACCGCGTAGAGCCCGCCGGCCGCCTCCGGTGTCGGCACCACGAGGCCCAGGAAGACACCCACCCAGATCAGGCTGAACCGCAGGAACAGCAGCAGGGCGAAGGCGGCCAGGGTCTCGGGCAGTCCCGCGCTGGAACGCCAGCCGATGGCGAGCGCGGTGAGCGCGAGGATCGTCAGCTCGGCGCAGGCCACGATGAGGTCGGCGAGTCCGCGCCCGGCGGCCACCGCAGATGGCGCCATCGGCATCGAGCGGAAGCGGTCGATGACGCCCTTGGTGGAGTCCGTGACGACCGCCATCGCGGTGTTCATGAAGCCGAAGGCCATGGTCATCACGAACATGCCGGGCATCAGGAACTGCTTGTAGTCGCCGTCCTTGCCCCCGCCGGGCACCTTCATCGCCTCGCCGAAGACGAATCCGTACAGGAGCACGGAGATGATCGGGAAGCCCAGCTGCCAGGCGATGGTGGCGGGCTGGCGCTGGAAGTGGGTGAGGTAGCGGCGGGTGACGTTCCAGGTGTCGGCGAGCGCCCAGTAGAGGCGTCCGCGCGGGGCGTCGGCGGTCAGGGGGTCCGAAGTCAGTACGGCGCTCATGCCGCGGCTCCCGTCTTCTCGTCGATGTCGGCGGCCGCTTGCCCGGCCGCGTCCGTCTCGCACTCCGTCCGGTGTCCCGTCAGGCGCAGGAACACGTCGTCGAGGCTCGGCCTGCGCAGTCCGATGTCCTCCACGGCGACGCCCTGGTCCTGCAAGGTCCGTGCCACGTCCGTCAGGGCGCCGACCCGGTCGGTCACGGCCGCCTGGACGCGCCGCTCCAGGTCGATGGCCTCGGGCACGCCCTCGGCGACCCGGGCGACGGCCCGCAGGGCCGCGGGCAGATCGGCGGCCTCGCGCACCACGACCTCCAGATAGCTGCCGCCCACCGTGTTCTTCAGGCCGTCCGGGGTGTCGTCGGCGATGGCGCGGCCCTGGTCGATGACGGTGATCCGGGAGGCCAGCTTGTCGGCCTCCTCCAGATACTGGGTGGTGAGCAGGACGGTGGTGCCGTCCGCGACCAACTTCCTTACGGTGTCCCAGACTTCGAGGCGGCTGCGCGGGTCGAGTCCTGTGGTCGGCTCGTCCAGGAAGAGGACGGCGGGCGAGAGGATCATCGATGCGGCGAGGTCGAGCCTGCGCCGCATGCCGCCGCTGTACTGGCCCGCGCCCTTGCCTGCCGCGTCCACCAGGTCGAACTGCTCCAGGAGTTCCTGGGCGCGCCGCGCGGCCCGCTTCCCGCCGAGGTGGAAGAGGCGGCCGAACATCTCCAGGTTCTGCCGTCCTGTGAGGATCTCGTCGACCGCCGCGTACTGGCCGGTCAGGCCGATGCGGCTGCGCACGACATCCGACTGGCGCACGACGTCGGCGCCGGCGACCTCGGCGCGGCCGCCGTCGAGCCTCACCAGCGTCGAGAGGATGCGCACGGCTGTGGTCTTGCCCGCGCCGTTCGGGCCGAGCAGTCCGTGCACCGTGCCGCGCTCCACGTGCAGATCGAAGGCGTCCAGGGCCTTCTTGTCGCCGTAGCGCTTGTCGAGCCCCTCGGCCCGCACCGCGTATTCGTTCGTCTCGCTCACCGCTGCCCCTCCAGCCCTTCCGGTCCCAGTCATCCGAACCCCTCTGGGTACGCCGTACTCAATAGAGAGTACACCGTACTCAATTTTTCGGGTACACCGTACCCAATTAGAGATCCGGCGATTAGGCTGAGCGTCATGACGAGCACGAACGGCAGCGAGACCCAGCGCACCGGCAGCGACATCGCCCGCAGCCTGGAGTTGCTCTGGGGCGAGGGCGAACGCCCCACGCGGGGCCCCAAGCCCGGACTCACCCTGGACCGGATCGTCACCGAGGCGGTGCGCCTCGCGGACGCCGAGGGGCTCACGGCGGTCTCGATGCGCCGCCTGTCCACGGAGCTCGGCACCGGCACGATGTCCCTGTACCGCTACGTCCCGGGCAAGGGCGAGCTGCTCGACCTGATGCTGGACCGGGTGTACATGCCGGCCGCCGACGCCGAGCCCCCGAGCGGCAACTGGCGCGAGGCCGTGGAGACGTACGCCCGCGAGACCCTCGTCCTCTACCGCGCGCACCCCTGGCTGCTCCAGGTGAACCAGGCCCGCCCGGTGCTCGGCCCCGGCTCGGTCGGCGGCCTTGAGCTGACTCTGGCCGGCATCAAGTCGATGGGCCTGACCGACCCCGAACTGATCGGCGTGATCGTCATGATCGAGGGGTACGTCACCGGGGTCGCCCGCACGCAGGTGCACGAGGTCGAGGCGGTGAAGAAGAGCGGCCTGACGGACCAGGCGTTCTGGGAGGCGCAGACCCCGACCCTCGGCCGGATCATGAGCAGCGGCCGCTACCCCCACCTCGCCGCGCTCTCCGACGACGCGTTCGGCTCGCAGTTCGACCACTTCGAGTTCGGCCTGCAACGCCTGCTCGACGGCCTGGACGTCCTGGTGGCCCGGCGCGAGGCGGAGAACCCCTCCGGCCGGAAGGCATGACAAAGCGGGCGATCAGTGTCTTGATGGAGGGATGACGCAGACACCCGCGAGCCCTGCGAACCCCGGAGCGAGCGCCGCGCTCGCCCCCTTCGTCAAGCAGTACACCGTCCTGCTCACGAGCCAGAAGAAGGACGGCACGAGCGTGGGCACGCCCGTCAACATCGCCGTCGAGGGCGACCACGCGTACGTCCGCACCTACGCAACGGCCTGGAAGGCCAAGCGCATGCGCCGCTACCCCGAGATCGAGATCGCCCCGTCGACGCTGCGCGGCGTACCGACCGGACCCGCGGTCAAGGCGCGGGTGCGGCTCCTCGACCAGGGCGGCGAGGAGAACAAACACGCGGCGAAGCTGATGCGGCGCAAGCACCCGGTGCTGCATGGGGTGTTCGTCCCGCTCACGCACAAGGTGAAGCGGGACAAGACGCTGCATTACGAGGTGCGGGTGCGGGGCGAGCAGCCCGAGCAGCCCGAGCAGCCCGAGTAACCCCCGCACCGGTCCCGCTACTTCCGGCGGAACACCCGCTTCAGGCCGAAGAAGGCGGCGAGCACGACGGCGAGCACCAGTGCGCCCGTCTTGAGGTCACCGTCGAGACCGGCGCCTTCGCCGTCCGCCCCGTCGGCAGAACTCCCGCCGCCAGAGGGCGAGTTGTGGCCGCCGCCCGCTCCTTCGACCTCGACGGGCTCGACGTCGCCCTGCGCGCCCTCGGTGCCGTACATGAGGGTCGTCCCGTCCAGGGTGTACGTCGCGGACTCGCCCTGCCGCTGCAACGGGACGCTCAGCCGCCCCTCGCGCTCGGGCTTTTGCCCCTCGCCCTTCCATGCGTACGAGACGCCGCCGAGGTACCCGCGCAGGGCGAGCTGCTTCCCGTCGGGCGAGAAGGCACCGTCCGTGGTCCAGAGCCCGGTGGTGCCGAGGCGCTTGAAGACGTTGACCCCGGACGAGGACATCTGCTCGGGCCCTTCGTACAGCGCGCCGCCCTCCTCCTTCTTGTCGGCGATGTAGATCCGGCCGGTCTTGGGATGCACCATCAGCGCCTCCGCGTCGCGCGCCCCGTCCTCGTACTTCACCGTGTACTGGGTGGCGCGGACGGTCTGGTCGCCGAGCTTCTTCGGCTCGGGCAGCTTGTAGATCCACACGTGGGACCAGGTGCCGCCGAGGTTGTCGCCGATGTCGCCGACGTAGATGTTGCCGTCGCTGCCGACGGAGACGGCCTCCACGTCGCGGGGCGTGCCGACGCCGGTCATGGTGACCGTGGCGACGGTCTTCCCCGTCCTGCCGTCCACCGCGTAGAGCAGGGCGCCGTTCTTGTCCTGGTCGTTGTGCGTCCAGTAGACGCCCGGGTGGGCGCGGGATGCGGCGAGGCCGCTGGACTCGATGATGCGGGGGTCCTTGATGGTGAACCCGTCGTGGCTGTCGTCGGCGGCGGCGGGGCCGGAGACACTCAGCAGGACCAGGCACCCGGCGGCGACGGCACCCATCGAAGAACGCAGTGAACGCATGGGCCAAGCCTGCCACCCCCGCGCCGGAGGGCGGACGTATCCCAGGTGTTGAGCCTCACATCGCAGGCCGGGGCGTTGATCCGCGATGATGAGCGGATGCTCAGGTTCATGTTCGTCGGCGACTCGATGACGATCGGCAGCGCGGGGGAACACACCTGGCGCTACCGGATGTGGCAGCACTTGCGGGCCTCGCTCGGCGAGCGGGATTTCGCCGTGGTGGGCCCGCGCCGCGCGCTGCACGACAAGGCCTCCGGCGAACCGGTCTCGTACGCCTACGCCGGTATGGACCCGGACTTCCCGCGCCACCACTTCGCCGGCTGGGGCGAGGGCTGGCTGCACATGGCGCCGCAGATGGCGGACGCGGTGCGGCAGGACCGCCCCGACATCCTCCTCGTCTCCCTCGGCCTGATCGACCTGGGCTTCTACACGAACGCGGAGCAGACGGCGGAGAACGTACGCCGTTGCATCGCGGAGGCCCGCTCGGTGAACCCGCGCGTCCGCCTCGTCCTGCTCCCCGTGATCCCGAACATCCGGGCCCGCACGGACGCCCCGTTCGCCGCGGAGGTGGCGCGCTTCAACGTGCTCCTCGCCAAAGCGGTGGCGGACCTCGACACGGGTGCGTCGCCGCTGCTCCTGGCCTCGGCGCCGCCGTCGTACGACACCGACGGCGATACGTACGACGGGACGCACCCCAACGCGAGCGGCGAGCACAAGCTGGCGGCGGCGTTCGCCGACGCGATGCACCAGGCGTGGGGTCTTGGGGCGCCGTACGAGACAGCGCCCCCGCCCCTGGCTCTGAACGAGCTGTCGGCTACCGGCTGAAGTTGGCCTTCAGGGCCTTGAGCCCGGCGATGTCCCACTTCGTGTACTGCCCGGCGTACTTGTCGGCGCGGGCGTCGGTGCCGCCCCTGCCCCGCGCGTGGCCCCCGTTGGGTGAGCACATGACCGGGGTGTCCTTGTAGCGGTTGGTGACGCATTCGTAGGGATCGGCGGTGTTGTTGGCGTCCGAGCCGTCCACGTTCGGATGGTCGAGTCCTATCGAGTGCCCGACCTCATGGCTCACCAGGTTCGAGATGAGCGTGGGATGGAGCGACCAGTCGCCCGGCTTCCAGTACTCGCTGTCGACCCATACCCACCCGCCCCACGCGCTCTTGTTGCTGTTCGCCGTGCAGGGGAAGGCCTGGGAGAAGCCCGGCTTGTTGCCCGGCTTGAAGGGCCGGTACTTCAGCCCCACCGTGATGGTGTGACGCGGGGTGGTGGTACAGGCCTTCTGCTCGGGGTGATAGCCGCCGGCCACCGTGAACTTGGTTCCGGTGATCGAGGTCAGCTGCGCGGCGGTGTCCTTCAACTGCGCCCGCAGCTTGGCCTCGGCCTTCTTCGTCTGCGCGGCGGTGAGCTTGGTGGCGGCCGCGTTGGGCTTGACGATCTTGATCACGTACGGCTCGGGGCTGAGGGACTGGATCCCGCGGCCGGACAGAATCCGCCACCCGGTGCCCTTGTAGACGTCCCCCGCGGCATAGGCCGGATTGCTCAGCGCCACGAGACCCGCGGCGGCGGCGAGCACACCGAAGGAACGGGCTATCTTTTTCATGGTCATGAACGGCATGATCGCGGAAGGCGCCAACATCTCCCCAACGGGGGTGCACCGCCCAGCGGTACGGCATGATCGCCCCATGAACTACCAGGAGCGCAGGCTCCAGCGAGTCGTCTGGACCTACACGGGCTTCACCATCATCGGCATCGCCGTCGGCTTCGGCTTCGCCGTCCTGCTCGGCTTCGGGGACACCGCCCGGTCCGCCTCCGTGGGCGTGTGCGCCGTCCTCGGCGTCGGCGCCGCGGTGGCGTATCTGCTCCGATCGGCGGACTGACGGGGCTCGGACCGTATCCCTTCGGCTGCCGCGCCAAGACGGAAGACGGATGTCCGCCCCGCGACCGCGTTCCTAGCGTTCAGGCATGACGGTCGAGAGCACTGACGAAGCGCCGCCCCGGTCCGCACGAACCGCGCCCCGCCGCGCGGGCGTACTCCCCGGCGAACGGGCCCTCGCGCCCGACCTCGCCCGCGGGCTCATGCTGCTGTTCATCGTGCTGTCCAACACCGCGTTCCACCTGACGGCGGCCCGGCACGGGCCTTCCGGATGGCAGCCGGTGGACGGCGGATGGGCCGATCACGCAGTGCAGTTCACCATGATCACCACCCTTGACCTGCGTGTCTATCCGCTCTTCGCGTTCCTCTTCGGGTACGGGATGATGCAGCTCTTCCTGCGGCAGACGGCCGCGGGGACCTCGGAGCGCGAAGCCGTGCGGCTGCTGCGCCGGCGCAGTCTCTGCCTGATCGTCATCGGGCTGCTGCACGCCACCCTGCTGATGGCCGGGGACATCGTCGGCTTCTACGGACTCCTCAGCCTCGCCCTGGGCTGGCTCTTCCTGCGCCGCGGTGACCGCGCGCTGAAGTGGTGGATCTGGATCGCCACCGCGCAGTTCGTGCTGCTTGCCGCCGAGCCCGTCGTTTCGGCGGCGCTGGCGGGCGAGTTGGGCACGCTAGGCGACGCGGGCGCGGACCCCGGGGCGGACGCGTACGCGGCGGCCGAGGGGAACTGGCTCACCGCTGCGGGCACCCGTCTCACGACCGGCCTGTTCGTCACGTTCGCCGCGGCGCCGCTGTCGCTGGTGGGCGGCGCGTACGTCATCTTCCTGCTCGGCTTCTGGGCCGCGCGCAGGGGTGTGCTCGAAGAGCCGGGGCGCCATCTGCCCCTCCTGCGGTGGACCGCGGTGATCGGCATCGCGGTGGGGTGGCTCGGCGCGCTGCCCGCGGCCCTTGCCCACGTCGGGGCGATCACCGTGCCGGACGACGCGCAGAGCGAGGGCGGGGCGCTGACCCTGCTGCGGGACGCCACGGGGAACGCGGCCGGTCTCGGCTATGTGGCGGCCGTGGCGCTGTTCGTGGAGTGGTGGACGAGGCGCGGGCCCCGCAGCGCGGGGACCAAGGCAGGTATGGCCGCCACCGCCGTCTCGGCCGTCGGCAAGCGCTCCCTCTCCTGCTACCTCGCCCACTCCCTGATCTTCGCCCCGGTCCTCGCCGCCTGGGGGCTCGGGCTCGGCGAGCACCTGACGAGCGCGACCATGGCGCTGTTCGCGGTGGGGGTGTGGCTGGTGACGGTCGCGGGGGCGTACGCGATGGAACGGGCGGGCCTGCGAGGGCCGGTGGAGGTGGCGCTGCGGCGGGTCATGTACCGGCCGCGCTCTTCCCGCCGTGCCACCGGCGGTCCCGTCACGTAGCCCGCGTCACGTAGCCCGCGTCAGCCGGTTCGCCAGGGTCGACATCGTGTACGTACCGATACCGAGGACGACTTCGAGGGCGTTCCGCTCCGTGTAGCCGTGCGCGAGGAACGCCTTCAGGTCGTCGTCCCCCACGCCGCCCGCGGTGGCGAGCACCTCCAGCGTGAACTGCCTGATGGCCTCCAGCCGTTCGTCACTCAGCGCCTCCCCCTGCCGCAGGGCGGCGATCAGCTCCGTGCCCGCACCCAGCTTGCGCAGCTTGGCGGTGTGCATGCTCACGCAGATGTGGCAGTCGTTGCGTACGGCGACGGTCATGATGACGGTTTCCCGTGCCACGGGCTCCAGCGTCGACTGCTCGAAGGAAGCGCTCAACTCCAGGAAGCCGTTGAGCAGTTCGGGTGACTCGGCGAGCAGCGCCACCGCGCTCGGCGTCTTCCCGAAGGCGGCGGCCGTGCGCTCCATCGCGGCGCGGGACTCTGCGGGTGCGCTCTCCACGGTGTGCTCGGTGAACAAGGCGGACAAGAGGTACCCCCTACGATGGACAACGTGGTTGACGATAAGAAAGTAAACCAGGTTGTCGAACAAAGCAAGGGTGAGCCGCCGGAGAGCGACGGGCCCGGCTTCGAGCTGCCGCTGCTCCTCTTCGCCGGGTTCCGCACCCTGATCGACCGGCTCCACGCCGAGCTGGCCCGCCAGGGCCACCCGGACCTACGCCCGGCCCACGGCTTCGCGATGCAGGCGATCGGCGTGCGGGGCGCGAGCGCCAGCGAGGCGGGGCGGCGACTCGGCGTCTCCAAGCAGGCCGCGGGCAAGACCATCGACCGCCTCATCACCCTCGGCTACGCGGAACGCTCCGATGACCCCTCCGACGCCCGCCGCAAGCTGGTCCGCCTCACCCCGCACGGCATCGACGCGCTGCGGCGCTCGGCGGCGATCTTCGACGAGCTGCGGGCGGAGTGGGCCTCCGCCCTGGGCACCCGCCGCCTCCGAGCCCTGGAGTCAGACCTGCGCACGGTCGTACCGCCGGACGCGTTCCGCCTCGACGCGGCGGGCTGGCTGGGCGGCTCGTGACCTTGTCTCCGTGCGTATCGTTGTACTGCGCGGCTGCACTCGACCGGGGGCGGCCGGGGAGGAGCGCCACGATGACCGTCGTAGAGACCGACAGGATCGCCATGGCCGACGACAACGCCAAGAGCTTGGACGCATGGTTCGAGTTGATCGAGCGGATGGTCCCCGAGGGAATCAAGGCAGAAGTTGTCGAGGGGGCTGTCTCGATGGTGCCGCAGCGGAATGTGCACTGGCAGATCATCCGGAGAATCCTCTACGCGCTGGACGACAGGTTCAGCCGGGATGTGCTGGCGATGACGGACGTACGCATCGACTTCCCCGGCTACCAGAACGGCTTCTGCCCAGACATGGCGAAGTTCCGCGACGGAGCGGGAGTAGACGAAGAAGGGCGCTGGCGCCACGAGGACGTGGAGTTCATCGCCGAGGTCATTTCCCGAGGCACCAGAATGAACGACTACGGCCCGAAGAAGGCCACCTACGCTGAAGCCGGTGTCCCCGTCTACCTCATCGCCGATCCCTACCAGGGCCGGTGCCACGTCTACACCAACCCCAAGGACGGCGAGTACCTCACTGAGGCGAGGTCCGACTTCGGCGACGACGTCGACCTGACCGGCACCATCATCGACCTCACCCTCAAGACCGCCGAGTTCCCCCGCGACTGACCCGACTCCCCTTGCCTAGAGCCCACTCCAAGTCGTTGGCTAGGTACCCATGAAGTACACGCAGCTGGGACGCACAGGACTCAAGGTCAGTCGACTCGCGCTCGGGACCATGAACTTCGGGCCGCTGACGAACGAGCCCGACAGCCACACGATCATGGACGCCGCGCTCGACGCGGGCATCAACTACTTCGACACCGCCAATGTCTACGGGTGGGACGAGAACAAGGGCCGCACCGAGGAGATCCTCGGCACGTGGTTCACGCAGGGCGGCGACCGGCGCGACAAGACGGTCCTCGCCACCAAGATGTACGGGAACATGGCCCTCGACGGAAAGCCCGCGTGGCCCAACCACGACCTGCTCTCGGCGGTCAACATCCGCCGGTCCGTGGAAGCGTCGCTCAAGCGGCTGCAGACCGACTACATCGACATCTACCAGTTCCACCACATCGACCGCCGCACTCCCTTCGAGGAGATCTGGCAGGCCATCGACACCCTCATCACCCAGGGCAAAATCCTCTACGCGGGTTCATCGAACTTCCCCGGGTACAAGATCGCCCAGGCCAACGAGATCGCCGCGCGGCGCGGCAGCTACGGCCTCGTCAGCGAGCAGTGCCTCTACAACCTCGCCGAGCGCAGCGCCGAGATGGAGGTGATCCCGGCCGCCCAGGACTACGGCCTGGGAGTCATCCCGTGGTCGCCGCTGCACAGCGGACTGCTCGGCGGCGTGCTGAAGAAGGAGGGCGAGGGCGAGCGGCGCGCCAGTGGACGTGCCGCCCAGGAGCTCGCGAAGCCCGAGGTGCGCGCGCAGGTCCAGGCGTACGAGGACCTGCTCGACAAGCACGGCCTCGCGCCGGGCGAGGTGGCGCTGGCCTGGCTGCTCACGCGGCCCGGGGTGACCGGGCCGATCGTCGGGCCGCGTACGCCTGAGCAGCTCACCAGCGCGCTGCGCGCCGTCGAGCTCGAACTCTCGGGTGAGCTGCTCGACGCCCTGGACGAGATCTTCCCGGGGCCGGGGCCTTCGCCGGAGTCCTTCGCCTGGTGATCAGCAGGCCTACGTGGCCGCGGTCATCACCTCACTGGCCGACCGCGGCCGCCACGGCCACCACGACGAACATCACTACGAGCACACCGGCCATGATCCGGTTCCTGGTTTTCGGGTCCACGTAGTCGAGGTTAACCGGCTCCGCCCAGCGGCCATCGACCGACCACCTCATAGCGGGGCCGCTCCCCCGGCACCCCGCTCACGGGCAGATTGCTCCGTACGAGGGTCAGCTCGGCCACGGTCCACTCCGTGCCCGCGAAGTCCGCGAGGGCGTCGGCGTACGCGCGCAGGGACGGCTCCCCGTGGCCGCGGGCCAGCGTCAGGTGCGGGCGGTAGTGGCGGTGCTCCTCCATGGTGATGCCGGATTTGCGGGCGGCGGCGTCCGCCCGCTGGGCGAGGAGGCGGAGGGTGTCCACGTCGCCCTGGGCCCCGGCCCACAGGGCTCGGGCGCCGAAGTGGCCTCCGCCGTGGAGGGCGAGGGGGAAGGGGGCTGTGCGGTGGGCGGCGCGCTCCAGGCGGGTGGAGAGTTGCGTGACGGTGGCGTCCTCTACCTCGGACATGAAGGCCAGCGTGAAGTGCCAGCTCTCGCGGCGCGTCCAGCGGAGGGCTTCGGCGCCTGGCAGGGTCTTCAACTTGTCCGCCGCCTGGGCCAGTTCGTCCGCTGCCGCGGGGGGCGGCAGCACCGCCGCGAAGAGTCTCATGAGGGGAGTCTCGCCTCCGGCGGTTCTTTTCCCCAACCCCACCCCTTCCCGAAAACCCGCTCGGCGCGGGGGCCTTGGTGGCCGTCATCACCGGCTCCGCCGAGTTCGTCCTCAATCGCCGGACGGGCTGAATAAATTCAGCCCGTCCGGCGATTGAGGACCGGGGTCTGGGGCGGAGCCCCAGTTTCGGGAAGGGGCGGGGTGGGGGAGATCAAAACGCATGAACCGCATAGCCATCCGACCAGCCAGCATCGACGACACCGCCACCGTCCTCGCCCTCTTCGACGAAGCCGTCGCCTGGCTCGTCTCGCAAGGCCGTACCGGGCAGTGGGGCGACAAGCCCTGGTCGACCACCCCGAAGACCATCGCCCTCGTCGAGAAGTACCTCACCACCGGCTCCGCCTGGATCGCGGAGATCGGCGGGCAGCCGGTCGGCACGCTCACCCTGACCGAAGGGCCGGGGGCGTACATCGCGCCCGTGGACGAACCGGAGCGGTACATCCATCTCCTGGCCTCCCGGCACGGCACGGGCGCGGGCGCCGCCCTCCTCGCGCACGCGGCGGAAGAAACCCGGAGGGAGGGGATCTCCCTGCTCCGGGTCGACTGTTACGCCGGCGGTGACGGCAAGCTCGTCGCGTTCTACGAGCGCAACGGCTTCACGCGGACCGAGGCCTTCGTCGAGCAGGACGGCACCTGGCCGGGCCAGATCCTGGCCCGGCGGGTGTAGCCGGACAGGGAACGGCTCACGCCGCTGTCGCCAGCTGCTCCCGCGGCACGAACTGCACGTGCTGCTGCCCGCGCCGCAGATCCACCTTGAGCCGCAGGTTCGCGGCGCGGGCCAGCATCAGGCCGACGCCCACCGCGGCCACGGCGCATATGAGGCCACCGGCGGCCATGCTGACGCGCACCCCGTACGCGTCGGCGAGCCAGCCGAAGAGCGGGCCGCCCAGGGGCGTGCCGCCGGTGAAGACCATCATGAAGAGGGACATGACCCGGCCCCGCATCTCCGGGTCCGTGGCCATCTGGACCGAGGAGTTGGCGGTGACGTTCACCGTCAGGCCGAGGATGCCGATCGGGACGATCAGCGCGACGAACATCCAGAGGTCAGGCGCGAAGGCCGCCGCCATCTGCAGCACTCCGAAGGCGATCGCCGCCCCGGCGAGCAGCCGGAGGCGTGAAGTCCCTCGCCGTGCCGCGAGCAGCGCGCCGGCCAGTGAGCCGATCGCCATCAGCGTGTTGAAAAGGCCGTACATCCCCACGCCGCCGTGGAAGATGTCGTCCGCGAAGGCGCTCAGCCAGATCGGGAAGTTGAACCCGAAGGTGCCGACGAAGCCGACGAGGACGATCGGCCAGATCAGCTCGGGGTGCTTGGAGACGTAGTTCAGGCCTTCCCTCAGCTGTCCCTTGCCGCGCGGCTTGCGCGGGGTGGGGTGCAGCTCGCGGGTGCGCATCAGCATCAGGCCGGTGAGCGGCGCGAGGAAGGACAGGCCGTTGGCGAGGAACGCCCAGCCGGGGCCGACGGCGGCGGTGAGACCACTGGCCACCGCGGGGCCGATGAGGCGGGCGGACTGGAAGTTCGCCGAGTTCAGCGAGACGGCGTTGCGGACCTGGTCGGGGCCGACCATCTCGGACACGAAGGACTGCCGGGTCGGGTTGTCGACGACGGTGACGAGGCCCGTGAAGAAGGCCGCGAGGTAGACGTGCCAGACCTGGACGTTGCCGCTCAGGGTGAGCGCGGCCAGGAACAGGCCGCTGATGCTCATCGCGCCCTGGGTGCAGAAGAGCAGCTTCCGCTTGGCGAAGCGGTCGGCGATGACACCGCCGTAGAGGCCGAACAGGAGCATCGGCAGGAACTGCATCGCGGTGGTGATACCGACCGCGGCCGAGGAGCCCGTGAGGCTCAGGACCAGCCAGTCCTGGGTGATGCGGGCCATCCACGTGCCGGTGTTGGAGACAACGGCGCCGGAGGCGAAGAGCCGGTAGTTGCGGATCTTCAGCGAGCTGAACATCGACGACTTGGCGGGATTCCTGCGCCGGCGAAGCCGGCTCCACCAGGGGCGGTGGTCGGGAGACGGGTGGGCCTTGTCGAGGGTGGTTGGTGCGGGGGCGGAGTCTGCTCCGGATCCCGTACTCAAAGTGCGTTCGCCTCCTTGGCGTCGTACGGCTCACGGCGGGTGGCCCGGCGTGAGTACTGCTTGCTGCTTACTGCTTACAAATGCGCGAGCTTCTCCAGGACGGGCGCCGCGGCGCGCAGTCGCTCCCACTCGTCCTCGTCGAGGTGCTCGGCCAGAGTGGCCAGCCAGGCGTTCCGCTTGCGGCGGCTCTCCTCGAGCATGGCCTCGGCCGTCTCCGTCTGGGTCACCACCTTCTGGCGGCGGTCCTCGGGATGCGGCTGGAGCCGGACGAGACCCTTGGCTTCGAGCAGGGCGACGATGCGGGTCATCGACGGCGGCTGCACGTGTTCCTTGCGGGCCAGCTCACCGGGGGTGGCGTGGCCGCAGCGGGCGAGGGTGCCGAGCACCGACATCTCGGTCGGGCTCAGCGACTCGTCGACCCTCTGGTGCTTGAGTCGACGGGACAGGCGCATCACGGCGGAGCGCAGGGAGTTCACGGCGGCGGCGTCGTCACCATGGGAGAGGTCCGGCATGTTCGTTAGAGTAACTCATTACTCTAACTAAAGACCACCTGAATTCCCGTGCCAGGGGTCACAGAACCCTTTCGTCACCCATATGAGTGAGGTGACTTCGGAAAGCGAGACACGGGCCGCGGGACGCCAGGGACCCTGTCACGCATGGGATCGACAGTGCTCAGCCTGCGGATAGACGGTGAGCTGCTCGACCGGCTCAAGCAGCACGCCGCCAAAAGGGGAATGAGCGTCCAGGACTATGTCGCCGGGACGCTCACACGCATTGACTTCGACGAACGCTTCCAGAGCGCCGTCGAGGAGACGGAAAAGTTCTACGGGGCGGCCTGACGGCCGCCCCACCGAGGCCTACGTGAGACCCAGCGCCGGCATCAGGTAGTAGAAGGCGAAGACGGCCGAGACGGCGTACATCGCGACCGGCACCTCACGGCCGCGGCCCGCGGCCAGCCTCAGCGCGGTGAAGCTGATGAAGCCGATGCCGATGCCGTTCGTGATCGAGTACGTGAACGGCATCATCAGCATCGTCAGGAACGCCGGGATCGCGATGGTGAAGTCGCTCCAGTCGATCTGGCCGATCGAGCCGGACAGGATCAGGAAGCCGACCGCGAGCAGCGCGGGCGTGGCCGCCTGGGACGGGACCATCGTCGCGATGGGCGTGAGGAACAGCGCCACCGCGAAGAGGCCGCCGGTGACGATGTTGGCGAAGCCCGTACGCGCGCCTTCGCCGACGCCCGCTGTGGACTCCACGAAGCAGGTGGTGGCCGACGAGGACGAGGCGCCGCCTGCGGCGACCGCGATGCCGTCGACGAACAGGACCTTGTTCATGCCCGGCATGTTGCCGTCGGCGTCGGTCAGCTTGGCCTCGTCGCTGATGCCCATGATCGTGCCCATGGCGTCGAAGAAGCACGAGAGGAGGACGGTGAAGGTGAACAGGACTCCGGTGAGCAGGCCGACCTTCTCGAAGCCGCCGAACAGGCTGATCTGACCGACCAGCCCGAAGTCCGGTGTGGCGACCGGGTTGCCCGGCCACTCGGGCGTCGTCAGGCCCCAGGAGGGGATCGTCGCGACCGAGTTGATGATCATCGCCACGAGCGTCATGACGACGATGCTGATGAGGATCGCGCCGGGCACCTTGCGGACGAGCAGGCAGAGCGTGAGCAGCGCGCCGAGGGCGAAGATCAGGACGGGCCAGCCGTTGAGGTGTCCGTCGGCGCCCAGCTGCAGCGGGACCGTGGTGTGCGCGGCGTCCGGCATGCGCGAGACGAAGCCGGAGTCGACGAGGCCGATCAGCATGATGAAGAGGCCGATACCGATCGCGATGCCCTTGCGCAGGCCGAGCGGCACGGCGTTCATCACGCGTTCCCGCAGGCCGGTCGCCACGAGCAGCATCACGACGAAGCCCGCGAGGACGACCATGCCCATCGCGTCGGGCCACGACATGCGGGGCGCGAGCTGGAGGGCGACCACGGTGTTCACGCCCAGGCCCGCGGCGAGCGCGATCGGGACGTTGCCGATGACGCCCATCAGGAGCGTGGTGAAGGCGGCGGTCAGCACGGTCGCGGTGACCAGCTGCTTGTTGTCGAGCTGGTGCCCGTACATGTCCTTCGCGCTGCCCAGGATGATCGGGTTGAGCACGATGATGTAGGCCATCGCGAAGAAGGTGGCGAAGCCGCCGCGGACTTCCCTGGCCAGGGTCGAGCCCCGTTCGCTGATCTTGAAGAAGCCGTCGATGCCACCCTGCGGGGGCTTCGGCGGCTCGTTGCTGGCGTCGACCGGGGCGGTGGCCGAGGAAGGCATGGGGGACCTCGTGGACTCAGAGAAGGGGGAGATCGTTAAGCGGCGGCCGTTGATCGATTTGTTTTTTCTTACGAAAACAACCAGCCATTAACGAACCGTTTCAGTATGAATACATGAGGGGGAAATCGCTATCTCCGCGCGTAGACCCGTGCCGTACCTGGGTGCACCGGCCCCTTCCTGCCTCCGCCCCGGCGGCTCGTAAGCTATGGACATGGAGAAGTGGACCCCAAAGCACGACGCGCCGGAGCCCCTGGAGGGCCCCGTCGTCGCCACCATCACGGGCGGCACGATCCTCTGGTTCGTCCTCTTCCTGGTGCAGCTGCCGTTCTACGGCTGGTTCGACGACCGCGACGCCACCTGGTGGGTGTGGACCTGCCTGGCCGGCGCGGGCCTCGGCCTGATCGGCATCTGGTACGTGCGGGGCCGCGACGCGGCGCTGAAGCGGGACGCGGAGCGCAAGGCGGCGGCCGCCTCGGAGTGACGCGCCCCCTGGCGGATCCGTACGTACAACCACGGGAGTGTCCGTGTCCTACCGTGGTCGGATCTTTGGGCCACTCAAGGGGTGAAGCCCCCGCCCCGCCCGTACCGTCGATGCCATGACGCATATCGACGCGGGCGCCGAACTCGACCCGGTCCACCCGGCGGCACCGCCCACCGGACGCGCGACGGGTCTGACCGCCGCCGAGGTCGCAGAGCGGGTCGCACGCGGCGAGGTCAACGACGTACCCATCCGCAGTTCCCGGTCCGCCACCGAGATCGTCCGGGCGAACGTCTTCACCCGCTTCAACGCGATCATCGGCGTGCTCTGGGTGATCATGCTCTTCGTCGCGCCGATCCAGGACTCCCTCTTCGGCTTCGTGATCGTCGCCAACACCGGCATCGGCATCATCCAGGAGCTGCGCGCCAAGAAGACCCTGGACGGACTCGCGGTCATCGGCGAGGCCAAACCGACCGTGCGGCGCGACGGCATGGCGGCCGAGCTCTCCACCTCCGAGATCGTCCTCGGCGACCTGGTGGAGCTGGGACCGGGCGACAAGATCGTCGTGGACGGCGAGGCGGTCGAGACCGACAGCCTGGAGGTCGACGAGTCGCTCCTGACCGGTGAGGCCGATCCGGTCATCAAGAAGCCCGGCGACAAGATGATGTCGGGCTCCTTCGTGGTCGCGGGCGGCGGCGCGTTCACCGCGACGAAGGTCGGCCGCGAGGCGTACGCGGCGCAGCTCGCCGAGGAGGCGAGCCGCTTCACGCTCGTCCACTCCGAGCTGCGCACCGGCATCTCGACGATCCTCAAGTACGTGACGTGGCTGATGGTGCCGACCTCGATCGGCCTGATCATCAGCCAGCTCGTCGTCAAGGACGACAACTTCAAGGAGTCCATCGCCTACACCGTGGGCGGGATCGTCCCCATGATCCCGGAGGGGCTCGTGCTCCTCACGTCGGTCGCCTTCGCGATCGGCGTGATCCGCCTCGGCCGCCAGCAGTGCCTCGTCCAGGAACTCCCCGCCATCGAGGGCCTCGCCCGCGTCGACACGGTCTGCCTCGACAAGACCGGCACCCTCACCGAGGGCGGCATGGACGTCACCGAGCTGCGCCCGCTGAACGGCACGGACGAGACGTACGTACGCAAGGTCCTCGGCGCCCTGGGCGAGTCCGACCCGCGGCCGAACGCGTCGCTCCAGGCGATCATCGAGGCCTACCCCGACAGCGAGGAGTGGCGCTGCACCGAGTCGCTGCCCTTCTCCTCGGCCCGCAAGTACAGCGGCGCCTCCTTCAGCGAGGGCGACGGCAACAACTCGACGTGGCTGCTCGGCGCCCCCGACGTACTGCTGCCCGACGGCGACCCCTCCCTCGCCGAGATCGAGGACCTCAACCAACAGGGCCTGCGCGTGCTGCTCCTCGCCCGCGCCGCCGGTGAACTGGACGACCCGGACGTGGCCGCCGGGGCCCGCGCCACCGCCCTGGTCGTCCTGGAGCAGCGGCTGCGCCCGGACGCCGCCGACACCCTGCGGTACTTCGAGGAGCAGGACGTCAGCGCCAAGGTCATCTCCGGCGACAACGCGGTCTCGGTGAGCGCGGTGGCCGGGAAGCTGGGCCTGCCGGGCGCGGAGAACACCGTGGACGCCCGCCGACTGCCCACGGAACAGGGCGAGATGGCGCAGGAGCTGGACGCCAACTCCGTCTTCGGCCGTGTCACCCCGCAGCAGAAGCGCGACATGGTGGGCGCCCTCCAGTCACGCGGGCACACGGTCGCCATGACGGGCGACGGCGTGAACGACGTCCTCGCCCTGAAGGACGCCGACATCGGCGTCTCCATGGGCTCGGGCTCGGAGGCGACGCGGGCGGTGGCCCAGATCGTGCTCCTGAACAACAGCTTCGCGACGCTGCCCTCGGTGGTCGCGGAGGGCCGCCGGGTCATCGGCAACATCACGCGGGTGGCGACGCTGTTCCTGGTGAAGACGGTCTACTCGGTCGTCATCGCGCTGCTCGTGGTCTGCTCGCAGGTGGAGTACTTGTTCCTGCCTCGCCACTTGACGCTGCTGTCGACCCTGACGATCGGCGTCCCGGCGTTCTTCCTCGCCCTCGCGCCCAACAAGGAGCGGGCCAAGCCCCACTTCGTACGAAGGGTCATGCGGTACGCGATCCCGGGCGGGGTCGTCGCGGGCGTCGCCACCTTCTGTACGTACCTCCTGGCGCGCAGCCACTACTCGGGCGCGGGCGCGCGGGAAGCCGAGACCAGCGCGGCCACGCTGGCGCTGTTCCTGATCGCCATGTGGGTCCTCGCGATCATCGCCCGCCCCTACACGTGGTGGCGGCTCGGCCTGATCGGCGCGATGGGTCTCGGCTTCCTGCTGGTGCTCACCGTGCCGTGGCTTCAGGACTTCTTCCAGCTGAAGCTGGTCGGCACGACGATGCCGTGGGCGGCGGTCGCGATCGCGGCGGCGGCCTCACTGGTCATCGAGGTCATCTTCCGCTGGGTGGGCCGCCGCTTTCCGGCGTAGCTTCTACTGGACGTCGACGAAGTCGCTGGTCGACGTCACGGCCGGGGTCGTGGACGTACCGGCGAAGACGTAGCGGTAGTAGCCGTCGGCGGAGGCGGTCACGGTCGTCTTCAGCGCGCCGCTGGAGCCGGACGTGATCGTCTTGAGGGTGGTGTAGGAGGTCGCGCCCTTCTTCTTGTACTGGAGCTTCACGGACTGCTGGGTGTAGCCCGCGTACTTGGAGGTCTCCCAGTTGGCGCGGGTCAGGGCGCCGGTGACCGTGAGGGTCTTGCCCTTCTTGATGGGCTCCGGGGAGGCGTTGGTGGTGAGGCGGGCGTTGCGCTGGATGCTGGCGTAGCCGAACGTGTCCTTGATGACGTAGTCGCCGTCGTTGCCGATCGCGTTCGCCGACACCTTCCACTTGCCGGCCAGGATGTTGCTGTAGAGGTCGAGCGTCGGGTCGACCGTGACGTTGACCGTGCAGGTGGAGGTGGTCGCGTCGACGACCTTGCACGTGGACCCGTCCTCATCGGAGAAGAGCAGGCCGTCGATGTCGCTCTCGATGTCCGAGCCGTGCCACAGCGAGGCATCGGCGTCGTAGATGCCCTCGGGGTCGGTCGCCGTGATGGCGACGGTGAACTTCTTCTTCTCGGTGGTGCCGACCACGATGTTCTTGCCACCGTTGACGGTGACCTTCGTGATCTTCGTGTCGCCGACGACCTCGTCGGCCGGCGCGTTGGCGGCGAAGGGCGCGAACTTCGGGACGCTCGGCTCATCGGCCGCCTGAGCGGCCGGTACGACGAGAGCGGACAGAGCCAGGGTGCCGGTCAGTGCGGCCACGGTGGCACGGATGCGCATGTGTTTCCCCAGTTGGGAAGGGGGCTCCGCGGTGTATGGGGGTTGTCACGCGGAGCCCAGTGATCTAGGAGTCTGTTGACTCGGAAGATCAGACCTGCGATGGGGGCTTCTGGTTGTACGGGAAATGAAGATTATGTGACCGGGTTCTGGAGGCCGGAATTCCACCGCAGCGGGCCGGACCCCGAAGGGGGCGCGGGGAACTGCGCGACCAGCCCCCGCGAACCGGCGGACGAGTCAGTCGAACCAGCGGTCCCGCTCCAGCTCCTCCGTGCGGGAGGGATCTTCGAGCAGCGCCGCGACCTCGAAGCGCCGCGGCCACTGGCCCGCCGACCAGGCGAGACCGGCGGCGACGCCCTCCAGGGTGGCGGCGTGGACGGTGCCGTCCGGCATCCGGCGCCAGTCGAGCTCGACGCCCCCGCCGATCAGTTCCTCGTGCTCGATGTACGTCTCCGGGACGGCCGGACCGAGCAGCGTACGGACCGACTCCGGCACCGGATGCTCCTCGCCCTCCCCCGCGGGCTCCACGGCAGCCGTCTCACTCAGCCTGCGCACCTGGAACAGCTCGGCCAGGTCGCGGGCCTTGCGGGGCTCCACCGGCAGCAGCGCCACGCCCCCGGTCAGCGGCAGCAGGTCGGGGGCGTCGGCGACGACCGCGTCCGCCACGTCGACGACCACGACCTCACCGTCCACGACGGCCCGCACCTCGTCCGGCAGCGTCACCTGTTCCGGGTCCAGGTCGGCCAGGGCGCCGTACAGCGCGTGCAGTTGGGGCGCCGAAACGGTCCTCTCCGGGTCCGCGAGCCGGTCGAGCAGTTCGGCCGCGCCGCCGGGCTCCTCCAGGAGTGCGGTGACCGACGTGCGGACGCCGAGCGCGCGAAGCACCTGCTCGTCGTCGAACCCGGCGGCGTCGGCGGCGTCGTAGAGCCCTTCGAGCAGCGGATCGCCGCCCGAGGCCCGCAGGCCGGCGGGGCGCCGGCCGCCGAGGACGGGATTCCCGCGCAACCACCAAGCCGTGTACGACCGGACGCTCTCCGTCGTGCCGTCCGGGAGCAGGATCCGCAGCGGCTGCGTCAGCGCGTCCCGCAGCGGCGGGCGCGAGAGCATCGCCAGGGCCTGCGGCCAGCAGTCCTCGTCGACCAGGTCCAGATCCCGTACGGCGATGATCTCGGTGGCGACCGGCGGGACGGGAGTCTCCGGCAGCCGGTCGAGGGTGTCCTCGCACCACACGTCGACCGCGTCGAGCAGCCCCGCGTCGTCGGGCTCGGCGAAGTCGCCCTCGCGCGGCTCCAGTTCATCGGGGTCGAGTACGACGTCGGTGGCGCGGACGAGCGCGAAGGTGGCGAGCACACCGCATGCGGCGAGGGGCTGCTCGCCCCAGCGCTCGGCGAGCTCGGCGTCCACCGTGGCGAGCTCGTCCTCGCGCATGACCTGGGCGAAGGGACTGCCGGGAAGGACGAGTTCCCCGGCGGGAGCGAGCTCGCCCTCCTCATCGGGGAGTGCGAGCGCGCCGAGCCAGGGCTCGTCGCCGGGCGCGAGGTTCGCGTCACGCACGAGCGAGAGCACGATCTCCGCCAGCTCGTCGGCGTCCAGGGCGTCCTCGTCCCACGTGTCGTCGTCGAGGGACGCGGCGACGGCGGCGCGGACCTGCGGGGTCGTCAGGACGGCGCGGGGCGTGGCGGGCAGGGCGCCGAGCTTCTCCAGGAGGGGATGCACGGCGTCGGGGTGCGCGACCTTCAGGCCGAGGCGGACGAGGGCGGCGGGATCGCTGTCGTCCCCGATGACGGGCAGCAGAACCTGCCGGGGCCCGATGGTGGTGCGCCCGTCGGCGAGGGGTACGGGCAGCCCGGTGAGGCGGTCAGGATCGACACCGGCAAGGGTGTCGTACAGCCTGTGCCACCAGCCCGGCTCCCGCTCAAGACCCGCGAGGCGGTCGATGGCCTCGGTCAGCGGAACGCGGGCGACGCCGAGGGTGCGGAGTTCGGCACGCCGCTCAAGTCCCGCGGGCAGCAGGCTGGGCAGCACATCGGCGAGCACGCGTACGGTGTCGGCGCCCGCCCCCTCCACGACCTCCGCGTCACGCGGTCGCAGCGCGACGGGGACCGTCCACTCGGGTACGTCGGGGTCCTCTTGGGGAACGGCCTCCACCGCGGGGGGCAGGAAAGCCGTACGGGGCAGCCGGTCGAGGATGGCCTGGCGCAGCGCGCCGTCGAGCTCGCTCTTGCCGAGCGGGCCGGGGACGAGGCTGATGATGCCTTCGCCGACGGGGCGCCAGTCGGCGAGGAGTTCGGCGTACGCGTCGGCCGCGCGCTCCACGAGGAAGTCCGTGAGGGGGCCGGGCGCGGCGTGCCGCCGGGTGGTATCGAGAGGGAACGAGGCGATGAGCAGCGCAGGTACCCCGAGCGGCTCGTCGCTCGGGGTGGGCGCGTGCAGGACGGGGGCGCTACGGGGTGCTTGCGGGGCGCCTTCGCGGTCGGTGGGGACGGCCCAGGTGACGGACCAGTGGGGCCGCAGCCGCTCCTCGACGGGCCGGTCGGCGAGGAGGCCCTGTTCCAGGGGTCCCTGGTGGCTGACGGTGCGCCAGCGGGTGGCGCCGTCGCGGGTGTCGGATACGTCCACGTAGCCGGGTTCGGCGGTGCGGTGGAGGGTGCGGGTGGCTTGGTCGCCGACCTGGACCGTCACTTCCTCAAGGCCGGGCAGGGCGAGGAGAAGAGCATCATCAATGCCGTCGAGGAGCCGTACGACGAGATCCTCGGCGGCGGCGTCGCGCAGGGGCAGGATGACGACGGTGTCGTACCCCTCCGGGGCAGTCCCTTCGGCGGCGAAGGGCAGCCGCAGCAGGGGCACGTGCCCGTCGCGCCTGCGGATTTCATCTCCGAGGCCGGGGCTGAAGCGGGCGGTGTCGGCGGCGAGTTCACGCGCCTCGCTCAGGGACCAGCGGACGCCGCCGGTACGCCCCACGAGGGCGGGCTCGTCGGAGACGGCGAGTACGGCGGCGAAGCCGACGCCGAAGCGGCCGACGGCGCCGTTGCTCTGTTCCTCGCGCTTGGCGGAGGCGCGGAGGGTGGAAAGCGATTCGACTCCGGTGGCGTCGAGGGGGGCGCCGTTGTTGGCGGCGGCGAGTACTCCGTCCCGGAGGGTGAGGGCGAGGCGTCCCGGGGTCCCGGCCCTGGCCGCGGCATCAGCGGCATTCTGGGCGAGCTCGACGATCAGGCGGTCCCGGTAGCCGCCGAGGGCGAGGTCCTCCTCGGCGTTGGCGTCCTCCCTGAACCGGGCCGGGCTCGCCGCCCAGGCGTCGAGGACTCCCCGTCGGAGCCGTGCCGTGCCGAACGGGTCAGTACCCTCGGCCGCCGGCCGCACGGTCTTGCTCACGGTGTCGTCTCCCTCGCTTGGTTCGCGGGGCGAACGGTATCGCGTCCCGGCTTTCCCCCAACGCCCGGTGGGCCACCACCTGGCCGGGTGTCACCTCCCCTTGCGGGTCGCCTTGCGGGGGCGCGGCAGGTACGCCACCGGCAGCCGGACGGCGACCTTCCCCGCGCTCCGCGCGGGATCTTGCCCGCCCACCCACCCGATTACCCCGCGTTTCGGAGGGGGGGCGCATCACCTGCAGCCCGGTGGTCGTCTTACCCGCGCTCCGCGCGGGCATCTCCCACCCGCCCACCCGATTACCCCGCAGTTCACCCATGCCGGGCAAACGGGCCGGTGGACGCGGGAAGAAGGCCCACCGAGCCGCACACCAGGAACAAGCACCGCCCGACCCACGCCCCGCACCGCGCGGGCAATCGGGCGGGTGGGTGGGGGCAATCCGCGCGCAGCGCGGGAAGAGCGACCACCGGCCCGCACGGCAAGAGCAGACCCCGCCCCACCCACGACAACCCCTACGCCACAGGGCAATCGGGCGGGTGGGTGGGAGACATCCGCGCGCAGCGCGGGAAAGACCGTCCGCAGCCAGCCCCACCCGCAGGGGCCGCCCCGGCCACGGGGCAACCCCCAGTCCGCCACCCCCAGCGGGAGCTCAGGAGTGGCCGAGTTCTTCCGCCGCCGCCTCCAACGGCACCGACCCCGAGTCAGGCGCGGGCCGCAGCGGGAGGACGTCCACCCGGGTCTCGTCCAGGACGGGCGCGGCAGGCCGCGGCGGCTTCGGCATCACGGCCGCCTCCGAGTGCCCCCCGCAGCCGTACGCGAGGGACACCACATGCCCGTCCGCAGGACCGAACTCGTTCGCGCACACACCGAATGCCTGCCCGAGCGATCCGCCGATCGGGGCAAGGAAGCCACAGCTGACGCAGGACGCGGGCGCCGCCTGCGCCATCGCCGTCTTCGCGCCGTGCGACTCCTCCCAGCGGTCGGCCGCGGCATGCAGGCCGTACCGGGAGAGGACCCGCGCCCTGCGCATGCCCAGCTCGTCCGCGAGCGCCGCGATGGAGCCACGCGCCGGCGCCGCCGGCAGCTCGGCGGGCGGCCCCGCCGTCACTTCCGCGTCCTCCGCGTCGACCAGCTCCGCCATCTCCTCCGAGAAGACGGAGTTCGGCGGCGGCTCCTCCTCGCCCGAGTAACCGGGCTCCAGGCGCAGGTCCTCCGCGTCCGTGGGGAGCAGGTCCCCCGGGCCCATGTCACCGGGGCGGAGCCGCTCGCTCCAGGGCACCCACTCGGGGGCGAGGAGCGCGTCGGGCCCCGGCAACAGCACCGTCTCGTCGAGCGTGACGACCTTGGCGCGCGAGGCACGGGCCACCGTCACGGCCCAGCGCCAGCCCCGGTAGCCGAACTCCTTGCACTCGAACAGGTGCGTGACGACGCGGTCGCCCTCGACCACGACCTCGACATGCTCACCGACCACACCGGGCGCGGCGGTCTCCTCGGCCGCGTCCCGGGCGAGTCCCACCGCCTCGGCGCACAGGCGGTCGGGAGTACGCGGGGTACGCGGGGTACGGCTTCGCGTTGTCGCTGCGCTCACAGGTATCGCTTCTCCATTACGCCGTCTCACGAGTGCGCCACCCATACGCGGGAGTGCGGACGGAGCGGACCGGAGGGCCGCGTCGACGTCCGCGCCCTAACGTCCTCGGGCGCACCTACGTCATCCATTCTGCGGGATGACCGAGAGGCGCGCGGCCAAGAACAACCGCCGCAGGCGCGCTACGCACGCTACCTTCTCCTGGCCTCTGGGCCTACACCGGCGTGCCCGCCCCCCGCGGCCGGGCCCGGCCCCGCTGCCGCTCCGCGGCGGATTTTTCCCGTCCACCCACCCGATTACCCCGCTGTCGATGCGCACTAGCCCGGCCCAATAGAGGGCACTATGACGGGGTGGCTGCCGCAAGGTCGTCGTCCCAACGAGTCAGCGGACGGGGTCCGGTGCTGAACCGGACCGCCCGCTGGGTCGGCCGCGCCCTGCACCTGCCCTTCACCGGCACGGCCCGCGGCATCCGCAAGGCCACGCATGCGCACGGCGCGGGCGAGTCGGGGCTCGGCAAGCTCATCGAACTGCACGCCGTGAACGGCGCGGGCGACGTCATGATCACCATCGCGCTCGCCTCGACCGTCTTCTTCTCCGTCCCGACGGACGAGGCGCGCGGCCGTGTCGCCCTCTATCTCGCCATCACCATGGCGCCCTTCACCCTCCTCGCCCCCGTCATCGGCCCCCTCCTGGACCGCCTCCCGCACGGCCGCCGCTACGCCATGGCCGCCGCGATGCTGGCCCGCGCCCTCCTGGCCCTGCTGCTGTCCGAAGCGGTGATCACCGGGAGCCTGGAGCTCTATCCGGCCGCGCTCGGCGTCCTGGTCGCGTCCAAGGCGTACGGAGTCGTACGGAGCGCCGTGGTGCCCCGGCTGCTGCCCAAGGGCTTCTCCCTGGTCAAGGCCAATTCCAGAGTCACGCTCGGTGGGCTGCTCGCGACCGGTATCGCCGCTCCCATCGGCGCGGGGCTCCAGGCGCTCGGACCGCGCTGGCCGCTGTACGGCGCCTTCGTGCTGTTCATCGTCGGGATGTTCCTGTCCCTCTCACTGCCGCCCAAGGTCGACTCGGCGAAGGGCGAGCACAAGGCGCTGCTCGCGGCCGACGAGGAGCATCTGCATCTGCACGCGCGCGCCGAGGCTGCGGCGGACACCTCCAAGAAGCGGCGCCTTGGACTGCGTACGGTCGGACCCGCCGTCACGCACGCCCTCACCGTCAACGCCTCGCTGCGCTGTCTCTCCGGCTTCCTCATCTTCTTCCTCGCCTTCCTGCTGCGCGAGGAACCGCTCGGCGGCCAGAGCGCCGCGGTGTCCCTGGGGATAGTGGGTGTCGCGGCGGGCGTGGGGAACGCGCTCGGCACCGCCGTCGGTGCCGGGCTCAAATCGCGGGCGCCCGAAGTCATCATCGTGACCGTCGTCGCCGTCGTCCTCGGCGTGGCGATCACCGCGGCGGTGTTCTTCGGGGCGATCGGCGTCGCCTGCCTCGGTGCCGTGGCGGGCTTCGCGCAGGCCATGTCGAAGCTCTCCCTGGACGCCCTGATCCAGCGGGACGTACCGGAAGAAGTGCGGACCTCCGCCTTCGCCCGCTCGGAGACCATCCTTCAGATGGCGTGGGTGGTGGGCGGCGGCATCGGCATGGCCCTGCCGCTGATCGGGTCACTGGGGCTCGCGGTGGCTGCGGGGATCGTCGCCGTCGGCTGGCTGTCGACCGCGCGGGGCCTGCTCTCGGCGGCCCGGCACGGCGGGAAGCGCCGCTCGCGGGTGGCGTGAGCCCGGCAGAACAATGGGTGCGGCACGCCGCGACCCCCACGTGGCGGGACGGCACGGGGTGCCCGATAGCCTTCGCCCATGACCTCCCTGCTCCGCGGCGGAGCCGCACACGTTCACAGCTCGGCACGCCGTCGCCGTTCCGTGGCCGCCCTTGGCGCTGTCTCCGCCGGACTCCTCGTCCTGTCGGCCTGCGACAAGCCGACGCCGCTCGCCACCATCACGGTCGGCAGCAACTCGGTGAACTCCGAGGCCTCCTGCTACAACGACGGCGAGGAGCTCAAGCAGTCCCAGCTGCAGGGCTGCCTCAAGGACACGGACGTCAAGTCCATCAAGGTCGACCCCGACGAGAAGGTCCGCTTCGGCGTCGACCCCGAGGTCGCCGAGAAGGGCTGGACGCTCCTGATGAATGGTCAGCCGCTCACCGAGGCCAGCAAGAAGACGTACGTCGTCATCCCCGGCAGCGTCTTCTTCAACCAGCAGTACGGCGGCGGCGCCAACTCCACCACCGTCAGCCTGCTCGAAGGCGGCAAGGGCTCGTCGGCCAAGGCGACCGGCCTGTGGTCGTTCAAGCTCAAGAAGGACGCCTGACCACGTCTCCCCTTCGTGTTCTGGTAGCCACCGCGGTCCCCGCCGAACGGGACGCGGTGGCTGACCGGCTGCCTCCGTACGCCGACGCCATCGCCGTCGGTGTCGGCCCCGCGGCCGCCGCGGCGCACACGGCGGCCGCCCTCGCGCGCGCCCCGTACGACCTGGTGGTCTCCGCCGGGATCGGTGGCGGCTTCCAGCCCGACGCGCCCCTCGGCTCCGTCGTGCTCGCCGACGAGATCACCGTGGCCGATCTGGGTGCCGAGACGCCCGACGGCTTCCTGCCCGTCACCGAACTCGGGTTCGGCGCCGTCACCCACAGGCCGCCGTTTTCCCTCGTACGGGACCTTGCCGCCGCCTGTGGCGCTCTCACCGGCACCGTCCTGACCGTCTCCACCGTGACCGGCTCCGCCGAGCGCGCCGCCGAGCTGCGGCGGAGCCACCCGCGGGCCCTCGCGGAGGCGATGGAGGGATTCGGGGTCGCCGAGGCTGCCGCCGCGTACACACTTCCCGTCCTGGAGATACGCGCGGTCTCCAACGCCGTCGGGCCGCGGGACCGCGGTGCCTGGCGGATCGGCGAGGCGCTTGGCGCGCTGGGTGGCGCGTTCGGGAAATTCGCGCCCGTACTGGAGAGTTGGAAACGGCATGACTGAATCGCCCACGCAGGACGCGGCCTCTGCGAACCCCCTGCAGATCGCTTACTCCCCCTGCCCCAACGACACGTTCGTCTTCGACGCCTGGGCCCACGGCCGCGTTCCCGGCGCGCCCACGCTCGATGTGACCTTCGCCGACATCGACATCACCAACGGCATGGCCGAGCGCGGTGAGTTCGACGTACTGAAGGTGTCGTACGCCGTGCTGCCCTACGTCCTCGACGAGTATGCGCTGCTGCCGTGCGGCGGTGCGCTCGGGCGTGGCTGCGGGCCGCTGGTGCTGACCCGGGAGGCCGGGGTCGACCTCACCGGGAAGACGGTGGCCGTACCGAGCGAGAAGTCGACGGCGTACCTGCTGTTCCGGCTCTGGGCGGCCGACACCCTTGCCGACGGCGTGGGCGAGATCGTGGTGCTGCCCTTCGACCAGATCATGCCCGCGGTGCGGGACGGCAAGGTCGACGCGGGGCTCGTCATCCACGAGGCACGCTTCACGTACCAGAACTACGGGCTCAACTGCCTCGCCGACATGGGCGAGCACTGGGAGCGGACGACCGGTCTGCCCATCCCGCTGGGCGCGATCATCGCCAAGCGGTCACTGGGGGAAGAGCGCCTGCTGCAGCTCGCGGACGCGGTCCGTACCTCGGTGCGGATGGCCTGGGACGACCCGGAGGCCTCGCGCCCCTACGTCCAGGAGCACGCGCAGGAGATGGATCCGGCCGTCGCCGACCAGCACATCGGCCTGTACGTGAACGAGTTCACGGCCGATCTCGGCGAGAACGGCTACGCGGCGATCCGCGGACTCCTGACGCGCGCCGCGGCGGAGGGGCTCGTTCCGCCCCTCGCGCCCACGGCGCTCACCTACGCCTGAGAACTACACGTCCAGCTGGTCCGCGACCGCCCGCAGCAGGCCCGCGATCTTGGCGCCCGACGCCTTGTCGGGGTAGCGGCCCTTCTCCAGCATCGGCGTGATGTTCTCCAGGAGGGTCGTCAAGTCCTGGACGATGGACGCCAGTTCGTCCGGCTTGCGCCGCTGCGCGGCCGCGACGGACGGTGTCGGGTCGAGGATCGTCACCGAAAGGGCCTGGTCACCGCGCTGGCCGGCGACGACGCCGAACTCGACGCGCTGGCCGGGCTTGAGTGTGTCGACACCTGAGGGCAGTACGGAGGAGTGCACGAAGACGTCGCCGCCGTCATCGCGGGAGAGAAAGCCGAAGCCCTTCTCGCTGTTGAACCACTTGACCTTGCCGGTAGGCACCTGAAGTCCTCGTCCTCGTACTTGTCGTCGTACGCGTCTATGCCGCGGAAAACGGCTCTGGATAGCACTACAGCGGGTCGCCCGACCCGCCAGCACCAAGACTATTGGTCCGGGGGCCGGTGACAAGACGTCCCCGGATTCTTCCTTCGCGCTGGGAACTACCCTGGTGGGGTGCGTGACAAAACCCAAACGAATTCCGCCGGACCGGGCGATGGCCTCGTCCGTACCGGAGCGATCGTTTTCTTCGTCGGAGCCGTGGCCACTCTGGTCACGGTGGCCCCGCTGTTCCTCGGCACCGACCCCTTCCCGTCCATCGCGTACGCGGTGTGCATGCTGATGGGCGTCGGATTCCTCATCGCCGTGGCGGGAGTGCTGCGCGGTATCGCCGTGCAGCGCCGCCAGGCCAAGTCCGCGGCTACCTGACGGCGACGCCCGCGGCGCCGGCGACGTACCCGTCGAGCCAGGCGGGGAACTCCGTCAGGTCACCGAGCACGACATCCGCGCCCGCCGCGCGCAGTTCCGCTGCGTCGCACGGCCCGGTCGCCACCGCGACGGACAGCGCGCCCGCCGTACGCGCGCCGCGTACATCACCGGTGTGGTCACCGACGTACACAGCCGCGTCGTGCTCGCGCAGCGCCTCCGCCTTGGCCTCGGCCCACAGCCAGCCGATCACCGCGTCCGCCTCGATGCCGAGGTGCGCCAGGTGGAGCTTCGCGTTCGGCTCGTGCTTGGCGGTGACCACGATCGCCCGGCCGCCGTGGGAGCGGACCGCCGCGACCGCCTCACGGGCGCCGGTCATGGCGAGGGTGGGCGTGATGGCGTATGTGGGATAGATCTCACGGTAGCGGTCGGCCATCTCCTGGATCTGCTCCGCTGGGAACCAGTTGCGCAGCTCCTCCTCCAGGGGCGGGCCGAGCCGGGTGATGGCGAGGTCGGCGTCTATGTACGTTCCGGTCTCGGCGGAGAGGGCCAGATAGGCCTCCTTGATGCCGGGGCGGGAGTCGATCAGGGTCATGTCGAGGTCGAAGCCGACCGTCAGGGCGCGTGAGGTCATGAGGCCATTGTGCAGAGGCCCGACCGGCGGGTGACCGGCGCTGAGGTCGCCCTTACTCTTAGCCAAGCCTTACCAAGCTTCGCCGTTCAGCCCCTACCGATCCGAAACGAGCTCAGCCGATGCGTGTGCCAGTCAGACGCGCTGTCGCGATGACGGCGGCCGTCGTGGCCCTGCTGCTCGCGGTCCTGCTCAGCCTCTCCGTCGGCGCCCGCGCGATCGCGCCGTCCGCCGTCATCGACGCCCTGCTGCACGGCGGGCACAGCGACGCCGCCGAGGTCATCCGCGAGATGCGGGTGCCTCGCACGCTCATCGGCCTGATGGTCGGCGCCGCGCTCGCGCTCGCCGGCACGGTCCTCCAGGGCATCACCCGCAACCCCATCGCCGACCCCGGCATCCTCGGCGTCAGCCAGGGCGCCTCGGTGGGTGTGGTCATGGCGATCGCGTTCGCGGGCGTCCACACGCTGACCGGATACGTCTGGTACGCCTTCGTCGGCGCGGGCATCGCGTCCGTAGCGGTGTACGCGATCGCCGCGAGCGGACGGGGCGGGGCGACCCCGGTGAAACTCGCCCTCGGCGGCGCCGCCATCAATGCCTTGCTGGTGTCCGTGACCACCGGGATCCTCACCACCAAGGCCTCCGCCCTGGACGAGTTCCGCTTCTGGCAGGTGGGTTCGCTCTCCGGGCGCGACGCGGAGATCGCCGGGCAGATCTGGCCGTTCCTCCTGGTGGGGCTCGTGCTCGTGCTGTCAGTGGCGCGCGGGCTCGACGCACTCGCCCTCGGCGAGGACGTGGCCAAGGGGCTCGGGCAGAAGGTCGCGACGGTGCGGATCGTCGGGGGGCTCGGGGCGACCGTGCTCACGGGGGCGGGCGTGGCGGCTGCCGGGCCCATCGCCTTCATCGGCCTCGCTGTCCCGCACATCGCTCGCGCGATCGTGGGGAGCGGGCATCGCTGGGTGCTGCCCATGGCCGCCGTCCTCGGACCCGTCATGCTTCTCGTCTCCGACACCGTGGGGCGAGTGGTCTTCCCGCCCAGTGAGGTGCCTGCCGGGGTGATGACCGCGCTCATCGGGGTGCCGTTCCTTGTGACGCTGGTGCGCCGGAAGGCGGTGGCAGCGTGAGTAGCCGTTGTGGGCAGGCGTTCCGCACGGCGGAACGGGTGGGCACAACCACCGCTGCGGGCCGGCCGATGAAGCTGCGTCCAGCAGGGTATTCCGTACTGCGGCTCCGGAAAGCCGCGTTCCTCCTGCACCGCCGGTCGGCGGCAGCCGCGGTCGGCCTCGCCCTGCTCCTGGCGGCGAGCTGCCTCGCGTACCTCTGCATAGGCGAGTCCTTCGTACAGCCCGCCGAAGCCCTGAAGGTCGTCTTCGGGCAGCCGTCGCCGGACGAGCTGGTCGTGGGAACGCTGCGCGAACCCCGCATGGTCGTCGGACTCCTCGTCGGCGCCGCCTTCGGTATCGCGGGCGGCCTCATCCAGACCGTCGCCCGCAACCCCCTGGCCAGCCCCGACATCATCGGCATCAGCCAGGGCGCGAGCGCCCTGACGGTGGGGGCGATGACCCTCGGGGTCACCTCCGCCACCGTCCTGCCGTATCTCTCGGTGCTCGGTGGCGTCGTCGCGGCCGCCCTCGTGTACGTCTTCGCCTGGCGCGGCGGCCTGCACGCGACCCGCTTCGTGCTCATCGGCATCGGCTTCGCGATCGCCCTGCGCTCCATCACCACGCTCTTCATGACCAAGGGCGACTATCTCGTCGCCCAGCAGGCGCAGATCTGGATGACGGGCTCCCTCAACGGGCGCGGCTGGACGGAGGCGGCACCTCTCGCCCTGACCCTGCTCGTCCTGCTCCCGTTCGTGTTCTGGGCCGCCCGCGCCCAGCGCTCGGTGACCATGGACGACGACACGGCGACCGCGCTCGGGGCGCGCCTCGGTCACGTACGCCTCGGTCTCGTGCTGCTCGGCGTCGTCCTCGCCTCCGTGGCGACCGGCGCCGCCGGGCCCGTCGACTTCGTGGCGCTGCTCGCCCCGCAGATCGCCCGCCGCCTCACCCGCACCGCGCAGATCCCGCTGCTCTGCTCGGCGCTGATCGGCGCGCTGATCCTCGTCCTCGCCGATCTCCTTGCCCGGCGTCTTTTCTCGCCCACCGAGCTGCCGGTCGGCGTCCTCACGGCGGCCGTCGGAGCCCCGTACCTGATCTGGCTGATCGTGCGAAGCCACAGCGTCCGCAGCCGTTCCGTCCGCAATGGAGGCACCTCGTGACCGCCGCCCGCCTCAGCGCCCGCGAGCTGACCCTCGCCTACGAGGACCGCGAAGTCGTGCACGAGCTCGAACTCGCGGTCCCCGACGGCAAGGTCACCGTCATCGTCGGCCCCAACGCGTGCGGAAAGTCGACCACCCTGCGCGCACTCGGCCGCCTCCTCAAGCCCAGGAGCGGCGCGGTCCTGCTCGACGGCGACGCGCTCGCCAAGCTGCCGACCAAGAAGATCGCCCAGCAGATCGGGCTGCTCCCGCAGACGCCCGTCGCCCCGGAGGCGATCACCGTCGCCGACCTCGTCGCGCGTGGGCGCCAGCCGCATCAGCACTGGTGGCAGCAGTGGTCCGACGAGGACGAGCGGGCCGTGACGCAGGCGATGGAGCGTACTGACGTCGCCGCGCTCGCCGAGCGGTCCGTGGACGAGCTTTCGGGCGGTCAGCGCCAGCGGGTGTGGATCGCGATGGCCATCGCTCAGGAGACGGACATCCTGCTCCTGGACGAGCCGACGACGTATCTCGACATCTCGCACCAGGTGGAAGTGCTGGATCTGGTGCGCCAGTTGGCCGCCGACGGGCCGGACGGTGAGCGCGGCAGGACCGTGGTCGTCGTGCTGCACGACCTCAACCAGGCCGCCCGGTACGCCGATCACCTCGTCGCCATGAAGACGGGCCGGATCGTCGCCGAGGGCGCGCCCGCCGACGTCGTCACCGAGGATCTCGTACGCGAGGTGTTCGGTCTGGAGTGTGTGGTGGTGCCGGATCCGGTGACCGGGTCGCCCCTGGTCGTTCCCGGGGCTCCGTGGGCCGCCGAATCGAACTCGAAGTCCTCGTCCGATCGAAAGGTGGCCCAGAAGCCATGACCTCCGTCAACCTCCAGAGCGGCTCCGCGAGCCGCCGCCGCTCCCTCGCCGCCGGGGCGCTCGCCCTCAGCGGGGCGCTCGCGCTCTCCGCCTGCGGCTCGTCGGACTCCTCCGACGACTCCGGCTCGGGTTCAGGTTCGGGTTCCGGCAAGACGCACGTCGTCAAGACCGCGATGGGCGACGTGAAGGTGCCGGTCGCCCCGAAGCGTGTCGTCGTCCTCGACACGGCCGAACTGGACTCCGCGATCACGCTGGGCGTGAAGCCGGTGGGCTCCACGCACGTCGAGGCGTCGTCGGGCTTCCCGAGCTACCTGCCCAAGGACAAGGTCAGCGGCATCAAGGACGTCGGCGAGATGCTGAATCCGAACATGGAGGCCATCGCGGCCCTCAATCCGGACGTCATCCTCACCAGCAAGATCCGGCACGCCGCGAAGTACGAGCAGCTCAAGCAGATCGCGCCGACCGTGATGACGGAGAACACCGGCCACCCCTGGAAGGAGAACTTCCAGGTCCACGCCGACGCGCTGGGCAAGAAGGCCGAGGCGAAGAAGGTCGTCTCCGCGTACGACGCGCACGCCGAGAAGGTCACCACCGCGGTCGGCGGCCCTGCGAAGGCCAAGGCGACGGAGGTCAACATCGTGCGCTTCGTGGAGGGCGCGGACATCCGCATCTACGGCGAGCAGACATACATCGCCACGCTCCTCAAGGACGTCGGTCTGGGCCGCCCGGCCATCGCGGCCAAGGCCAAGGACGGCTTCTCGTACGACGTGTCGCCCGAGAAGATCGACCTCGCGGACGCGGATGTCATCTTCCGTTCCACGTACGGCGATCCGAAGAAGTCCAAGCAGACGCAGACCGTCGGCAGCAGCCTGTGGAAGAACATGGGCGCGGTGAAGAAGGGCAACGTCCACACCGTCGACGACGAGCTGTGGATCCAGGGCATCGGCTACACGGCGGCGAACAAGATCCTGGACGAGATGCAGAAGTCCCTGACGAAGAAGTAGCCGCCAGGACTCCGGGGGCCGCCGGGCCCCCGGAGTCGTGACGGCTACTTGGGGTCGTCTACTTCGGGTCGTCTACTTCGGGTCGTCTACTTGGGGTCGTCGTTGAACTTCGAGGTCGACCAGAAGTAGCCGAGCACGGTCAGTCCCAGGCACCAGGCGATGGTGAGCCATCCGTTGCTGCCGATCTCGCTGCCGAGGAGCAGGCCGCGCAGGGTCTCGATGGCGGGGGTGAAGGGCTGGTACTCGGCGATCGGCTGGAACCAGCCCGGCATGGACCCGACGGGGACGAAGGCGCTGGAGAAGAGGGGCAGCAGGATCATCGGCATGGCGTTGTTGCCCGCGGCTTCGGCGTTCGGGCTGACCAGGCCCATGCCGACGGCGACCCAGGTGAGTGCCATGGCGAAGAGGACGAGCACTCCGAAGGCGGCCAGCCATTCCAGGACGGTGGCGTCGGTGGAGCGGAAGCCGATGGCGACGCCGATGCCGCCGACGAGGACCACGCTGGCAACCGACTGCAGGACGCTGCTGATGACGTGTCCGACAAGTACGGAACTGCGATGGATGGCCATGGTGCGGAAGCGGGCGATGATGCCTTCGCTCATGTCGGTGGAGACCGAGACGGCGGTGCCGACGACGGTGCCGCCGATGGTCATCAGCAGGATGCCCGGGACGATGTAGGCGATGTAGTCGGAGCGGTCCGCTCCGCCGCCGCCGATCCCGGCGCTCATCACGTCGCCGAAGAGGTAGACGAAGAGCAGCAACAGCATGACCGGGGTGAGCAGCAGGTTGAGGGTCATCGACGGGTAGCGGCGGGCGTGCAGGAGGTTGCGTCGCAGCATCGTGGACGAGTCGCGGACGGCGAGGGAGAGGGAGCTCATCGGACGTTCTCCTTGGTCTTGTTGGGGACGTGGGTGTCGCTGCCGGTCAGGGCGAAGAAGACGTCGTCGAGGTCGGGGGTGTGCACGGTCAGTTCGTCGGCCTCGATGTCGGCGGAGTCGAGCCAGTCGAGGATGGAGCGGAGCTCGCGCTGGGTGCCGTCGCTGGGGATCTGCAGGGAGAGTGCCTCGTCGTCGCGGGTCGCTTCGGTGAGGGTGCTGGATGCGTGCTGGTAGGCGGTCGGGTCGGTGAAGCGGAGGCGTACGTGGCCTCCGGGGATGAGCCGCTTGAGTTCTTCGGCTGTGCCTTCGGCGGCGATCTTGCCGTTGTTCAACACCGCGATGCGGTCGGCGAGTTCGTCGGCTTCTTCCAGGTACTGGGTGGTGAGGAAGGCGGTGACGCCGTCGGAGACGAGCTCGCGGATGATGCCCCACATGTTGTGGCGGCTGCGGGGGTCGAGGCCGGTGGTGGGTTCGTCGAGGAAGATGATCCGCGGGTTGCCGACCAGGGTCATGGCGATGTCCAGGCGGCGCTTCATGCCGCCGGAGTAGGTGGAGGCGGGCTTCTTCGCGGCCTCGGTGAGGTCGAAGCGTTCAAGGAGTTCGGCGGCGACCCGTCGGCCTTCCTGCTTGGGCAGGTGGTGCAGGTCGGCCATGAGGAGCATGTTCTCCTCACCGGTGATCAGGCCGTCGACGGCGGAGAACTGGCCGGTGACACCGATCGCGGCACGCACGGCCTGCGGGTCGGCGGCCAGGTCGTGGCCGCCGACGTGCAGGTCCCCGCCGTCGGCGGTGACGAGGGTGGAGAGGATCTTCACGGCGGTGGTCTTGCCTGCGCCGTTCGGCCCGAGCAGGGAGAAGACGGTGCCGGCCGGAACCGCCAGGTCGATGCCGTCGAGCACGGTCTTCTCGCCGTAGGACTTGCGCAGCCCGTTCGCCGCGATGGCGGGATTCTTCATGGTGGGTGTGCTCCTCAGGGTCTGCCGGGGGTCAGCTGCTGCGGGGGTCAGATGCTGCGGGCCGTGATGTCGCCGTAGGCGGTGGTCGCGTGGATGTTCAGGCCGGCGGCGGCGCCGTCGGCGTTCTGGAGCGTGTTGCGGATCCGGCCGTACGAGGTGCCCGCGTCCAGGGAGGCGGAGACTCCCCGGGCGGCGCCGACCGAGATCTCGCCGGACTCGGTCCGCAGGGTGACCTGGCCGTGCACGGCCTCGGCGATGCGGAGGTCGCCCTTCTGCGTACTGATCTCCGCGGGGCCGCCCAGTCGGCCGACCGAGACGTCACCGGCCTGGAGGGAGAGGCGGGCGCTCGCGGTCTCGTCGAGCTTGACCGTGCCCTGCGCGCCCTCGAAGACGACGTCGCCGAGCCGTCCGACCCCCCGGAAGTCGGCGCTTGCGGCCTTCGCCTCGACGCGGGAGCCGGCGGGCAGCTGGACGGTCACCTCCACGGCTCCGGAGCCGCTGCCGAGGATCCGGTTCTTCGCCGGAGCGGCCTCGATGCGCAGGACACCGTCGGCGTACTCGACCGTGGTCTCCTCCGCCGCCGTCACGTCGCGGCCCTTCGATGCGTTCGCGGGCCGGACCTCGACCGCGGTGTCGGCCCGGTCGGCGGCGATGAACCGGATGTGTCCCGCGGGGATGTCGAGGACGGCGGAGACCGGGGTGGGGGTGTCGAAGTTCTGCATCGTGCTCTCCTTCAGGTCGTTGTTTCTGACATGGGAAAAGCTACGTTGCGTTCACTACCTCGGCAACACACTCGTTGCCATGGATGTAAGTAACCGCAGGTCAATGGCTGCTAATCGTTGCAACGCTCCTGAAAGTAATGCAACGACTGCCATACGTCCGTTGCAATAGATTGAGCGTGAACGCTATGGTGAGGGCATCCGAGGAGTACGAAGGAGATCGCGATGCCGGGCGGCAGACTCACTCAGCAGGAACGTCAGCAGATCGCGCTGGGGCTGGCCGAAGGCCTTGCCTACGCGGAGATCGCCAGACGTCTCGACCGTCCGACCTCGACGATCACGCGTGAGGTGATGCGGAACGGCGGCCCCACCGCCTACCGCGCCGACCTCGCCCACCGCGCCACCGAACGCCGCACCCACCGCCGCAGGCAGACCGCGCCCCGGGAGCCGGACGCGGCCCCGCAGGCTCACGGGCGCGACGCCGAAGCCGTGCGCGAGTTCGAGGAGACGCTCACCACCGTCTTCATGCAGTCGGGGATGCCCAAGATGATGGCCCGGGTGCATGCCTGCCTCTGCACCACCGACACGGGCAGCCTCACCGCGTCCGAACTCGTCCAGCGCCTCCAGGTCAGCCCGGCGTCCATCTCCAAGGCGATCACGTTCCTCGACGGGCAGGGCCTCATCCGCCGGGAACGCGACGAACGCCGCCGCGAGCGCTACGTCGTCGACGACGACATCTGGTACCAGTCGATGATCGCCAGCGCCCGCTCCACCGCCCAGGTCGTGGAGACCGCACGGCAGGGCGTCGGCATCCTCGGGCCCGGCACCCCGGCCGCCACCCGCCTGGAGAACATCGCCCGCTTCCTCGACTTCGTCAGCGAGAGCCTCGCCCGCGCCGCGGACCAGGCCCGCGAGATCCTCCATACGAAACCCGAGGCGGCTGCGGGCGACACCGCGCAGCCGGATTCAGACCGCGCCTAGGCAGCGCGCGGCTCGCGGCTCATGACTCGCTCGTGACTCACGGCCGTTGCCGCTGCGATCTCCACAACAGGTAGAGCGCGGAGGCGACGGCCGCGCCGCGTACCACCCACGGCCAGGTCTCGGCCATCGCGTCGCTCATGTGGCCGTCGGGGATGTCGTCGCCCCAGCGGCCTTCGTTCCTGCCCCACAGCCAGGTGATCCCGGCGGCCACGGAAAGCCCCGGCAGACCGAGTACGGCCCACTTCGCCTCGGCGCGGCTGAGCCTGCGCGAGGCGTAGGCGAGGAGCCAGCCGCCGCCCAGGGCAAGCCAGTTGCCGAGGATGGCGCCGACGGTGAGGAGGGCCGCGGCGAGCAGGAGGAGGGGGTTGGTGAAGCGGGGGGCTGTGGGGGTTGGGGCGACGGAGGCGGTGGCGGGGCGGCGGAGGCGGAGGCGGCGCCGCGGGGCGGGGTGGCCGTCATCGACGTCTTCTTCGTCGACGTCCTCGTCGTCGTCGAAGTCCTCTTCCTCGTTCTCTTGCTCTTCCTTTTCGAGGCGCTTCTTCGGCGGGGGCTTGAGGATTTCCGGGATTTCTACGCCGCCGGTGAAGCCCGGCACGGTGTCGGCGAGGCCGAAGGGGCTGCTGTCCACTCGCCACCAGTCGGGCTCGGAACCGCTCTCACCGAGCTCGTCCGTGCCGGCGAGGTGCGGCGGGGACGGCACGTCCTCCTGGGGCGGGTCCGGTTCCTCCGCCGCCGCGGGGCGGGGCCGGGGGCGGGGGATCACGCTGCGCGGGCGCTTGGGGCGTTCCTTCGGCTCCGCTGTGCGCTGGGTGGGGACGGCGGGGCGGGGCTCGGCCGTCTCCTGTACGTCACCGGAGCCCGCGGCTTCGACGAGTTCTTCGGGGGTGCCGAGGCGGTCGAGGATGCGGCGTATCGCGGCCGGGCTTTCGGCCGTGGTCTTCGCCCGGCTGCGGTCGATCTGGTTCCGCAGGTCGGAGACCAGGCGCATGCGGGTGCCTGACGGCAGCTGGCGTTGCTGGGCCAGGTCGCCGACGCGGCTCAGATAGTCGTAGACGAGCTGATCGCTCTCGATCCCCACGAAGTCCCCTCCGGGGCGGCCGCGTTGGCGACCCGCCCGTTGTACCCGGTGGGTCGACGGTATCGCGTCCTCCGGGCTCCGGCAGGCCCGAGGGACCCGCAGCCTCCCCTGCCCGAACAGGCTTTCCCACCCACCCGCCCGATCACCCCGCAGCTTCCCCTGAACGAACAAGCTTTCCCGCCCGCCCACCCGATTACCCCGCGGTGCCAGGGGGGCTGCATTCCGGGCGGGGGCGGGTGGGGGGGGTGACGGGTGGGTGGGGAAACCCGACCCCCACGCACCCGCAGGCGGCAGTGAGACGCGAGGGGACGTGCCGGTATGTCTGCCCGGAGCACGGTTCGCGGCACTCCGGCGCCGAAGCAACCCCACGGCCACCGGACGATAGCGAGGACGGACATACCGGCGCGGCCCCGCACCCAAGGCGGAGTGACGCCGCAGCAACGCACGATGACCCGCAGACAGCACCGCACCCACACACGCACCGCACCCGCACCCGCACCCGCACCCGCACCCGCACCCGGCCAGGGAACCGCGCCCCGCCCACACCCCCGCCCACACCCCCGCCCACACCCACAGACACCAGGAACGCCCGGCCCCGTGCCCCGACCCGCTACCGTGACCCTGATGAGCACCGACGAGCAGCCCCAGCGCCCAGCGGACAGCCCCCGGTCCCTCGCCGAGGCACTCCGCTCCCGTGACGACGCGTCCCTCGGCGCGCTGCTCCACGCCCGCCCCGATCTGCTCACGCCCGTCCCGAACGACCTCACCCAGCTCGCCACCCGCGCAGCCACCCGCGCCTCGGTGGTCCGCGCCCTGGAGCGGCTCGACCGGTTCGCCCAGCAGGTCGCCGAGGCACTCGCCGTGGCTCCGGAACCGGCGACGTACGACGAGCTGCACGCCCTCGTCGCGGGAGACGAGGGCGAGGGCGGGGGAGGCGACGCCTCCGTCGGCGCTGCCCTCACCACCGCCCTCGCCACCCTCCGCGAGCAGGCCCTCATCTGGGGTGCCGACGACCGCCTCCGCCTGGTCCGCACCGCACGCGAACTCCTCGCCCCCGCCCCGCAGTACCCCTCCCCCACCGGCCTCGGCCCGACCGTCGCCGAAGCCACCGCGGGCATGTCGCCGAACCGTATGCAGGACATCGTGGCGGCGGCCGGGCTCCCCTCCACCCACGACGCGGTCTCCGCGGTCAAGTCGCTCACCGAGCTCTTCACGGACCGCACGCGGATGTCCGCGCTCCTCGACGAAGCCCCCGCCGAGTCCGTCGAAGTGCTCTCGCGGCTCGTCTGGGGCCCGCCGTACGGCCAGGTCACCGCCGATCCGGCCCGCCACCTGCGCTGGCTCCTGGACCGGGGGCTCCTGCTTCCCACCTCGCCCGGCACCGTCGTACTCCCCCGCGAGGCGGCCCTGCACCTGCGCGCTGGCCGCGCCCACCGGGTGCTCGAACCGGCGCCGCCCGCCGTCGAGCCGCTGCGCGAACACCGTCCACAGGCTGTGGACGCGGCGGCGGCGAGCCAGGCGTACATGGCGCTCGACACGGTCGAGGAGCTCCTGAAGGACTGGGACGAGGGCGGCCCCACCGTGCTGCGCGCGGGCGGCCTCAGCGTGCGCGACCTGAAGCGGACGGCGGTCGCCCTCGACGTACCTGAACCGGTGGCGGCGTTCTGGGTCGAACTTGCCTACGCGGCGGGCCTGGTGGCGTCGGACGGCGACGCGGACGAGCGGTACGCGGCGACGCCCGCGTACGACGACTGGCAGGAGCTGCCCGCCGCCGAGCGCTGGTCGGTCATCGCCACGGCCTGGCTGACGGCGACCCGCACGGCGGGCCTGATCGGCGGCCGTGACGGCAAGGACCGCACACTGTCGGCGCTCGGCCCGCACCTGGACCGCTCGTCGGCGCCGGAGATCCGCCGCCGGGTGCTCACGCTCCTCACCACCCTGCCGGACGGCGCGAGCCCCACCCCCGAGTCGATCCTCGCGCGCCTGCGGTGGGAGCGCCCGCCGCGCGGCTCCTCCGGGGGCGGCGCATCCACGGGCGGCGTGTCCACCCACGCTCCGGTCGGCAACGCACCCCTGGAGCTGCGGGCCCGCATCGCCCAATGGACGCTGAACGAAGCGGAGTTGCTGGGTGTCACGGGGCGCGGGGCACTGTCCGCGCACGGACGGGCACTGCTCGGCTCCGAGAGCGAGGAGACCCCGGCAAGGGCAGGCGCCCACCCCTCCCCCGCCGAACTCGCCGCCTGCGGGGCACGAGCCGCCAGGCTCCTCGCCCCGCTGCTCCCCGAACCGCTCGATCACGTCCTGCTGCAGGCCGACCTCACGGCCGTGGCCCCCGGCCCGCTGGATCGGCCGCTGGCCGAGACCCTCTCCGTGCTCGCCGACGTGGAGTCGAAGGGCGGCGCGACGGTGTACCGGTTCACGCCCGGCTCCGTGCGACGGGCGCTCGACGCGGGGAAGTCGGCGTCCGACCTGCACGCCTTCCTCGCCGCGCACTCCCGTACGCCGGTGCCGCAGCCGCTCGCGTACCTCATCGACGACGTGGCCCGTAAACACGGCCACCTGCGGATCGGCGCCGCGTCCGCGTACGTACGCTGCGACGACGAGGCCCTGCTGAACGAGATCCTCGCCGACAAGCGCTCCCAGGGCCTGCGCCTGCGCCGCCTCGCGCCCACCGTGCTCGCCGCGCAGGCCGACCCCGGGGCGCTCCTCGAAGGCCTGCGGGGGATGGGCTTCGCGCCCGCCGCGGAGAGCGCCGAGGGCGACGTACTGATCACGCGGGCGCACGCCCACCGCTCGCCGCCCCGCACCAAACCGGAGCCGGTCCACGACGGGCCCCCGCTGCCCGACACCACCCTGATCGGCACTGCCGTACGCGCCATCCGCGCCGGCGACCTGGCATCGACGACGCCCCGCAAGGCGACCCCGGAGAAGGGCGAAGCGCTGCCCCGCACCACGGCGGCGGAGACCCTCGCCACCATGCAGACCGCGGTCCTGACCGGCGAGGCGCTGTGGATCGGCTACGTCAACGCGGAGGGCTCGGCCAGCCAGCGCGTGATCGCCCCGATCCGGGTGGAGGGCGGCTTCGTCACGGCGTACGACCACACGGCGGACGAAGTCAGGACGTACCCCCTGCACCGGGTCACGGGCGTCGCGGAGCTGGCGGACGACTGAGGGCGGCCCCCGCGGCCCCCGGGCTGTGACGCAGACGGGCCCGTGGGCCGGACCGTATGCGCGCGCCATGCGGCACACTGGACGTTTGGCTTACCGAAAGGGTGCGCGCGTGAATGGTCCCCTCATCGTCCAGTCGGACAAGACTCTCCTGCTCGAGGTCGACCACGAGCAGGCCGAGGCCTGCCGCCGTGTCATCGCGCCCTTCGCGGAGCTGGAGCGTGCTCCCGAGCACATCCACACCTACCGCGTGACGCCGCTCGGGCTGTGGAACGCCCGTGCCGCGGGGCACGACGCCGAGCAGGTCGTGGACGCCCTTGTGGAGTTCTCCCGCTATCCCGTGCCGCACGCGCTGCTCGTGGACATCGCCGAGACGATGGCGCGCTACGGCAGGCTCACCCTCTCGAAGCACCCCACGCACGGCCTGGTCCTGACCACCACCGACCGGCCGGTCCTGGAAGAGATCCTGCGGTCCAAGAAGGTGCAGCCGCTCGTCGGGGACAGGGTCGACGCGGACACCGTCGTCGTGCACCCCTCCGAGCGCGGGCAGATCAAGCAGACCCTCCTGAAGCTGGGCTGGCCCGCCGAGGACCTCGCCGGGTACGTCGACGGCGAGGCGCACCGGATCGAGCTCGCGGAGGACGGCTGGGCGCTGCGGCCATATCAGAAGCAGGCGGTCGAGGGGTTCTGGCACGGCGGCAGCGGTGTGGTCGTGCTGCCGTGTGGTGCGGGAAAGACGCTGGTCGGGGCCGGTGCCATGGCCGAGGCCAAGGCGACGACGCTGATCCTGGTGACCAACACGGTCTCCGCGCGGCAGTGGAAGAGCGAGCTGATCAAGCGGACCTCGCTGACCGAGGAGGAGATCGGCGAGTACAGCGGCACCCGGAAGGAGATCCGGCCCGTCACCATCGCCACGTACCAGGTCCTGACGACGAAGCGGAAGGGCGTCTATCCGCACCTGGAGCTCTTCGACTCCCGTGACTGGGGGCTCATCGTCTACGACGAGGTGCACCTGCTGCCCGCCCCCGTCTTCAAGTTCACCGCCGACCTCCAAGCCCGGCGGCGGCTCGGTCTGACGGCCACGCTGGTGAGGGAGGACGGCCGCGAGTCGGACGTCTTTTCGTTGATCGGCCCCAAGCGGTTCGACGCTCCGTGGAAGGAGATCGAGGCGCAGGGGTACATCGCGCCCGCGGACTGTGTCGAGGTGCGGGTCAATCTGACGGACGCGGAGCGGCTCGCGTACGCGACGGCCGAGGCCGAGGAGAAGTACCGCTTCTGTGCCACCACCGTCACGAAGCGGAAGGTGACGGAAGCGCTGGTGCGCAAGCACGCCGGTGAGCAGACCCTCGTCATCGGCCAGTACATCGACCAGCTGGACGAGCTGGGCGAGCACTTGGACGCGCCGGTCATCAAGGGCGAGACGACGAACGCGCAGCGCGAGAAGCTGTTCGGCGCGTTCCGGGAGGGCGAGATCTCCGTCCTCGTCGTCTCGAAGGTCGCGAACTTCTCGATCGACCTGCCCGAGGCTACGGTCGCGATCCAGGTGTCGGGGACGTTCGGCTCCCGGCAGGAGGAGGCACAGCGGCTCGGTCGCGTGCTGCGTCCGAAGGCTGACGGTCATGAGGCCCGCTTCTACTCCGTGGTGGCCCGGGACACCATCGACCAGGACTTCGCGGCGCACCGGCAGCGGTTCCTCGCGGAGCAGGGGTACGCGTACCGGATCGTGGACGCGGACGAGCTGCTGGCCGACAACTGAGGACCAGGGCCGCGGCCAACAGGGGGTAGGGCGAGGCCAACGGCTGTTGCCAGTGAGGGAGTTGCAGGTCCAGGTCGCCCTGGTGGGGGACCAGCCACAGGGTGCGGACCGTGAAGAGGGTCGCCACCGCCGCGGTCAGGCGGGGGCGGCCCTCCGCCACGAGCAGGGTCAGGAGCGGTACGCACCAGATCCAGTGGTGGGACCAGCTGATGGGCGAGACCAGGAGCGCGGTGGCGGCGGTGAGGAGCACTCCGCGGGGTTCGCTGGGGGTACGGGCGGCCAGCCACAGCCCGACGGCGGCGACGAGAACGGCGGGGACGGCCCACAGGAGGCCGGGGTGCGGATCGTGTGCGGCTCTGGCCACAAGCCCCTGAAGCGACTGATTGTCGACGATCCACGCTTTGCCGACGCGGCCCGTCTCGAAGACGCGGTGGGTCCAGAAGTCGACGCTGGCGGCGGGGAGAGTCAGCGCGCCGAGGGCGACGGTGCCGACGAGGGCGGTGACAGCGGTGAACCCTTCACGCACGCGCCCGCGGAGGAAGAGGTACGCGATGAAGACGGCCGGGGTGAGCTTGAGCCCGGCGGCGATACCGATGGCGAAGCCCTTGCCGAGGGAGCCGGGGGGCCGGGTGAGGTCCCAGAGGATGAGGCAGGCGAGGGCGAGGTTGATCTGCCCGAAGAGGATCGTCTGAAAGACGGGCTCAAGCCAGAGGGCGAGGGCGGTGCAGGCGAGGAGGGGGGCGATGCGGGTGGGGAGCTGGGTGAGCCGGCAGGAGAGATGAATGAGAAGGGCGAGGAGGCAGACGTTGCCGACGACGAAGGCGAGCTTGAGGGCGGGGAGGGGGAGCCAGGTGGTGGGTACGAAGAGGATGGCGGCGAAGGGCGGGTACGTGGCCGGCAGCTCCCACTCGGTGACGGTGAACCCGTAGAGATCGCTCCCGTCCACGACGGCGGCGCCTTCGGCTCGGTAGACGAGGGCGTCGGCCATGGGGATGCGTTGGGCGACGCAGAGGACGGCGAGGACGGCAAGGGAAACGACGAGAAAAGCCAAGGCTTTGACGCAACGTGACGCGCCACTGACAGACGGTTCCTTCACGGCGGCGACCTTAGTGGATCGCTGCGGGGCAAACGGACGGGTGGGCGGGAGAGGCTTGTTCGTTCAGGGGGCGCTACGGGGTAAACGGGCGGGTGGGCGGGAAAGCCTGTTCGTTCAGGGCCGGATGCGGGGTAACGGGCGGGTGGGTGGGAGAGGCCCGTTCGGCAAGGACACACCGCGGAGCCACAGGCACCGCGAGGAAAACCGGTGGCCCCGCCATGTAGCGGGGCATAAGATGCCCGGCCGGGCCCAGACCCAGCACCCCCGCCGGAGGCAACCGTGCAAGCCACCCCCGACCCCCTCTCCCGAGAGCGGAACCACCTGGCCGCCTCCCGCTCGGCCCTCCGAGCCATGCGCGAGGACGCCGAAGCGCTCGACATCCGCGACGTCACCGCGAACTGGGTCAACGCCGCCGTCCTGCAGAGCCAGATCGACGAGCGGATCAAGTCCCTCGCCGATCTCTCCCACACCCCGCTCTTCTTCGGGCGGCTCGACTACCTCCACGCCCCCGGCGCCGACCAGGCGGAAGGCGCCGATGGCGAGCAGTTCTACATCGGGCGGCGGCACGTCCACGACGCCGACGGCGACCCCATGGTCATCGACTGGCGAGCCCCGGTCTCGCAGCCCTTCTACCGCGCCTCCAAGAAGGCGCCGATGGACATCGCCCTGCGGCGGCGGTTCGGATACACGGGCGGCGACCTCACCGCGTACGAGGACGAGCACCTCAGTGACGCCGACGAGGTCGAGCGGACCAGCAAACTGCTCCAGCAGGAGATCGAGCGGCCCCGCGTCGGCCCCATGCGCGACATCGTCGCCACGATCCAGCCCGAGCAGGACGAGATCGTGCGCAGCGGTCTCGGCGGATCCGTGTGCGTCCAGGGCGGTCCGGGCACCGGGAAGACCGCCGTCGGCCTGCACCGCGTCGCCTATCTGCTCTACGCCCACCGCGAGCGCCTCGCCCGGACCGGGACCCTGGTCATCGGGCCCAACAGGTCCTTCCTGCACTACATCGAGCAAGTCCTGCCTGCCCTGGGCGAGTTGGAGGTCAAGCAGGCCACCGTCGACGACCTCGTCGCCCATGTGGAGGTGCGGGGCACGGACGACGCCGCCGCTGCCGTCATCAAGGGCGACGCACGCATGGCCGAGGTGCTGAGGAAAGCCCTGCGGTCGCACGTGAGCATGCCCGATGAGCCTGTCGTCGTGGTGCGCGGGTCCCGCCGCTGGCGCGTTCCCGCGTACGAACTGGAGGAGATCGTCGGGGAGTTGCTCGCACGCGACATCCGGTACGGGGCTGCCCGCGACGCCCTGCCTCAGCGCATCGCGCACGCTGTGCTCGTCCGGATGGAGCAGGCCGGCGAGGCCCCCGACGACCGCGTGCAGGACGCCGTCGCCCGCAACTCCGCGGTGAAGGCGGCCGTCAAGGCCATGTGGCCGCCCGTCGATCCCGCCAAGCTCGTGCTGCGGCTGCTCTCCGATGCCGATTTCCTTGCCCTGCATGCCGAGGGGATTCTCGATCAGGACGAGCAGAAGCTCATCCTCTGGGCCAAGCCCGCGCGGAGTCTCAAGGCCGCCAAGTGGTCCGCCGCCGATGCCGTGCTGATCGATGAGGCGCGCGATCTTGTCGCTCGGACCCACTCGCTCGGGCATGTCGTCCTCGATGAGGCGCAGGACCTCTCCCCCATGCAGTACCGCGCCGTCGGGCGGCGCTGCACCACCGGGTCCGCCACCGTCCTCGGCGACCTCGCCCAGGGCACCACCCCCTGGGCCACCCGGAGTTGGGAACAGGCCCTGGGGCACCTGGGGAAGGGCGAGGCCGTGGTGGAGGAGCTCACCGCGGGGTTCCGTGTGCCTCGGGAGGTCATCGCGTTCGCCTCCCGGCTGCTTCCCTCCATCGCGCCGGGCCTCGCCGAGGTGAAGTCCGTTCGTGAGTCGGCGGGTTCGCTCGTGGTGCGGCGCACGGCGGATCTCGACGCCGCTTCCCTCGAAGCCTGCGCCGAGTCACTGCGGCAGGAAGGTTCCATCGGGCTCATCGCCGCCGACGCACGCATCCCCGCGCTCGCCGAAGCACTCGACGCCGCCGGGATGACGTACCTCTCGCCCGGCGAGGAGACCACCCCCGGCACCCGGCTCACGCTCGTGCCCGCCTCCCTCGCCAAGGGACTCGAGTACGACTACGTGGTCCTCGACGAGCCCGCCGCCGTCGTCGACGGCGAGCCCGACGAGCGGACCGGCCTGCGGCGGCTCTACGTCGCCCTGACCCGTGCCGTCTCGGGGCTCACCGTCGTGCATGCCGCCGAGCTGCCGGAGCAGCTCGCCGCCTAGGCGCGCCCCTTGGAGCTCGCCGCCTGGTCGAGCTCCTTGGAGCCGGACGGCAGGTGCGTGACCACGAGCACTATGCCCGCGAGCGTCACGACGCGCGTGGCCGCGTCCAGGCCGTTCCAGTCCTCCGACTGCCACATGGCGAACCATTCGCCGCCGATCCCGATGAAGCCCGCCCCGAACAGGACGAGGATCATCAACAGGCCGATCGTGCCCGCCCGTCGGGCTCTGCGCAGCCCCTGGGGGCGGCGCAGGGCCCCGGCCCACAGGACCGTCGCCGCGAGGAGGATCAGCGCGGCCAGGCTCTCCCAGACGATGATCCCGACGTACGCGGTGTCCTGCAGCGCGGTCGAACCCACCGCGCGCCACATCAGGTCGTCGTCCTTGAAGGTGGTGTCCATCGCCAGGACATGGCGTACGAACTGCTGGTTGGTGTCGAAGTCGGTGATGTTCCCGAACGCGACGAGTGTGATGTAGAGCGCCACCGTCCCGGTGAGCAGTGTCGCGGCGACGGGCAGCGCCCCTGCCGCGAGCATCCGGTCCGCGGGACGCTTCTGGTCTGCGGAAAGCTTCTGGTCTGCGGGACGTGTCTGATCTGCGGGACGTGTCTGATCTGCTGGTGTCGGCATGAAGTCCCCTCCTTTTTCGTCCAGTTGTATCGCGTCCCGCACGAAGAACGATCAGGCGTCCCGCCCGGGGGACGATCAGGCGTCCACCGCTGCCCGCCACCGGGCGACGGCCTCGGCGGACACCGGCGCCGACCAGCCGTCGGGGCGCGAGGCTCCGCCGATGTGGAACGCGTCCACGCCCGCGGCCTTGAGCCGCGGCAGATGGTCGAGGCGGAGGCCGCCGCCGACCAGGATCTGCTGCTCGTAACCCTGCTCGCCGGAGCGCGCCGCCTCGGCGAGCAGCGTGGGCAGGCCGTCGTCCACGCCGCTCGCCGCGCCCGCGGTGAGGTAGGTGTCGAGGCCGGGCAGGTCCGCGAGCTGCTTGCGCAGGGCGTCGCGGTCGGAGGTCCGGTCGACGGCCCGGTGGAACGTCCAGCGGCAGCCGTCGAGCGCGCCCACCACGGCCTCCACCGCGGCCAGGTCGGGGCCGCCCGTCTCGTCGAGGAAGCCCAGTACGAACTCGTCGGCGCCCGCGCTCCTGAGCTCGCGCGCGCGGCGTACGAGGGCGTCGACGTCGCCCGCGGCAAAGCCGTCCGCAAGGCGCAGCATCACGCGCAGGGAGATGTCCACGGCGGCGCGGATCTCGGCAAAGGTCTCGCGGGACGGGGTCAGGCCGTCCGCGGCCATGTCGGTGACCAGCTCGAGGCGGTCCGCGCCTCCGGCCTGGGCGGCGACGGCGTCCTCGGCGTCGAGGGCGATCACCTCCAGGACTGCACGCTTGCTCATGGATGTCTTCCTTCGGGTCCGGGGCCGCGGGTGCGGGCGGCGTCAAAGCCGTCCCGCACAGGTCTAGTCCAATTACCCAGCCTACGCGCAGATCACCCCGGCGCGACCCAAGCGCACCGGGGTGATCGTAAAGTCATGTACACGTCGATCTTGCCGAGGGTTGGGGCCGGCGGCCACCGGCCGTTCAACTCAGCGGCTTGAAGCCCCTCAGGCGCAGGCTGTTGCCGACCACGAAGACCGAGGAGAACGCCATCGCGGCGCCCGCGATCATCGGGTTCAGGAGTCCTGCCGCGGCCAGCGGCAGCGCGCCCACGTTGTAGGCGAAGGCCCAGAACAGGTTCGACTTGATCGTGCCGAGCGTGCGGCGCGAGAGGCGGATGGCGTCCGCCGCCGCGCGCAGGTCTCCTCGTACGAGCGTGAGGTCGCCCGCCTCTATCGCGGCGTCCGTGCCCGTGCCCATCGCCAGGCCCAGGTCGGCCTGGGCGAGCGCGGCCGCGTCGTTCACGCCGTCGCCGACCATCGCCACGCTCCGGCCCTCCGCCTGGAGGCGCTTGACCACGTCGACCTTGTCCTGCGGCATGACCTCGGCGATCACGTCCTCGGGGGCGATGCCCACCTCGGCGGCCACCGATGCCGCGACCGCCTTGTTGTCGCCGGTCAGGAGGATGGGCGTGAGGCCCAGGTCACGGAGTCGGCTGATCGCCTCCGGGCTCGTCTCCTTCACCGCGTCGGCCACCTCAAGGACCGCCCGCGCCTCGCCGTCCCAGGCCACCGCGATCGCCGTACGTCCGGCCGCCTCGGCCTCAGCCTTCGCGCGCTCCAGCTCCACGGGCAGCCGGATCGCCCACTCCCCGAGCAGCGCCTCGCGGCCGACGAGGACCGCGTGGCCCTCGACGATGCCCTGGACGCCGAGACCCGCGACGTTCGCGAAGTCCTCGGGGGTGGGCAGCGTGCCGACCTGCTCGGCGGCGCCGATGGCCACCGCCTGGGCGATGGGGTGCTCCGAGGAGTGCTCCAACGCCCCGGCCAGGCGCAGGACTTCGGCCTCGGTCGTACTGGATGCGACATGCGTGGCGAGCAGGGTCATCTTGCCGGTGGTGACGGTGCCGGTCTTGTCCAGGACGATCGTGTCGACCTTGCGGGTCGTCTCCAGGACCTCCGGGCCCTTGATCAGGATGCCGAGCTGGGCGCCGCGTCCGGTGCCGACCATGAGGGCGGTCGGCGTCGCGAGCCCCAGGGCGCAGGGGCAGGCGATGATCAGTACGGCGACCGCGGCGGTGAAGGCGGCCGTGAGCCCGGAGCCGTTGCCGAGCCAGAATCCGAGGGTGGCGACGGCCAGGGCGATGACGATCGGCACGAAGACCGCCGAGATCTTGTCGGCGAGGCGCTGGGCCGCCGCCTTGCCGTTCTGCGCGTCCTCGACGAGCTTGGCCATGCGGGCGAGTTGGGTGTCGGCGCCGACGCGGGTGGCCTCGACGACCAGGCGTCCGCCCACGTTCAGCGTGGCTCCGGTGACCGCGTCGCCCTTGGCGACCTCGACCGGCACGGACTCGCCGGTGAGCATGGAGGCGTCGACGGCAGAGGCGCCCTCGACGACCTTGCCGTCGGTGGCGATCTTCTCGCCGGGCCGGACGAGGAAGCGGTCGCCGACCTTCAACTCCCCTACCGGGATGGTCTCTTCCCGTCCGCCGTCACGGATGACGGTGACGTCCTTGGCGCCCAGCTGGAGCAGCGCCTTGAGGGCGGCACCCGCCTTGCGCTTGGAGCGGGCCTCGAAATAGCGCCCCGCCAGGATGAAGGCGGTGACGCCCGCCGCGGCCTCCAGGTAGATGTTCCCCGCGCCGTCCGTGCGGGAGATGGTCAGCTCGAAGGGGTGCGTCATGCCGGGCGTACCGGCCGTCCCGAAGAACAGCGCCCACAGGGACCAGATGAACGCGGCCGACGTGCCGACCGAGATGAGCGTGTCCATCGTCGCCGCGCCGTGCCGCGCGTTCGTGTACGCGGCCTTGTGGAAGGGCCAGGCCGCGTACGTCACGACCGGCGCCGCCAGGGTCAGGGACAGCCACTGCCAGTACTCGAACTGCAGGGCCGGGATCATCGCCATCGCGACGACGGGCAGGGAGAGCAGGACGGCGGTGATCAACCGCTCGCGAAGGGGCCGCAGTTCATCGTCGGCCTGCCGCTCGTCCGCGTCCGCGTCCGCGCCCGGGTCCTCCGTGCGGGCCGGGGCGGGCTCCTGCGCGGTGTAGCCGGTGGCTTCGACGGTGGCGATCAGGTCCTGTACGGCGATGTCCTGGCCGCGGTAGCTGACCTTGGCCTTCTCGGTGGCGTAGTTGACGGTCGCCTCGACGCCGTCCATGCGGTTGAGCTTCTTCTCGATCCGGGCGGCGCACGAGGCGCAGGTCATGCCACCGATGGCGAGTTCTACTTCTGCCACCTCGGTGGTGCCGGGTGTGGTGGACATGGCTGCGGACTCCTTGCGACGGGGGCAGATCCTGGGTACCCGGGGCGGGTACCTCCGACGGGATCCATTTATACCCCTAGGGGGTATCGGATGCAAGAGGAACCCGAGGCGGATCCAGGGCTTGACTTCATACCCCTAGGGGGTATCTTCGGAGGCATGGAGAGGTGGAGATCCGAGATCCCCTCCATCCACCCGTCCTTTGGGAGCCTTGGGAGCCGTCATGAACACCGGACTGAAGATCACCGCCTTCGCCGCGGCCGTCGCCGCGACCTTCGGCACCGCGTACGGAGTGGGCCAGGGCGTCGACCCCGTGACCTCGGAGAAGAAGCCCGCGAGCGAGCACGGCGGGCACGCGGACGGCGGCGAGAAGGAGAAGCCAGGGGGCAAGGACGCCGGCGCGGGTCACGCGGAGACCGTGCCCGGCGGCCTGCAGATCTCCGAGCGCGGCTACACGCTCGATCTGGCGACGTCGCGCATCGACGCCGGGAAGCGCGAGGAACTGCGGTTCGCGGTGGTCAAGGACGGCGCGGGCGACGCGGGCCACGCGGGCAAGGACGGCCGGGGCAAGAACGTCACGGCGTACGAGACGGAGCACGGCAAGGAGCTGCACCTCATCGTCGCGTCACGTGACCTGACGACCTACCGCCACCTGCACCCGACCCGCGCGGCGGACGGCACCTGGTCGACGCCGGTCGAGCTCCCTGAGGCGGGCGGCTACCGCGTCTTCGCCGACTTCAAGCCCGCGGGCGCGAAGGAGGGGCTGACGCTGGGGGCGGACCTCGCGGTGGCGGGGAAGTACGCCCCGAAGGCGCTGCCCGAGACGGGCACGCGGGCGTCGGTCGACGGGTACGAGGTCACCCTCAAGGGGAAGTTGAAGCCCGGGAAGGCGGCGGACGTGACCCTGAACGTGGAGAAGAACGGCAGGCCGGTGACGGACCTCCAGCCCTACCTCGGCTCGTACGGCCACCTGGTCGCCCTGCGCTCCGGCGACCTCGCGTACCTCCATGTGCACCCCACCGGCGAACCCGGCGACGGCAGGACCCGGCCGGGGCCCGGCGTCTCCTTCTCGGCGACGGCGCCGAGCGTGGGGTCGTACCGGCTGTTCCTCGACTTCAAGCACGAGGGGGAGGTGCGGACGGCGGCGTTCACGGTGCGGGCCGGCTCCGCCGGTGGGGTGGCGGACCCGGGTCACGCGCACTGAGGGGTACGGGGCCTTGCCGACTGCGGGCGCGTCGTGCCCGCTCGCGCAGTTCCCCGCGCCCCCAAAACGACTCCCGCCGCACACACCTGCGGGTACGCGGTGGTTGCTCGCGCAGTTCCCCGCGCCCCTGACGGGGCACCCCCGCCGTACACACCTGCGGGTACGCGGTGGTTGCTCGCGCAGTTCCCCGCGCCCCTGACGGGGCACCCCCGCCGCACACGCCCGCGGGTGGGCTGTGGTTGCTCGCGCAGTTCCTCGCGCCCCTTCGGGGCGCCCCGAAGGGGCGCGAGGAACTGCGCGCCAAGCCACGACACACCGACGGACGAACACGGTGAGCTCCACCCCTAGGGGCGCGGGGAACTGCGCGACCAGCCACCGCCCACCCGCAGACACACACTCTCGGCCCCGCCCCCCACCCCGCAACGCGGGGTTTTTCGCGTTTCCCGGAGGCGGTGGCGGCTGAGGCTCAGTCGAAGATCGGCAGCTCCGATTCCTTCGCGCCCGCCAGCTCATACCGCGTCCCAGCAAGAGGGCGGCCCGTGTAAAGGCGGATCAGAGTCGGCGCGTCCCCGATGTAGCGGGCCGGCGGCCGCTTGCCGTCGGCCACGCCCAGGGCAAGCGGCTCGTCCACGCCGTCCACATCCGCGTGCAGCGGCAACGCAGACGTCGTCCTGCTGTACTCCCCGAGCAGGGCCAGCGCATCAGGCAGCCCCGCGCCCCCATACGCCCCGGGCAGCCCCCACGCCTCCCGCACATCCCCCGCGTGCACCCACTCCCCCAGCGCCACGCCGTCGAGCCGCCCCTTGAACGCGACCATGACCGCGCCCGCCTCCGTCATCCCGTGCTCCAGCTCGTCCACGATGCGGGAGTTGGGCCAGTCGGCGCGCTCGGCGATGTCGCGGTCGTTGCTCTCCGCGCTGTAGACGCCCTCCTCGAAACGGCGCTCGACGACGCGCGTCAGCGCGGCACCGCAGTGTGCGAGGACGTGCCGCACCGTCCACCCGGGACAACAGGTCCTGATCGCATACGCGGAGTCGTCGGCGTCCCTCAACAGCGGGATCAGTAGGTCGCGTTCGGTGCGGAGCAGCCGTCCGGGGCGCTCGGGGTCGTACGCCTCGTCATGCGTGGTCGTAGTCATGGTGCAAGCCAACCGTCCGCGGCCGCACATGGCAACGCACGGCAACGGACGGGCCGGAAAGATCCAGCCCGTCCGGCGTTTGAGGACGAGTACGGCGGAGCCGACGACCGGCGGCCACCCCGCTAGGCGTTCACCTTCTCCTCCGCGGCAGCAGAGTCCCGCTCCCTCCGCATCACAAGCAGCGTGACCACACCTCCCACCGCGGCCAAGGCCCCCGCGCCAGTGAACGCCGCGCTGAAGCCGTCCGTCAGTGCGGGGAGATCGCCCAGCTCCCCGGCTCCCCGCGACGTCGCGAGCGCGGTCAACGCCGCCAGGCCCAGCGCCGAACCCACCTGGTAAGTGGTGTTGACGATGCCCGAGGCCAGACCCGCCTGCTCCTGCGGGGCACCGGACATCGCGGCCATCATCGCCGGGATGTACGCGAGGGACATCCCGAGCGCGGCGACCAGCGAGGCGGGCAGCACGTCCACCACGAAGGAACCGGTCGGACCCACCTGCGACAGCCACACCAGGCCGAGCGCGAGCACGAGCAGCCCACCGCCGATCAGCGGCCTGGCGCCGAAGCGGCCGAGCAGCCGCGCGGTGACCGCCGTCATGAAGAGCATGAGCAGCCCCGTCATCGGCAACAGCGCCGCGCCGGACGCGAACGCCCCGTACCCCATCACCTGCTGGAGATAGAGGTTGAGGAAGTACCACATCGGGATCCAGGCGGCCCCGAGCAGCGCCATCGCCAGGTTGGCGGAGCCGAGCCGCGGCACGCGCCACACCTTGAGCGGCATCAGCGGCTCACGCACCGACTTCTGTACGAGGAGGAAGAGCGCCAAGAGGGCGACAGCACCGCCCAGTTGGAGGACCGTGGAGGCCGACCCCCAGCCTGCTTCCGGCGCCCGCACCACCGCGAAGACGGCCAGCGCGAGACCAGCGGTCACGAAGACCGCGCCGAGGACGTCGACCGAGCCGCGCTTGCCCTCGACCGCGGGGAGCAGCCGTGTCGCCGCGAGGGTCGCGATGCCGATCGGGATGTAGATGATGAACACCCAGGGCCAGCTCAGCCACTCCGTGAAGACACCGCCGAGGAAGACTCCGGCCGTGCCGCCCGCGGGGGCCGCGGCTCCGTAGAGGGCCATCGCCTTGCCGAGCTCCTTCGGGTCGTGGCCGAAGAGCATCATCAGGAGGGTCATGGCCGCGGGCGCGATCAGCGCGCCGCCGACGCCCTGCACGGCGCGGCCGACGACCTCGACGGTCGCGGACTGCGCGGCGGCGGCGAGCACGGAGCCGCCGATGAGGACGGCCCAGCCTGACACGAAGACCTTGCGCGCCCCGAGCAGGTCGGAGAGGCGCCCGCCGAGCAGCAGCAGGCCGCCGAAGGTGATGACGTACGCGTTGAAGACCCACTGCAACTCGCCCTGCGAGAAGCCGAGGTCCTTCTGCATCTCGGGGAGTGCGACCCCGATGATCGAGGTGTCCATGATGACCATGAACTGGGCGGTGGCGAGCACGAAGAGCGCCCACCAGCGCTTGGGGTTGGCGGTTGACATGACAGTTCCCCTCCCACTGACTTCCGACTTCTGACTTCTGACTTCCGATCGCTACATACCCCCTCGGGGTATGTAGCGATCGGACGTTAACATACCCCCTGGGGGTACTCAAGCGTTACAGTCACCCCATGCCCCACGACCACAAGGAACTCCGCGCCCGCTGGCACGCGACCCTGCTCCGCGCGAGCGAAGGAACCCCCGACCCCGCGCCCTACGCGGACAACCTGCTCGCACGCTGGGCCGAGCCGCAGCGGCGGTACCACACCACCGCCCACCTCGCGGCGGTCCTCGACCACATCGACGTACTGGAAGAGCACGCCGACGACCCCAATCTCGTGCGGCTCGCGGCGTGGTTCCACGACGCGGTGTACGCGCCGGACCGCTCCGAGAACGAGGAGCGCAGCGCCCGTCTCGCCGAACGCGCCCTCCAGGAAAGCGGGTTGACGCCCAAGGCCACGGCTGAGGTGGCCCGTCTGGTCCGCCTCACCGTCACCCACGACCCCGCCGACGGCGACCATAACGGCGAGGCGCTGTGCGACGCCGATCTGGCGATCCTGGCCGCCGCCCCGGACGCCTACGCCGCGTACGCCGCCGCCGTCCGCGAGGAGTACGCCTTCGTGCCGGACGAGGACTTCCGCGCGGGCCGGGCCGCGGTACTCCGCCAGCTCCTCGCGCTGCCACGGCTGTTCCGCACGCCGTACGGTGCGGCCGAATGGGAGGGCCCGGCGCGGGCGAACCTGGCGACGGAAATGGAGCTGCTCAGCGCCTGAGGCTCCCGTACGCTGCGCGCATGCTTTCCATGGGTGGGGATCAGGTCGAGGAAGCCGTGGCGCACGCGGCGAAGGTGCTGCGTGCGGGGGTGGAGCTCGACTGGAGCGTCAAAGCGGGCGGCCTCGACTGGTCCTGCCTGAAGACGGCCGAGCACATCGCGGGCGATCTCGTCGCGTACGCGGGCCAGTTGACGGGCCGCGCGAAGGATTCGTACGTCCCCTTCGAGATCGCCTTCGACGAGGGTTCGGGCCCCGAGGACGCGATCCGTGTCATCGAGTCGACCGGCGGCCTGCTCTCGGCGGTGGTGCGGACGACGCCGCCGGGGGTCCGGGCGTACCACCCGTACCCCTCCGGCAGCGCGGACGCGGTGGGCTTCGCGGCGATGGGCGTCGCGGAGGTGCTGCTCCACACGTACGACATCGCGCAGGCACTCGGCGTGGACGCGGAGCCGCCGGCCGCGCTGTGCGAGGCGGTCCTTGCCTGGCTCTTCCCGCAGGTCCCGCCCGCACGTACGCCTGCTGAGCAGTGGGCGACGCTGCTCTGGGCCACGGGGCGCGGCTCCCTGGCGGGGCGGCCACGCCTCGACAAGTGGCGCTGGCACAACGCCCTCTCGATCCCGGCCGGCCGGGTCGTCCTGCGGGAGGTGTCCCCCGCGTCGGCGGCGGATCTCGCGGCGGGCGGCACGGGGGGCCTGACGTGGATCGAGGGCGGGCCCTTCGACGGGACGCGGAGGGCCGCGGAGATGGTGACGAAGGCGTACGCGTCCGGGGTGCACCGGCCCGAGTGGGGCATGTTCGCCCTGGTGCGGGTGGAGGACGAGGTGGCGATCGGCGGGATGGGCTTCCACGGGCCGCCGGACGAGGAGGGCGTGGCGGAGGTCGGCTACGACCTGGCGGTCGGCGCGCGGGGCCGGGGTTACGCCTCGGAGGCGCTGGCCGCTCTCTCCACCGTGGCCCTGACCCGCCCCGGCGTCACGGCGCTGCTGGCCGTGATCGAACCCGAGAACACCCCTTCCCAGGCGGTGGTGACAAGGGCGGGCTACACCCGGATCTCGGACCGCGAGGGGAACCAGGCCTACTTGCGCCGCGCCTGAGGTCTGCCCTGCGGCGCGGTTGCGGGTAGCGGGTTACCCCGCGGCGCGGGAGCCCTGAACAGCCGCCGCTTCGCGGCGATGTTTCCCGCCCACCCACCCGATTACCCCGCGGCGAGGGAATGTCACCGCCCACCCCAGCGTTCCCTACTGTTATGCCGACCTCTGACCCGAAGCCCGCCGAGCCAGGCGCCGGCCGGAAACGAATGCCCGTAGCCGTCTACATCCTCGGCCTCGCCGTCTTCGCCCTCGGCACAAGCGAGTTCATGCTCTCGGGGCTCCTGCCCCCCATCGCGGACGACATGGACGTCTCCATCCCCCGCGCGGGCCTCCTCATCTCCGCCTTCGCCATCGGCATGGTCATCGGCGCCCCCCTCCTGGCAGTGGCGACCCTGCGGCTCCCCCGCCGCACCACCCTCATCACCCTCATCACGGTCTTCGGCCTCGGCCAGGTCGCCGGCGCCCTCGCACCGACCTACGAGATCCTCTTCGCGTCCCGCGTCGTCAGCGCCTTCGCCTGCGCGGGGTTCTGGGCGGTCGGCGCGGCCGTCGCCATCGCGATGGTGCCCGTCAACCAGCGCGCCCGCGCCATGGCCGTGATGATCGGCGGCCTCTCCATCGCGAACGTGCTTGGCGTGCCCGCTGGTGCGTTCCTCGGCGACAATTTCGGGTGGCGGTCCGCCTTCTGGGCGGTCGGCGCCGCCTCCGCCATCGCTCTCGTCGGCGTACTGACGCTCATCCCGCGCATCCCGCTCCCGGCCGAGAAGCCGCGCCTGAAGCGGGAGTTGGCCATCTACCGCGACCGGCAGGTCTGGCTCTCCATCGCGATCACCGCACTCGCGGCGGGCGGCGTCTTCTGCGCGTTCTCGTACCTCTCCCCGCTCCTGACGGACGTCGCCGGTCTCGACAAGGGGTGGGTGCCGACCATCCTCGGCCTCTTCGGTCTCGGCGCGCTCATCGGCACCGCGATCGGCGGCCGCGTCGCGGACGCGCACCTCTTCGGCGTCCTGCTCAGCGGCATCGCGGCATCGACGGTCTTCCTCGTCGCCCTCGCGCTCTTCTCCGGCACGGCTGCCGTGGCGATCGCCCTCTCGTTCCTCCTCGGCGTCTCCGCCTTCTACACCGCCCCGGCCCTCAACGCCCGCATGTTCAACGTCGCGGGCGCCGCCCCCACCCTCGCGGGCGCGACCACGACGGCCGCGTTCAACCTGGGCAACACGGGCGGCCCCTGGCTCGGCGGCACGGTGATCGACCTCGACCTGGGCTACGCCTCGACGGCGTGGGCGGGCGCGGGAATGACGGCCGTGGCGATCGTCGCGGTCACGGCGTCACTGCGGCTGCACCGCAGGACGCCGAGCCGCGTGGTCACGGCTTCGGCGGGTGACAGCGCGCAGGCTGAGGCCACTGTCGAAGCCGCCCGCCAGGGCACGCGGGGCCCCGCCTAGGGTGACCGCATGATCACGGTTCATCTGAAGTACGAGATCGATCCCGACCGCATCGACGACTTCGAGGAGTACGGCCGCCGCTGGATCGTCCTGGTCAACCGCTTCGGCGGCACCCACCACGGCTACTTCCTGCCCAGCGAGGGCGACAGTGACATCGCGTACGCCCTCTTCTCCTTCCCGAGCCTCGCCGCGTACGAGCGCTACCGCACCGACAGCGCGACCGACCCCGAGTGCCAGGAAGCCCTCGAGCTCGCGCGCCGGACGCGGTGCATCCGGCGCTACGAGCGGCGGTTCCTGCGCCCCCTGGAGTGAGCCGACCCGCGTTACGCGGGCCGTCACCCGCATTACGCGGGCCGCCCCTTGGGCCTCCGCAGCCCCGCCTCCGTGAGCCTGCGCACCAGCTCCTTCGAGCCGATCTCGACGGCCCCGGCCCGCACAGCGTCCCCGTAACGCTCCGAGGGCAGGTCGTAGTGGTCGCGCTCGAAGGCGCGGGCGGGGGCGCCGATGCCCGCCGCGAACGCGTGCAGTTCCTCGTACGAGACGTCGCTGACCAGGTGGGACCACATGCGGCCGTGGCCCGGCCAGGTCGGCGGGTCGATGTAGACCGTCACGAAAGGCCGCCCACCGGGGCCACGACGACGCCCGCCTTGCCGCACACCCAGTGCGGGTCGGGGCCCAACTCCGGTTCCACGTCCAGGGCGTGCGGGTCGCCCGAGCCGCAGACCGGGCAGAGCGGCCAGCGGCCGTAGCGCTCCAGGAGCGCGTCCTGGACGTCCTGGGCGACCAGACCCGCGACGTACTCGACGCCCTCGGGCCACTGTTCGACCCACCAGCGGCGGTGCGCCACCGACTCCTCGACCAGCGAGACGACCTCGGCCTGGGCGACCTCGCGCGCCACGAGGTCGGCGAGGACAAGTGCACGAGCGGCGTGCAGCGCCTGCTCCAGGGGGTCGATCGCGTCCATGCAGCCATTGTCCACCCCACGCGCAACTCGCCGAAGATCCGTCCGGGAAAGGAACCGAGATCGGGACCGAGATCGGGACCGAGATCGGGACCAAAGGGGTCTTGACCCATCCGGGGTCCGAAAATATCTTTCAAGCGTGACCAATGACGTGAAGGAAATTTTCGCGGGTGCGGCGCCCCCCGCCCCGGCCGCCCTCGCGGCCAAGGTGCGGACCCTCGCGCCGTCCATGACCCGCTCCATGCAGCTGGTCGCCGAAGCCGTTGCCCGCGACCCCGCGGGATGCGCGGCCCTCACGGTCACCGGCCTCGCCGAGCTCACCGGCACCAGCGAGGCCACGGTGGTCCGCACCGCCCGCCTCCTCGGCTACCCCGGCTACCGCGACCTGCGGCTCGCCCTCGCCGGACTCGCCGCCCAGCAGCAGTCGGGCCGCGCGCCCGCCGTCACCGCCGACATCGCCGTCGACGACCCGATCGCGGACGTCGTGGCGAAGCTGGCGTACGACGAGCAGCAGACCCTCGCCGACACCGCGGCCGGACTCGACACCGTCCAGCTCGGCGCCGCCGTCGCCGCGCTCGCCGCCGCGCCCCGCGCCGAGATCTACGGCGTCGCCGCGTCCGGGCTCGTGGCCCAGGACCTCGCGCAGAAGCTGCTGCGCATCGGCCACATCGCCCATGCGCACTCCGACCCGCACCTCGCCGTCACGAACGCCGTCACCCTGCGCTCCAAGGACGTGGCGATCGCGATCACGCACTCCGGGTCGACCGGTGACGTCATCGAGCCGCTGCGGGTCGCCTTCGAGCGCGGGGCGACGACCATCGCGATCACCGGGCGCCCCGGCAGCCCCGTATCGCAGTACGCGGACCACATCCTCACCACCTCCACCGCGCGCGAGAGCGAGCTGAGGCCCGCCGCGATGTCGTCGCGCACGAGCCAACTCCTGGTCGTGGACTGCCTGTTCGTAGGCGTAGCCCAGCGGACGTACGAGACGGCAGCCCCCGCACTGGCAGCCTCCTACGAAGCGCTCGCGCACCGGCACAGCCCGCGCGGCGGCAACCGCTGACCTCACCGGCAGCCCGCACGAACGTACGGGCCCCCGGCCCCGCACCGGCCACCCCCGCACGAACGAAGCACCCACCCGCCGACCCTCCGTCCGCCCGCCGAGACCGTCCCGCCTCCCGAGGGCGCCCGGCGACCACCCGCCCCCCCGCCGCACACGAAAGAGCCGCACCCCATGACCTCCTCCACGGCCGACGCCACCCCCTCCCCCTCCTCCGGCGACGGGGACAGGTACGGCGAACTCCGCGCCCAGCTGGACACGCTCACCACGGAGGCGTTCCGGCCCGAGCTCTCCGAGATCGACCGGCAGCCCACGCTGGAGATCGCGAAGATCATGAACGGCGAGGACGCCACCGTGTCCGCGGCCGTCGCCGAGCAGCTCCCGGCGATCGCCGCCGCCATCGACGGCACCGCCGAGCGCATGGCCCGCGGCGGCCGGCTCATCTACGCGGGCGCGGGAACGGCCGGGCGCCTCGGGGTGCTCGACGCCTCCGAGTGCCCGCCCACCTTCAACACCGACCCGGCAGAGGTCGTCGGCCTCATCGCGGGCGGCCCGAGCGCCATGGTCACGGCGGTCGAGGGCGCGGAGGACAGCAAGGAGCTCGCCGCCGAGGACCTGGACGGCCTCGGCCTCACCGCGGCCGACGTGGTCGTGGGGATCTCCGCCTCCGGCCGCACCCCGTACGCGATCGGGGCGGTGGAGCACGCGCGCGCCCACTACGGCGCCCTCACCATCGGCCTCTCCTGCAACGCGGACAGTGCTCTCGCGGCAGCCGCCGACCACGGCATCGAGGTCGTAGTGGGCCCCGAACTCCTCACCGGCTCCACCCGCCTGAAGGCGGGCACGGCCCAGAAGCTCGTCCTCAACATGCTGTCGACGATCACGATGATCCGCCTCGGCAAGACCTACGGAAACCTGATGGTGGACGTACGCGCGTCGAACGAGAAGCTGCGCGCCCGCTCGCGCCGGATCGTCTCGCTGGCCACAGGCGCGTCGGACGAGGAGATCGAGACGGCCCTCGCCGCGACCGACGGGGAGGTGAAGAACGCCATCCTCACCATCCTCGGCGAAGTGGACGGCCCCACGGCCGCCGACCTCCTCTCGTCATCGGACGGCCACCTCAGGGCAGCGCTCGACAACGCGCGCACGACGCCCCGCACCACCTGACTCACCTCCCCCAGCCGCTGAAGAACAGCGCCACCCTGCACACAGCAAGGCACCCCGCACATGGCAACTGACAAGAACCGCGCCACAGCCGCCGCGATCCTCCCTCTCGTCGGCGGTGCCCAGAACGTCACCTCCATCGCCCACTGCATGACGCGCCTGCGCCTGGGCCTCGAAGGTCGGCTCCACGGCTATCGGCCCGTCGGGCTGGGCCCTGTTCCCCCTCCTGGACGGCAACAAGGGCCTGGGCCTGACGATCGCGATCTACGGCGGCGGCCTCCTGGTGGGCTACGCGGTGGGCTTCTTCGCGACGTACTTCTTCGGCTTCAGCAAGCAGATGCTGACCGAACTGAACGTCGACACGACCGCCCACGAGCAGGTCGTCGCGGGTTCCCCCGCCACGACCGCGGGCCCGGCCGACCCGGCCAAGTCACCCGCGGCGGTCTGACGCCGTACGCGTGAGGGCGGCATCCGTATCGGATGCCGCCCTCACGCATGCACAGCACTGCGTACCTTTACGGCATGAGCGAGACCGTGACCCTCCGCGAAGCCACCCGCAGCGGGAAGCGCGTGGCCGCGCTGGTACCCATCGAGGCCCTGGACGCCTTCGACGAGGCGGCCGACGAACTCGCCGGGCTCGAGGCCGAGCTCCACCGGCATGACCCCACCGTCGGCACAGCCGAACTTCTCGGCGGACTCTTCGACATCGCCCCGCATCACTCGATCCGGCGAAGCCGCGCCACAACGGCTATTATGTCGCCAACGACATATTACGGTTCCCGCATGGAAGCCTTGTACACGATCGAGATGGAGCCGGACGTCCGCGCCTGGCTCGAACTCCTCACGGATCGGCATCATCGCAAAGTCGAGGAGTACGCGGAGCTGCTCGCCGGCCTGGGCGCATCCACACCCATGCCGTTCGCGCGCCCGCTGCGCGACGGGGTGTACGAGCTCCGCCCGACCCTGGACGGCCAAGACACGCGCATCACCTACTGGTTCGCGCCGGACCGCCGCTATGACCGAGCCAAGGACGGAGACGCGAAATGAGCCACACCCGCTGGAGGCTGGCCCGCGAGAGGAAGCTCAGCGAGGGATACGCCGAGTCACCGGAGGCCGAGGCCGACCGCGCCGAGATTCGCCTCGCCATGGCCTTCGCCAAGGCTGTGTACGACCGCCGCAAGGAGCTGGGGCTTTCGCAGACTCAGCTCGCCGAGCGGGCCGGACTCACCCAGGCCAAGATCTCCCGCATCGAAGGCGCGGACGCGGTACCCACCCTGCCCCTTCTCCGCCGCGTGGCCACCGCGATGAACGCCTCCTTGAACATCGCCCTGGACGCCGACCACGAGGAAGTCACGTTCATCGCCCACTCGGCGGCCTGAGGGATACGCGCCTAGGCCCGCGCCCCCACCGGCCGCCGCAGCAGATAGACCCCCGCGGTCGAGACCAGCACCGCCATGACCGCGATGAACACCAGGCCCGCGCCCTCCAGACCCATCGGACCCGTCAGTACGCCCACCCCGATGACCGGCAGCGAGATGCCCGCGTACGCGACCACGAACAGCGTCGAGATCACCGCCGCGCGCCGGTCCGAGGGAGACGCCTCGGCCACCGCCGACAGCGCCCCGCGGAACGCGAGGCCCTGCCCGCACCCGCCGACAACGGCGCTGAGCACCACCAACGCCAGCAGATCCCAGTGCAGCGCACCCGCGAGCAGCGCGAGGCCGGCGAGGAGCACGGCGCACCCCAGTGGCAGTGATCGCCCCACCCCGACCCGGCCGATCGCCAACTGTCCGGCGGTCGAGGCGAAGAAGGCCAGCGCGACGACGAGACCGCTGACCGCGTGGTTCTCCACGTTCAGGGACTCCGCGAGGAACGCCGGGCTGACCGAGGTGAACACCCCGAACAGCGCGAACCCCACGAACGAAGCGATCCCCGCGGGCACGAACACCGCCCGCACCTGCGGGGGCACTCCGGGCCGCTGCGGCCGTACCGTGCTCAGCGGCCGCGGCTCCCGCACGGTCTCCGGAAGCCGCAGCAGGACGACGGCCGAGACGGCGACCAGCGCGAGGTGCACGGCGAACGGCAGGTACAGCGGCCAGGCCGCGTACTGCGCGAGCACCCCGGCGAGCAGCGGACCGCAGCCGAGGCCGCCCATGTTGGCGGCCGTCGCCACGAACGTGGCCCGTGAGGCGCCGACGTGCGGTGCCGTGTCCATCACGTACGCCGTGGCGGCCCCGGTGAACAGTCCGGCGGACAGTCCCGAGAGCAGCCGCCCCGCATACAGCCAGCCCATCCCGACGGCGAAGAGGAAGCAGACGGCGCTCGCCGCCGCGCATCCGAGGCCCCACAGCAGTACCGGACGCCTGCCCACGACGTCCGAGGCGTTGCCCGCGAGAAGCAGCACGCCGATCACCGCGAAGGCGTACACCGCGTACACGACGGTGACCGTCAGCTCGGAGAACCCGAACTTGTCCTGGTACAGGCTGTAGAGGGGAGTCGGCAGCGTGGTGCCGGCCATGCACACGGCGAACACAGCCCCGCTGAGGAGACACTGGCGCCAACGTCGTTGATCAACGTCCATGCCGCCGACGCTAACCCGCACACCGCCCGCCACCCGCCATCCGCGCAGGGATGTCCGCGGGCTCCCCCGGAATTGTCCTTGATCGGTAACGGACTGGCCCCCGGTGCATCCCCTGACCCCCGTTCCTCGTCCTGCCAGGTGGCCGCGCGGGACCGGGGCGCGGCGCGGGACGGGACGGCAAAGGGGCGGGCAATGGCGCGGCACAGCGGTGGGCGGGGCTGGTACAGCAAGATCATCGGGGCTGCGCTCGGGGTGACGATGCTCGCCACCGGTGCGGGGGTATGGAGCGCACAGGCCGGTACTTCGGAGAGCTCCCCGCCGGCGGCCAAGAAGCCCAGCGCCGTCAAGCCGGTCTCGGCGACCATCGCTCACTCCTCGGAGGCCGGGAAGCGCGGCATCAACCTCACCATCGACGACGGCCCCGACCCCAAGTGGACGCCCGAAGTCCTCGCCGTCCTGCGGCAGTACGACGTGAAGGCCACCTTCTGCATGGTGGGGACGCAGGCCGAGGCGCACCCGGACATGGTGAAGAAGGTGGTCGCGGCCGGGCACCGCCTGTGCGACCACTCGGTGTCGCACAACACCGGCATGGACAAGGACTCCAAGGCCTACCAGTCCCAGCAGATCCTCGACGCCGAGCGCATGATCACCAAGGCGTCCGGAGGCGTACGCCCCATGTACTACCGGGCCCCCGGCGGGGCGTTCACCCCGTACAGCCGCAAGCTCGCCGCCGACCGGGGCATGCGCCCCCTGGGCTGGAACGTGGACACCAAGGACTTCGAGCGTCCGGGTACGGACGCGATCGTCGCCACGGTCCAGCGGGAGCTGCCAGGCGGCCCGACGCTCCTCTTCCACGACGCGGGCGGCGACCGCACCCAGACCGTCGAAGCCCTGCGCACGCTCATCCCCCAACTCAAGCAGCAGGGCTACACCTTCGGCTTCCCGGTCCGCTGACTTTCGCTGACTTTCACGGCAGCCGCCGCTACCGGCCCCCCAGCGGCCCCTCCCGTACATTGCGCTGGCGCATCTCGACGGCGAACCTCTCGGCCGTCACGAAGTCGTTGTCGTCGTGCAGGACGATGAGGCCGTGGTGGGCCGCGGTCGCGCAGATCTGCAGGTCGATGGCGGAAAGGGCGTGGTGCGCACCGTTCTCAGCGGCGCGCAGCTGCACTCCTTCCACCCATCGGGCTGCTCCCTTGGGCACGGACACGTCCTCGTAGATGTCCGTGAACATCGAGTTGTACTCCTCGTACTCCCTGAGGTTCCGCGCCGAGCACCTGAATTCCGTACGTTGCGGATAGCAGGAACGCACCAGGCCATCCATGAGCGCCGGGTGCCACGCCGCGTACAGGTTCTTGTCGCGCAGCAATCGCCACAGTGCCGAAGAGTCCAGCAGGTAGCCGTTCACCTACGGAATGCCTCCTTCTCAGCGCGATGCGCCGCCTCAGCAGCCTCAAGGTCCCAGTCCTGGGCGAGCTCGAAGTACTTGTCCAGGGCTGCCGCCCGCTCCAACCGCTTGTTGTACTCCTCCAGCGCGTGCGCCACCGCAGCGGTCTTCGTCTTGTGGCCGCCAAGACGCTTGGCCGTCTCCACTGCCTCGTCGTCGATCTCGATGTGTGTCAGCGACATCCCGATCTCCCATTCTGTACATGGAGGGCCCGCATCTGCCCTTCCGAGTGTACAAAGAACGGCTGCCGCCTGCCTTCGCGATCCGCTCAAGGCAACCGCCCTTCCCGATTGACCAGCCGCACTCGCTCCCGCAGCACCTCGCCCGGCAGCGCCTGCCCGACCTTCTCCGGCGGACAGTCCCACTCCCGGCCTCCGCCGAGCGGCCTGAGCTGTACGAGACCGCCCTCGCACCCCATGACCTGCCCGACGCTGCCGTCCCTGAAGTCGACGGCGTACGTCCCTGCCTCCGGCACGCCCGGATCGTCGTCGTTCACCGCGCGCCCTCCAGTACGGCGGCGAGCCGCAGCGCGGTGTCGAGGTTGCAGCGCCCCAACTCCACGAGGGGGAGCGCCCCTTCGGCCGCCGCCGTCAGCGGATCCATCCGCAGGGACGGCAGCGTGACCCCGGCCCCTTCGAGCCCCGCTCTCAACTGCCGCACGGCCTCCTCCACCGCCCGCACCCGTTCCTCCGCCGTCAGCGCCATGGTCTCTGCCTCTCACACTGGGTGTTGCTGTTTCCTCACTAAGCGTGTCCGGTGCTGCGTAGCCTGAGAAGCAACGGCGTCCCAACAAACCGGCTTGTTGGATGAGGAGTTGCACATGACCCGCCGCAAGGACCTCGACCCGTCGTCGAACCCCCGTGCCCTCCTCGGCTGCGAACTCCGTCACGCACGGGAGCGGAAGGGGATCAGCCAGGAGGCGCTGGGGGCGCCGTTGTTCGTGAGCGGCTCGTTCATCGGCCAGCTGGAGGCCGGTACGCGGCGGATGCACTTGGAGTACGCGCAGCACTTCGACGAGGTTCTGGATACGGGGGGCTTCTTCGCCCGCAATTGCAGGGCTGTGGCCAAGTCGAAGTATCCGGATCACTTTGCTGAGGCGGCGGAAGCGGAGGCCGCCGCTACAGCCATCAAGCAGTACGCGGCCTTGCTGATCCCGGGACTGCTCCAGACGAGGGCGTACGCGACAGAGATCTTCCGCGCCTACCACCCGACGGCTACGGACGACACGATCAGCACGCAGGTGGAGGTGCGACTCGAACGCGCCCACCTCCTGGACAACCCAACAACGCCCTTGTTGTGGACGATTGTTGACGAGGCAGCCCTCAGGCGAGTGGTCGGCAGCGGCACGGTGATGGCAGAAGCCCTGCGCCACGTAGGGGGCCTCGCGCGTCAGCACCGGGTCATTGTTCAGGTGCTGCCGTTTGGCGCCGGGGCACACGCGTCCATGGCCGGAACGCTGAAGCTCATGGAGTTCGCCGACGCACCTCCGCTCTGCTTCGTCGAAGGGCCGGACATGGGGCGACTGCTCGACGACCCAGTCACCGTCGCCCGTCACACTCTGATGCTCAACCTCCTCCAGGCCACAGCACTCTCTCCTAAGAAGTCCCTGGCTCTGCTGGAGTCAGTGGCGCAGGATTACGAGCATGGAGAACAGCACCCGTGAGTACGAGTACGACCTGAGCGCGGCCACCTGGCACAAGTCCAGTTACAGCGGAGGAAGCGGCAGCGACTGCGTGGAGGTCGCCACCTGGCGCAAGTCCACGTACAGCGGCGGCCAAGGCGGCGACTGCCTCGAAGTAGCCGACGGGCACCCGAACCTCGTCCCCGTCCGCGACTCCAAGAACCCCACCGGCCCGAAGCTCGTGTTCCGGGCCGCCAGCTGGTCCGCGTTCGTCGCGGACCTCAAGGACAACTAACCCCGAGGCTCAAGCCACCAGCCCCGAGCCCTCTTTTCAAGGAACGGGAGGCGGGTCTCAACCCGCCCTCCCTCCCTAGGAGTTGGCACAGCCGATCACTTTCTGGCTTCGACTTGCCACGCAGCGTGACAACGCTCTAGCGTGCCCGATTAACGAACAAAAACAACCCCCGCCCGGTGCGACAACACCTGCGGGGGTTTAACCATCACGATCGAAAGTCGAGTTCGATCCATGGCTGACGCCAAGCTTAGTGCCGCCTTCCGCCCCGCGCACGCGACCCCGCACCCGATGGCCAATCCCGGCTACGGGAAACGTTCGGCGCCCGAACAACGGCCCCGCACGAACAACGACTTCACCCACCTCCCGCCCCGCGAGGCAGCCATCGCAGCCTGCCTCGACCGGCTCCCGGACGGCGCGGACATCTCCGTAAAGACCCTGGCCAAGCACCTCCCGTACGGGCAGTGCGCCCTCCGGACCGCCCTCAACAGGCTTCAGGCAGCAGGGCACTTGAGGCGCGGCAGAGAACACGTGCTCGGAAGCGGCAGCGCCCGCTGGATCACTCGAACGTGGTTCTCCCGCACCGCGCGGGACAACACCTGGTGGGCGGCCTTCACGCGCGGCGACGTGCCGGAGCCAGAGCCGGACAGACGGCCCCAACGCCCCACCCGCAGCCGCGCGTTCATCCTCCTCGCGGCCCTCGGCCGCACGGCCCCCGCCCTCTCCCTCTCGTACGCGGACTGCGTCGCCCTGGAGCCCCAGCTCACCGAGTGGTTCACGCGCGGCGCCACGGAGCCGGACGTACTCCGCGCCCTGACCGCCGGGCTGCCGAGCCCCGTCCACAGCCCAGTGGCCCTCGTCCGCAGCCGCCTCACGACGAAGCTCCCCCCAGAACCAGCCCTCCGCCCCGTACTCCGCGTCCTTGAGTGCGGGAGATGCGGATCGCCCGGCCGACCCGAAGCCCTGCCAGGCGGCGTCTGCGGCCCCTGCCGGGGCGAACCCGGGCCACCTCGCGCGGCGGCACCCCTGCCGCCCGCAGCGGTCCGCACCCACGCGGCGGCAGCCCGCGCCGCAGCCACCGGTCTACAGGCGGGCCGCCAGGCATGACCGCTTCCGTCGCCGTTTGCCCGTCCGAGACCCAGCCCGTACAGTTTCCTGTACGTACAGGAAGTCGTACATGCCCGAGGAGGACCACGATGCGCACCATGACCTACACAGAGTCGCGAGCGAAGTACGCCGAGACGCTCAACGCCGTCACGGACGACCGCGAGGAAGTCATAGTGACCCGCGCAGGCCGGGAGCCGGTCGTCATCGTGGCGCTTGAGGAGTACGAGTCCCTGAAGGAGACGGCTTACCTGCTGCGGAACCCCGAGAATGCCCGTCGCCTGCTGGCCTCCATCGACCGCCTGGAGAGCGGTGGCGGCACAGTCAGGGAGCTCGCCGAATGAAGTTCGTCTGGGACGAGTCCCCCTGGCAGGACTACGTCTGGTGGCAGACGCAGGACCGCAGGGTCCTCAAGCGGATCAATACACTCCTCCAGGACATCGCACGCAACGGCAACGAGGGCATCGGCAAACCCGAGCCTCTGAAGCACGGCTTCCAGGGATACTGGTCCCGCCGCATCACCGATGAGCACCGCCTCATCTACAAGATCGTCGAGGACGAGATCCGTATCGCCTCCTGCCGGTACCACTACGAACGCTGACCCCACCGCGCGGAGACTGAACCGGCCCCCCTCCCCGGTCGCCTTCGCGACATACTTCCCCGGCTCCGACAGGCCCCGCTGACCGAGTTGTGCCGCTGACACGGCCGACGCCCGACCGGCGACCACGGGATCCTGAATCCGTTCCGGCCCGCGCAGTGCAAATGCGGCCATTCCCCCTTTGTCCGAAAGGGCCCCGCTCCCCGCGTGGAAACCCGAGAGCACCTTCCGGCGCCTACGTGACGTATCGAAGATGACACCGAACGTCATCGGCACACGTACGTCATCGAAGCCGCACAACCGGAGGGGACCCTTCATGACCGAGCCCAACGAGCCCACCGACCCCAACGCGCCCAACGAAGAGCAAATCATCGAGGCCTGGCGGTCCGCCGCCCACATCACCCTCGCGCCGGGCCCGACGGAGGTCTCCGACACCGCCCCCGAGCCGGACCAGGAGTGGACGCTGCCGGGCGGCAGGGCCTGGGTGTACCTCGCCGACCCCGGGCAGGGGCTCACCAAGCCGGTGATCCTCGCCGACGGCTTCAGTACGGGACCGAGCGACCTGGACTTCCTCTACGAGGGCCTGGAGCGGGGCGAGTACGCGCTCATCAGCGAGCTGCGGACGCGCGGCAGGGACGTCGTCATCCTCGGCTTCGACGAGCGCAGCGCCTCGATCCTGGACAACGCCGTGACCGCACGCTCGGCGATCCTGGAGGCGATCGCGCGGCGCGCCGGCGCACATCCGCTGACCGTCGGCGGGTTCAGCATGGGCGGACTGGTCACACGGTACGCGCTCGCCAAGATGGAGAGCGAGAGCATCGACCACGAGACCGCCCTGTACCTCTCCTACGACAGCCCGCACCGCGGCGCCTGGATCCCGATCGCGCTGCAGTCGTTCGCGCACTACATCCGGCGGCTCAACGCGGCCTTCTCGAACCAGATGAACAGCCCGGCCGCGCGCCAGCTCCTGTGGCAGCACATCTCCGAGTGGGACGACACCCCCGAGACCGACAAGGAGCGCATCGAGTTCATCGCCGAGCTGGAGCGGGTCGGCGGCTGGCCGAGGCGCCCGCGGAAGATCGGCGTGGCGAACGGCGTGCGCACGGGCGTGGCCAACGGCATCGACCCGGGCGAGCGGGCGTTCCGCGGCAAGGGCCTGGCCATCACGGGCACCCACCTCTACACGCAGCCCGCGGGCGAGGAGAAGCTCGTCGCGCAGCTGCGGGTCGTGACCCTGCGCAAGCCGCAGATCCACACCTCGGGCATGCCCGAGATCGACGGCGCGCCCGGCGGCACCCTGGAGGGCTTCGGCATCCTCGCCGACGAGCTGAACAAGATCCCCGCGATCATCGGCCTCGGCTCGGAGGCCGAGATCCGCGAGCACTGCTTCGTCCCCTCCGTCAGCGCGGTGGCCCTGCGCGACATCGACACCCACGAGAAGCTGTACGAGCCGTTCCCGGAGCAGTCCGAGGACAGCGAACTGGACGATTACCTCTGCGCCACCCACAACGAGGGCCACACCCTGATCACGGAAGAACTCTGCACCTGGCTCCTGGAGCGGCTGCCGTAGCCCTACAGCCAGCGGGTCCGCCGTGACACGGCCCGCGCCCTGCGGCACCACGCCTCGTCGATCTCGGGCAGCTCGCCCCACGCCCACGGTTCGGCGGGGCTGCCGTCGGTCTCCAGGCCGTACGGCAGCCTGGGCGACCAGGCGGGGGCGGCGGGGTGCCGTGCCGCGCGCGCCTCCAGAAGCGTGGCCGCCTCCGGCAGGCCCGCCGCGCGCAACGCCTGGAGCAGGGCGTTCGTGCCCTCGGCGCTGCTGACCGCGACCTCGGGGACGGTGTCGCGGGCCAGACGCGCCGCGGCGGTACGCTCCTCCGCCTTGACCAAATCGCCGAGCAACAGGGCCAGTTCGTACGGGCCCCGGGAGCTGTCGCGCGCGATGAGGCCGTCGATGACGCGCTCGGCCCACGCGTCCTGACCGACCTCCCGCAGCCGCCGCACCAGCCTCAGATCGCCGCCCCGCTCGACACAGCGACGGGCGAGGCGCTCCACAAGGTCGTGCCGCCCCATGTCCCGCAGCTCGCGCAGCAGGAAGCCCACGCCCGTGTCGCCGGCGTCGACCTCCGCAACGGCCCGCTCGGCGATCTCCGGGACCGCCCCGCCCCTGCCGAGCGCGGCCAGCTCGCCGAGGAAGTACACGGCGTGCTCGGGATCGGTGAGCTCGGTGCCCTCTTCCAGGGCCCGGTCGGCGAGGCGCGCGGCGGCCTCCGTCTCGCCCAGCTCCTTCAGCGACCACAGGAGGAGGACCACGCCGGGCAGTTGTCCGGCCTCTCCGTCCCGCACCGCCTCAGCGACGAAGGGCTCCGCCAGGGCGCCCGCCGCGCCGGTGGCACGCAGCCCGTCCAGCATGAACGCGACGTCCTCCAGGACACTCAAGTCCACGTTCCCCACGGCCCGTTCGGCCAGATGGCGTGCGGGCTCCGTCATCCCTTCGTACGCGCGCAGCTCCTCAAGGACGCACCCGACGGACTCCGCGTCGCTCACATCGGCGGCGGCGACGATGCGTCCGGCGAGGAGACGCGCCGCTGCGGGCTCGCCCGCCTCGTCCAGCCGTTCCAGCACGACCAGGGCGCTGTCCTGGTCGCTCACGTCGACGCGCCGAGCCGCCTCGTGCGCCACGGCGGCGAGGTCGGCGCCCCGGTCCCCGGCGGCGCGCAGCGCCCCGAGGAGTTCGGCGGCGAGCCCCGCGCACGTGAGGTCGGCGCCGGGAAGGAGCCGGTCGGCGAGGCGGACGGCCGCGTCCGTGTGCCCCCGGAACCGCAGGCGGTACAACAGCCGTGCGGCAAGGGGCGGTTCGGGCAGCCGCATGCGCGCCACCGGGTCACGGGCGAGGAGCACCCCCTCGTGCCCGATCTGCTCCAGATCGGACAGGAGGGCGGTGACGTCCCGCGGGTCGGTGATGTCCACGCGCTCCACGGCCCTCCGCACGATGCGGGCCTCGGCCTCCGGCCATGAGCCGTGCAGGCTCCACAGGAAGAGGCGGGTGCTGTCACGGCTCACGAGCCCCGCGTGGTCGGCGATCCAGCCCATCACGTCCTCGCCCCGCCAGGTCTCCCGGGGCAGCGCGAACATCAGGCTCTGCAGCACGTGCGGGTGGCCCGCGGCGATCGCCCTGCGCAGCAGCCGCACCTCCTGCTTCCTGAAGTTGCGCCAGTGGGCCTCGTGCGCCGCCGCGAACAGCAGGTGCGCGTCCGTCGTGTGCTCCTCAAGTGCCCGCCACAGCGCGGGAGTCGGCTCCGGGAGCGCCCCCTCGGCCCGCAGCGCCTGCTCCAGGTAGTCGGCCGGTTCGTACGCCGCCTCGCCGCCCGCGGTCGCCCGCACGGCGACCAGCGCGGTCAGCGTGGAGCGGATGTCCGTACGGCGGCCGTCCGGACGCGCTCCGGAGGTGAGGGAGCGCAGCGCGACGTCCGCCCAGTGGGGGTCGGCGGGCCGGTGCCGGGCGTCGAGCGCGGCGTCGGCGGCCTGGGCGAGGAGCGCGCCGGGCACCGGGGCGTAGTGGCGCAGGCCGCGTGCCGCGAGGGCCGTGCTGATGAGCGCGTGTTCCACGTGGCTGAAGTGGGCGCCGGGCCCCGCGCGGTAGGCCTCCCGCAGCTCGGGACCGCCGCTGAGGTGCTGCACGACCAGGCCGTCGCGCGCGCCCGCGTTCAGCGAGTCGGCCATCCGCTGGTCCCCGCTGGAGTCGGCGAGCTCCCGCCAGCGCACGCGGTCCGGGCCCGAAAGCCGGTCGGGCACCGCCACTCTGCGTGTGGCGGGCGATTCGAGCAGCGCCCGCACGCGGCTGTGCGGGTCGGCCACCGTGCCGGGCCTGGCCAGGAGCTCCTGGTAGGGCTCGGTCCACATGGTCCCGACGGCCACGACGCCCGGCCGTGCGAGCAGCAGCAGCCGCAGCAGGTCCGCAGCCTCCTCGGCGCCGGGTCCGCCGTGGAAGAAGCGCTGCGCCTCGTCGAGCCAGAGGACCGGGCCCGGGCCCAACTCCCGTGCGCGCAGCAGCTCCAGGAGGCCGACGTGGTTCCGGGGGCGCAGCAGGGGCCGGCCGGGCGCGAGGGTGCGCAGCGCCTCGTACAGGGATCTGGTCTTCCCGGTGGAGGACCCGCCGGTCGCGAGGGCCAGGACGGAGCGCTCCCCGGCGAACGCGGGCTCCAGGCACCGGCGCAGCTCGTCGTCGTGGCGGCGGCTCAGGTACGGGGTCAGGAACGGCAGTCCGCCGGGGGCCGGGCCGGGCAGGACGGCTTCGTGCACCTCCAGGAGGGCCGGGTCGACGTCGGCGGTGGCCGGTTCCCGCGGCGGCGCCGGGGAGACGTCGGCCCTCGGCTGCGGGAGCGAGGCGCCTTCTCGTTCTCGGGGCGAGGCCTGCTCCCACAGCTCCCTCAGGCGGGCGAGACCGGCGCTCTCGGCTCCCATGGCGCGGGCCAGGGCGTGGACGGTTCGCCACGTGGGCGCCTGGTGGCCGTCGTTGAAGGCCTGGCTGACCGTGGTGCGGCCCAGGCGGACGCCGTTCGCCGCCGCGCGCGCGATGAGCTGGTCCACGGTCCGCCCCGCGCAGTCGCGCCGGTGCCGCAGCTCTTTGCGTAACCGGGCCAGCGCGCTCTCGGCGGCTCCGCCGCCCGCACCGTCCGCCACCCGCGCCCCCTGTCTCCGTTCGCTGCCGTTCATTTTCGTCCAGGCGCACCCCGGTGAACACGGAGTTCGGGACAGTCCTCTCGTCCCTGCCGGGCACACTCACCGAGGAGCTTTCGTGTCCCCGTCCTCCCAGTCCTCTGCGTCCCGTACCGCCGTTCTCACCGCGCTCTCGCTGATCGTGGCGATCGTCCTGGATCTGGCGCTGCTCGCCGTCGCGGTCAGGACCCTGCTGGCATAGGTCACGCGGGAAAACGCCGAGGGCGGCACCCCTTCGTGAGAAGGAGTGCCGCCCTCGGTACGTACGGGACGTCGATCAACCAGAGGTCGATCAGAAGTCCATGTCACCGCCCGGCATGCCGCCGCCGGCCGGGGCAGCGCCCGCCTTCTCCGGCTTGTCGGCGATGACGGCCTCGGTGGTGAGGAACAGCGCGGCGATGGACGCGGCGTTCTGCAGGGCAGAGCGCGTGACCTTCGCCGGGTCGAGGATGCCCTCGGCGATCATGTCGACGTACTCACCGGTCGCGGCGTTCAGGCCGTGGCCGATGGGAAGGTTGCGCACCTTCTCGACGATGACGCCGCCCTCAAGGCCGGCGTTGACCGCGATCTGCTTCAGCGGGGCCTCGAGGGCCAGCTTCACAGCGGCGGCACCGGTGGCCTCGTCGCCCTCGAGCTCAAGCTTCTCGAAGACAGCGGCGGCCTGGATGAGGGCCACGCCACCACCGGCGACGATGCCCTCCTCGACGGCGGCCTTCGCGTTGCGAACGGCGTCCTCGATGCGGTGCTTGCGCTCCTTGAGCTCGACCTCGGTCGCGGCACCGGCCTTGATGACCGCAACACCGCCGGCGAGCTTCGCCAGGCGCTCCTGCAGCTTCTCGCGGTCGTAGTCGCTGTCCGAGTTCTCGATCTCGGCGCGGATCTGGTTGACGCGACCCTGGACCTGGTCGCTCTCACCGGAGCCGTCGACGATGGTCGTCTCGTCCTTGGTGATGACGACCTTGCGGGCACGGCCGAGCAGGTCGAGACCGGCGTTCTCCAGCTTGAGGCCGACCTCCTCGGAGATGACGGTGCCACCGGTGAGGATGGCGATGTCGCCGAGCATGGCCTTGCGGCGGTCACCGAAGCCCGGGGCCTTGACGGCGACGGACTTGAAGGTGCCACGGATCTTGTTGACGACCAGGGTCGACAGGGCCTCGCCCTCGACGTCCTCGGCGATGATCAGCAGCGGCTTGCCGGACTGCATGACCTTCTCGAGGAGCGGAAGGAGGTCCTTCACGTTCGAGATCTTCGAGTTGACGATCAGGATGTACGGGTCGTCGAGCGACGCCTCCATACGCTCCATGTCGGTGGCGAAGTACGCCGAGATGTAGCCCTTGTCGAAGCGCATGCCCTCGGTGAGCTCAAGCTCGAGACCGAAGGTCTGCGACTCCTCGACGGTGATGACGCCTTCCTTGCCGACCTTGTCCATCGCCTCGGCGATGAGCTCGCCGATCTGGGTGTCGGCGGCGGAGATGGAGGCCGTCGAAGCGATCTGCTCCTTGGTCTCCACGTCCTTGGCCTGCTCGAGCAGGGCGCCCGAGACGGCCTCGACGGCCTTCTCGATGCCACGCTTGAGGGCCATCGGGTTGGCACCGGCGGCTACGTTGCGAAGGCCCTCGCGGACCAGCGCCTGCGCCAGGACGGTCGCGGTCGTCGTGCCGTCACCGGCGACGTCGTCCGTCTTCTTCGCGACCTCCTTGACCAGCTCGGCGCCGATCTTCTCGTACGGGTCCTCGAGCTCGATCTCCTTGGCGATGGAAACACCATCGTTGGTGATCGTGGGGGCGCCCCACTTCTTCTCGAGGACGACGTTGCGACCCTTGGGGCCCAGGGTCACCTTGACGGCGTCGGCGAGCTGGTTCATGCCGCGCTCGAGGCCGCGCCGTGCCTCCTCGTCGAACGCGATGATCTTGGCCATGTGAAGTGGTCCTCCCGGACAGAAGGGGGTCCCCCCTGCTCATCAAGAGCTTGGGGGAGGCTTGCTCCGGATCGCGCCAGCGCCCGCGACGGACGGCCTGCAAACCTTGTGGTTCCTTGCCCCACCCGGCCTGCGGGCCTCACCGACCCGATCCAAGTTCTGTCACTCTCACTCGGAGAGTGCTAAGCCCAATGATTAGCACTCGACCCCTGCGAGTGCAAGCGCCTCTCGCGGATCTCCGGCGTACGAGGGGGCGCGCGTCCAGGAGGTGCACGGCGGGCCGGAGCCGAGGACGTACGAGGGGCCCGTACCCCTGTCGGGATACGGGCCCCTCGTCACTCGCTAAGTCGCTGGCCGATCGCGCCGAGATCAGACGGCGAGCTTGACCATGTCCGCCTGCGGACCCTTCTGGCCCTGCGAGATCTCGAACTCCACTCGCTGACCTTCTTCAAGGGTGCGGTAGCCGTCCATCTGAATCGCGCTGTAGTGGACGAAAACATCCGCACCACCGTCGACCGCGATGAAGCCGTACCCCTTCTCCGCGTTGAACCACTTGACGGTGCCCTGAGCCATGCCTAACTCCCCTATTACTGGCCCTTGCACGGGCCCGCACTTCGCGGACCCGGGTCAGACCTCACCCCCCCAATGGGTTGTGGAGGCGTGCGCCGGAACGCGTCGACCGCGGCTGAATGTATCTGTCCAACTGCCCTCTGCAACAGGTCAATCGGACGAGAATTCTGGGCACGCCTGATCGGTTATATGCGGAGAATTCGCCGGAGTTCAGGGCAAGTCGGGCCAGACAAATGCCACGGGAGGGGCAAATGGGCAGTGCACTTTGGCTACTTCTTGTCGCCCTCGGGGCGACTTCGTATATGCGCTCGGCACAAACGGGGAAGCTCGCTTCCCAACTGTACCGCGCTCAACCACATGGAATTGCCCCCTCCGTTTCTCTCGCGGAGGGGGCAATCAGAATTACGCAGGGTGTTTGTGAAAAGGATCAGCCGCCGGCGACGGCAGGAATGATCGAGACGCCGGCGCCGTCCGGCGTCGCGGTCTCAAGACCCTGCTCGAAGCGGACGTCGTCGTCGTTCACGTACACGTTCACGAAGCGCCGCAGCTTGCCCTGGTCGTCCAGGACACGGGCCGCGATGCCGGCGTGCTTGGCCTCGAGGTCGGCGATGACCTCGGAGAGGGTCGCCCCCTCGGCGGCGACCTCGGCCTTACCGCCGGTGTAGGTGCGAAGGATGGTGGGGATGCGGACGTTGACGCTCATGGGGTTCACCTCTTGATGCGGGGAGGAAGCGCCCCTGCAAGGGGCGCGGGGAACTGCGCGAGGACGGACCACGACCGCCCGTCGGCGACGGCGATCAGGCCCTGCGGCGGCTAACCGGCGAGACCCGCGGCGCGGAACGCGTCAAGGCTGGGACGGATCGTGGCTGTCGCCTGAGAGGTCTCGGCAACAGCGTCGAGGGTCTTGAGGCCGTCGCCGGTGTTGAGCACCACCGTGGTCAAGGTGGGGTCGATGAGGCCCGCCTCGATCAGCTTCTTGGTGACGCCGACCGTCACGCCCCCCGCGGTCTCCGCGAAGATGCCCTCGGTCCGCGCCAGAAGCTTGATCGCCTCGACGACCTGCTCGTCGTTCACGTCCTCCACCGCACCGCCCGTGCGACGCGCGATGTCCAGGACGTACGGCCCGTCGGCGGGGTTGCCGATGGCGAGCGACTTGGCGATGGTGTCCGGCTTCTGCGGGCGTACGACGTCGTGCCCGGCCTTGAAGGCGGTGGACACCGGCGAGCAGCCCTCGGCCTGGGCGCCGAAGATCTTGTAGGGCTTGTCCTCGACGAGACCCAGCTTGATGAGCTCCTTCAGGCCCTTGTCGATCTTCGTGAGCTGCGAGCCCGACGCGATCGGGATGACCAGCTGGTCGGGAAGGACCCACCCCAGCTGCTCGCAGATCTCGTACGCGAGCGTCTTGGAGCCCTCGCCGTAGTACGGCCGCAGGTTCACGTTCACAAAGCCCCAGCCCTCGCCCAGCGGGTCGCCGATGAGCTCGGAGCAGAAGCGGTTCACGTCGTCGTAGTTGCCCTCGATGCCGACGAGCTCGCCGCCGTAGACCGCGGCCATGACGACCTTGCCCTGCTCCAGGTCGTGCGGGATGAACACGCAGGAGCGGAAGCCGGCGCGGGCCGCGGCGGCGCCGACGGCTCCGGCGAGGTTGCCGGTGGAGGAGCAGGACAGGGTGGTGAAGCCGAAGGCGCGCGCCGCCTCGATGGCCTGCGCGACGACGCGGTCCTTGAAGGAGTGCGTGGGGTTGCCGGAGTCGTCCTTGACGAACAACTTGCCCTGCTCGACGCCGAGTTCACGGGCGAGGTTGTCGGCCTTGACGAGCTTGGTCCAGCCGGGGTTGATGTTCGGCTTCTCGGCCACATCCGCCGGGACGGGCAGCAGGGGGGCGTAGCGCCAGATGTTGTCGGGGCCGGACTCGATCTGCTTCCGGAGCGCCTCGGGGTCACCGGTCGGCAGGTCGTACGCGACTTCGAGCGGGCCGAAACAGGCCTGGCAGGCGAAGATCGGGCCCAGCGCGTAGAGCTCGCCGCACTCGCGGCAGGAAAGGCCGGACGCGGGGCCGAGGTCCACGGAACCCGTGGTGGTGGTGGAGGGGGTGGTGGTGTCGTTCGTTGCGACGGTCTGCGCAGCCATGGAGGCGAGGCCCTTTCTCCTCATCTTCCTCGCGGCGCATCTCGCCGCGAGACGGAATTGGCACCTTCCCCACCGAGACCTCGCGAGCGCGGTCGGCGGGATGGTTGCCGGGGCTTCAACGGGCCGTATCCCTCTGCCCCTCTGGATGAGCGGTATGGCGCCGGGGCTTCATGGGCCCGGGGCATTTGTTACGCGATGACCCCCGACATGCGATGGTCATCCGCGTTGTTCAAGACTGTAACCGACGGCCTGGACCCTTGAGATAGTCGTCCGAACCGCGAGATGGATCACATGTAGGCCACACACAGGAGGAGCCACCCGTGCTGGAAGAGGCCGAGCGCTGGCTGACCAGGCGTTCCTGGTCCGTTGCCGACCGTCCGCTCAGCGCACTCGTCGCCGCCAAGCGGGCGTCGGGGGCCTCGGTGAGTGTCGTCCTGCCCGCGCTCGACGAGGAGGGGACGGTCGGCGAGATCGTCGCCGAGATCCGCCGTGAGCTGGTCGAGAAGGTCTCGCTCGTCGACGAGCTCGTGGTGATCGACTCCGGCTCGAAGGACCGTACGGCCGAGGTCGCGCGGGAGGCGGGCGCACGGGTCGTGCACCGGGACGAGATCCTGCCGCGCGTTCCGGCCGTACCCGGCAAGGGCGAGGTCCTGTGGCGCTCGCTCCTGGTGACCGGCGGTGACATCGTCGCGTTCGTCGACGCGGACCTGAAGGAGTTCTCGGCGGACTTCGTCACCGGGATCGTGGGCCCGCTCCTGACCGAGCCCGACGTGGACTTCGTGAAGGCGATGTACGACCGCCCCTTGGCCGCTACCGCAGGTCAGGGTGGCCGAGTCACCGAGCTGATGGCGCGCCCGCTGCTGAACATGCACTGGCCCCAACTGGCGGGATTCGTCCAGCCGTTGGGCGGCGAGTACGCGGCGCGCAGGTCCCTCCTGGAGCGGCTGCCGTTCCCCGTCGGTTACGGAGTGGAGCTGGGCCTGCTCGTCGACGCGCTGCACACCGTGGGCCTTGACGCGCTCGCGCAGGTCGACGTCGGCGTGCGCAAGCACCGGCACCAGGACGGGCAGGCGCTCGGCCGGATGGCCGCGGCGATCTACCGGACGGCTCAGCTGCGGCTCGCGCGCGGCCATCTCGTACGGCCCGAGCTCACTCAGTTCGAACGGGGCGAGCACGGGTTCGAGCCGCGGACCCATTTGGTGGACACGGAGGAGCGCCCGCCGATGTGCGGCATCGCGGAGTACACGGCACGCCGCGTGGCGTAACCGCCACAAGCCGGGCATTTTGTCTACATTCCCCACTTATGTGGCTCAGACAGGTGATGGGAAAAGTACGACGCGTCGGTGCCGTGGCCATGGCCACGGCCGTCCTCGTGGCAGGAGCACTCTTCGCTCCGGCCGCGCCCGCGGCGGCGGCGGCCGACAAGGGCAGGGGCGGCGAATCGGACACGATGCTGTACGCGGGTCTCGCGATCGCGCTGTGCGCACTGGGCGCACTGGCGGTCGCGGCGGCGAGGAGCAGAAGCGGCTACAGGCGCGACTAGGCATCGCTCCCTGAAGGAGCCGCTCCCTGAAGGCGTAGTTCTCTGAAGGCGTCGTTCCCGAACGTATACGGCCGGGCCCTTGCGGGTCCCGCCCCCACGTTTGAGGCCTTCCCGGAAGGGCTAGGTTCGGCACATGGTCTCCGAGCACGCCGCCGCCCAGGTCCTCGTCGCGTCCAACCGCGGCCCCGTCACGTACACCCTGGAGGAGAACGGGGAACTGACGGCCAAGCGGGGCGGAGGCGGACTCGTCTCGGGCCTGAGCGCGATCGGCGACGAGGCGGACGCCCTGTGGGTCTGCGCGGCCCTTGGCGACGGCGACCGGGAGGCCGTGCGGCGCGGGGTCGGCGAGCCCGGCGTACGGATGCTCGACATCGACGCGGGCTCGCACGAGGGGGTGCACGCCGACGCGTACAACGGGATCGCGAACTCGGTGCTGTGGTTCGTCCACCACATGCTCTACCAGACCCCGCTCGAACCGGCCTTCGGCCCGGAGTTCCGGGCGCAGTGGGCGTCGTACGAGACATACAACCGGGCCTTCGCCCAGGCACTCGCCGAGAACGCCGCGGCGGGCGCGGCGGTCATCGTCCAGGACTACCACCTGGCCCTGGTGCCGGGAATGCTGCGTGAGCTGCGCCCCGACCTGCGCATCGGCCACTTCTCGCACACGCCGTGGGCGCCGGTGGACTACTTCCGGATGCTGCCGGACGACGTCGCGGAGCAGTTGCTGCGCGGCATCCTGGGGGCCGACCGGGCGGCGTTCCTGACGGGCCGGTGGGCGGACGCGTTCACGGAGTGCTGCGTCGCCGTCCTCGGCGGTACGACCGGTACGCGGATCGGGGTGCACGGGCTCGGGGCTGACGGGGACTTCCTGCGGGAGCGGTCGCGGCGGGCGGATGTGGAGGAGCGGCTTGTCGCGCTGCGGGAGCAGGTGGGTGTCGGCCGGAAGGTGATCGTCCGTGTCGACCGGACGGAGCTGTCGAAGAACATCGTGCGGGGGCTGCTGGCGTACCGGGAGCTGCTGGCCTCGCGGCCCGAGTGGCGGGAGCGGGTCGTGCACGTGGCCTTCGCCTACCCGTCGAGGCAGGACCTCGCGGTGTACCGCGACTACACGGCGTCCGTGCAGGCGCTGGCCGACGAGATCAACTCCGAGTACGGGGTGGAGGGTTGGACCCCGGTCGTCCTCCACGTGAAGGACGACTTCGCCCGGTCGCTGGCCGCGTACCGCCTGGCGGACGTGGCGCTGGTGAACCCCATCCGGGACGGGATGAACCTGGTGGCCAAGGAGGTCCCGGTCGTTTCCGATGACGGGTGCGCGCTGGTTCTCTCGCGAGAGGCGGGGGCGTACGAGGAGCTGGGCGAGGAGGCTCTCGTCGTCAACCCGTATGACGTGACGGGCACTTCCGCCGCGCTGCACGCGGCTTTGACGATGCCGGTCGGCGAGCGCGCCGAACGCACGAAACGGCTCGCTGCGGCGGCCACGGCGCTACCCCCGGCCCAGTGGTTCCTGGACCAGCTGCGGGCGCTGGGGTAGGGCGGTCCCTGCGGGGCTTTCCCCAATCCCGCCCCTTCCCGAAACTGGGGCTCCGCCCCAGACCCCGCTCCTCAAACGCCGGAGGGGCTGAAACCACTCAGCCCGTCCGGCGTTTGAGGACGAACTCGGCGAAGCCGGTGATGACGGCCACCAAGGCCCCCGCGCCAGAGCGGGTTTTCGGGAAGGGGTGGGGTTGGGGACAAATCGTTCCGGTCAGTCCAGCTGTGCGGCAATGCTTCCGAGCAGCTCCACCACGCCCCCCGGGCCGTCCACCACCAAGTCCGCCCGCTCGGCAAGCTCCGCCACCTCCGCGCTGCCGCTGCACACGAGCAGGCCCCGCACCTGGTCCGAGCGGAGCTTCTCCACGGCCGCGTAGGCGGGCAGGTCGCCCAGGTCGTCACCCGCGTACAGGACGGTCTCGGCGCCCACTTCGCGTACGTACTCGGCGAGGGCCACGCCCTTGTCCATGCCCGGAGGCCGCAGCTCCAGGACCATACGGCCCGGTTCGACGATCAGGCCGTGGCGGGACGCCAGCTCGGCGAGGGGCTCGCGCAGGGCTTCGAAGGCGGCCTGCGGGTCTTGCGCGCGGCGGGTGTGGACCGCGACCGCGCGGCCTTTCTCCTCTATCCACGTGCCGCGCCAGGCGCCGATCGTGTCCAGGAAGCCGGGCAGTTCGGCGCGCACGGCCGCCACGCCGGGGTGCGGCTCGGCCGCGTGCACGGCGGAGGAGACGGCGTCCCAGCGCTCGGCGCCGTAGTGCCCGAGCACGACGAGGTGTTCGAGGCCCGGGACGCCCGCGAGGCCGCCGTAGCGCACCGCCACGCCCGCGGGGCGCCCGGTGACGACGGCGACGGAAAGCACCTTCGGCGCGAGCGCGGCGAGGGCGGGGACGGCGCCTGGGTGGGCGCGGGCCTGCTCGGGGTCGGGCACGATCGAGGCGAGCGTGCCGTCGAAGTCGAGCGCGATCACGGCTTTCCCGGGCCGGGCGAGGAGCGCGGCGAGGCCTTCGCGCCCGGCCGGAGTCACGGGCTCGGGCAGCTCGGGAGAGTACGGCGAGTACACAGGGTCACCCATGGGCCCGACCCTACGCTCAACGCTCCCCGCGCCGGGACTCCCTGACGCGCCGAAGCCGGTTGACGGTGACCGGATCGTGCGAGAGGGCGCGGGGATCGTCGAGCAGGGCGTTCAGGAGCTGGTAGTAGCGGACCGGCACCAGGCCGAGCTGCTCGCGCACGGCCCGCTCCTTGGCGCCGGGCCCTGTCGCCCAGTCGCGCCGCTCCAGGGCGAGGATCGCGCGGTCGCGCTCGGAGAGGCCGGTGTCGGGGAAGGCGTCGCCGTCCCTCGCGTCGTCCGTGGCGTCCGTCATGCCCGTCACGCTATTCCGAGTTCTCCTCGGTCGCCGCCTTGGTCTGGATCTGGCTGAGGATCGACGCCGGATTGCCGTTCTCGTCGACGGCCTTGCCGATGTACTTCTTGACCTCGACGGAGACCTGCGCCCAGGACGTCTTGCCCACGGGGTACAGCTGCGAGGTGGGCAGTTCGTCGAGGAACTCGGCGAGCGCCTTGTCGTTCTTGTTGCCCGTCATCTCCTCGGCGGCGGAGTTCGTGACGGGCAGCAGGTCGTACTCGCGCGAGAAGTCCAGGACGTTCTTCGTGCTGTAGGCGAAGTCGAGGAACTTGCCGATCTCCTCGCGGTGGCCCTTCTGCTTGAAGGCCATCATCCAGTCGGCGACACCCATGGTGGCCTGCGTGTGGCCGTTCACGCCGGGCATCGGCACCATGCCGTACTTCACGCCCTTCTTCGCGGCCATCTGCATCAGCGTGGGGTGGCCGTTGAGCATGCCCACGTCGCCGCGCGTGAAGGCGGCGAAGGCCTCGGCGCGGTCGAGCTTGGCGGGGGGCGTGGCGCCCGTCAGGCCCTTGCCGACGAGCTCGTCCTTCAGCCAGTTGAAGGTCTTCACGTTCTGCGTGGAGTCGATGTCGTACGTGCCGACGTTGTCGGTGTAGCCGCCGCCACCGCTGAGCAGCCACTGCATCGTCTCGGCCTGCGCCTCTTCCTTGCCGAGCGGCAGGGCGTAGGGGATCTTCACGCCGCGCGCCTTGAGCGTCTTGGCGGCGGCAGCGAGCTCGCTCCAGCTCTGCGGCGGGGTGAGACCGGCGTCCTTGAAGATCTTCTCGTTGTAGAAGAGCAGGCGCGTGGAGGAGGCGAAGGGCATGCCGTACTGGACGCGCTTGACCTCGCCCGCCTCGGAGAGGGGGGCCATGAAGTCGGCCTGGGTGGAGATGGAGACCAGGTCTTCGGTGCGGTACAGCTTGTCCGCTGCGGCGTAGTCGGCGTACGCGCCGATCTGGGCCATGTCGGGGGCGTCGCCCGCCTTGACCATTTCCTTGACCTTGCGGTCCACGTCGGTCCAGGAGTAGACGTCGACGTCGACCTTGATGCCGGGGTTCTCGGCCTCGAACTTCTTGGCGAGCTTGTCCCAGTACTTCTGGGAGCTGTTGTCCTTGGAGTCGCCGTAGTCGGCGGCCACCAGCTTGAGGGTGACGTCGCCGGAGTCGCCCGGACCGCCGCAGCCGGCGAGTACCGCCGCCATGCCCAGTGCGGCTATCGCCGCGGTCAGTCCTGTCGCGCGCCGCTGCACAGCTGTTCCCACCCTCGATGATCTACGTGAACTGCGATTTTCCCTCGCGTATGGACACGAGGTCTACACCACCCCAGTATCGCTTGTGCAACGGCGTACCAATGACGTCCCACCGGCAAGGAGCCTTGACGCATGTCGCGTACCGCAGCAGAGATAGCAACTCAGCCCGCCTGCTGGCACCGGGCGGCCGAGGCCGCTCTCACCTTCGACGGACTGCCGCGGCCGGGCGAGCGGGTTGCCGTCACCGGGTGCGGCACGTCGTGGTTCATGGCCATCGCGTACGCGGCGCTGCGCGAGGCTGCCGGGCAGGGCGAGACGGACGCGTTCGCGTCGTCGGAGTTCCCCGCGGGGCGGAAGTACGACCGGGTGGTGGCCATCACCCGGTCGGGCACGACGACGGAGGTCCTCGAACTCCTGGGCGAGCTGAAGGGCGTGGTCCCGACCACGGCTCTGACGGCCGACCCGAAGACTCCGATCATGGACGCGGCCGACTCGGTGGCGGTTCTGGACTGGGCGGACGAGGAGTCGGTCGTCCAGACCCGCTTCGCGACGACGGCCCTGGCCTTCCTGCGGGCGGGGCTCGGTGAGATCCCCGGCGTGAAGTCGGTGGCCGACGCGGCGGTGGACGCGGAGCTCGCGGTGTCGGAGCCGTTGCCTCCGGCGGTTCTGGCCGCTGAGCAGTGGACGTTCCTGGGGCGTGGCTGGACGTACGGGCTCGCTCTGGAGGCGGCGCTGAAGATGCGGGAGGCGGCAGGTGCGTGGACGGAGTCGTACCCGGCGATGGAGTACCGCCACGGGCCGATCTCCATCACGGGCCCTGGCCGGGTGGCGTGGATGTTCGGCGTGCTTCCGGAGGGTCTTGCGGGTGACGTCGCGCGGGTGGGCGGAGAACTGGTCGCCCGGGAGGAGGCTGACCCCCTGGCGGACCTGATCCGGGCCCAGCGGCTGGCCGTTGCACTGGCTGAGGCCCGGGGCTTCGACCCCGACCGGCCCCGGAACTTGACGCGGAGCGTCATCCTGGGCTGAGTTTCACCGCTGCCGGTGGGGGCTGGCCCTGAACCGCCGCTGCCGGTGGGGGCTGGCCCCTGAGCCGGCCACCGCTGCCGGTGGGGGCTGGCCCTGAACCGCCGCTGCCGGTGGGGGCTGGCCCTGCCTCGGCCGCTGCCGCCGGTGGGGGCCCGCCCTGAACCGCCGCTTCGCGGCGGATGTCTCCCGCCCACCCACCCGATTGCCCCGCAGCGTCCCCCGCCCGAACAGGCGTCCCCACCCACCCGATTGCCCCGCAGCGTCCCCCGCCCGAACAGGCGTCCCCACCCACCCGATTGCCCGCGGGGTCACGGGTGGGCGGGTGGGGAAGATCCGCCGCGAAGCGGCGGCCTTGTGAGGCCGTACCCGGTGGGAAACGCCGCCAGGAACAAGGCCGCCCCCGGTGCGGAGCGCGGCCGAACCCAAAGTCGCGCCCCGCCCCCGGCGCGACACAAAGGGACACCCCACCCCGAAAGGGGGCCTTTACCCGGGGTCAATCCCCCGAAGTGGACTAGACCTCTCGCGGCGTAGGCGCGACACTGTCCCCCGTGAGACATGTCATCGCCCTCGATGTGGGCGGCACCGGAATGAAGGCCGCCCTGGTCGGGGCGGACGGCGCGCTCCTGTACGAGGCGCGGCGGGCCACCGGCCGGGAGCGCGGGCCCGACGCCGTGGTCGAGTCCATCCTCGACTTCGCCGCCGACCTCCGCGCCCACGGGATCAAGGAGTTCGGGGAGCCCGCCGCCGCGGCCGGTGTCGCGGTCCCCGGGATCGTCGACACCGAGCGCGGCATCGCCGTCTACGCCTCGAACCTCGGCTGGCGCGACGTCCCCATGCGGGAGCTGCTCAGCCGCAGGCTGGAAGGCGTGCCCGTGGCCCTCGGCCACGACGTCCGCACGGGCGGCCTCGCGGAGGGCCGGATCGGCGCGGGCAAGGGCGCCGACCGGTTCCTGTTCGTGCCGCTGGGCACGGGGATCGCCGGAGCCATCGGGATCGGCGGCGGCATCGAACCCGGCGCCCACGGCTCCGCGGGCGAGATCGGGCACATCATCGTGCGCCCCGGAGGACCGCCCTGCGGCTGCGGCCAGCGCGGCTGTCTGGAGCGGCTCGCCTCCGCGTCCGCCGTCAGCGAGGCCTGGGCTGCGGCCAGCGGCGACCCGAAGGCGGACGCCGCGGACTGTGCGAAGGCCGTGGAGTCGGGCGACCCGCGGGCCCTTGAGGTCTGGCAGAACGCCGTCGACGCGCTCGCCGACGGCCTCATCACCGCCCTCACTCTGCTGGACCCGCACACGCTGATCATCGGTGGCGGTCTGGCCGAGGCGGGGGAAACCTTGTTCACACCCCTGCGGGCGGCCATGACGGAGCGGATCGTCCAGTTCCAGACCCAGCCCCTCGTCGTCCCCGCCGCCCTGGGGGACACCGCCGGGTGCCTGGGCGCGGGCCTGCTCGCCTGGGATCTCCTCGGCGAACCCGAGCCGACCGGCCCCGACACCACCGACCCCGACTCCACGGAGGTAACCGCCTGATGGCCGCTAGCAAAGTTCTCGCCGGTGCTCAGGTGGTCCTGCCCACCGGGACCATTCCCAACGGCCGTGTGATCGTCGACGGCACGCGCATCGTCGGGAGCGCTCCCGCGGACGCCGAGACCATCGACCTCAGCGGCCACTGGGTGGTCCCCGGCTTCGTCGACATCCACAACCACGGCGGCGGCGGTGCCTCCTTCACCTCCGGCACCGTCGAGGACGTACTCAAGGGTGTCCACACGCACCGCCTGCACGGCACGACCACGGTCGTCGCCTCCACCGTCACCGGCGAGATGGACTTCCTCGCCCAGCGGGCGGGCATGCTCAGCGAGCTTGCCGAGCAGGGCGACATCGCGGGCATCCACTTCGAGGGGCCGTTCATCTCGCCGTGCCGCAAGGGCGCGCACAGCGAGGGCCTGCTGCGCGACCCGGACCCCGCCGAGGTCCGCAAACTGATCGACGCGGCGCGCGGCCGGGCGAAGATGCTCACGCTCGCCACCGAGCTGCCGGGCGGCATCGACTCCGTACGGCTCCTCGCCGAGCACGGCGTAATCGCGGCCATCGGGCACACGGACGCGACGTACGAGCAGACCGTGCAGGCCATCGACGCGGGCGCCACCGTCGCGACGCACCTCTACAACGCGATGCCGGGTCTCGGGCACCGCGAGCCGGGCCCGATCGCCGCGCTTCTGGAGGACGAGCGGATCACAGTCGAGCTGATCAACGACGGCACGCATCTGCACCCCGCCGCGTTCGAGCTTGCCTTCCACCACGCGGGCGCCGCCCGCACCGCGCTCATCACGGACGCGATGGACGCGGCGGGCTTCGGCGACGGCCGGTACATGCTCGGCCCGCTGGAGGTCGAGGTGAAGGACAGCGTCGCGCGCCTCGTCGATGGCGGCTCGATCGCGGGCTCGACCCTCACCCTGGACCGTGCCTTCAAGCGCTCGGTGACCGTCGACGGGCTGCGGGTCGACGACGTCGTGCGGGCCATCTCCGCCAACCCCGCCAAGCTCCTCGGGATGTACGACGAGGTCGGCTCGCTGGAGCCCGGCAAGGACGCCGATCTGGTGGTCCTGGACGCGGAGTTCGACCTGGTGGGCGTCATGCGCAAGGGCGAGTGGGTGGTCAAGCCCGGTTAGGCCCAACTCGGTTGGCCCGGACCTCTGGGCCAACCGCCTTGTCTTTGACATGATCAGCCCCGAAAGCAGTCATCTCGTGGCTATCGGGGAGAGGTGAGTGACGAGTGATCCTCACAGTCACGCTGAACGCCGCCCTGGACATCACCTACCGGGTCCCCGCCCTCACCCCGCACGCCTCGCACCGCGTCACCGCGGTCATCGAACGGCCCGGCGGCAAGGGCCTGAACGTCGCCCGCGTCCTCGCGGCCCTCGGCCACGACGTGACGGTGACCGGCTTCGCGGGCGGCGACACGGGCCGCGTCCTGCACGAGCACCTCTCGCGCGAGCCCCGCGTCACGGACGCGCTCGTGCCCGTCGAGGGCGCCACCCGCCGCACGCTCGCCATCGTCGACGCGAAGACCGGCGACACGACGCAGCTGAACGAGCCGGGAGCGCCGGTCTCACCCGCCGAATGGGCCGCGTTCCAGGAGTCGTACGAGGACCTGCTGCGCCGGGGTGCCGCGGCGGTGGCGCTCTGCGGAAGCCTGCCGCCGGGGGTCCCGGTCGGCGCGTACGCGACGCTCGTACGCGCCGCACGCGCGGCCAAGGTCCCCGTGCTCCTGGACACCAGCGGTGAGGCGCTGCGCCGTGGCGTCGCCGCACGCCCCGACATCGTCAAGCCGAACGCCGACGAACTGGCCGAGCTGACCGGCTCCCACGAGCCCGCCCAGGCGACCCGTGACGCCCGCCGCAGGGGCGCGCACGCCGTGGTGGCTTCCCTGGGTGCCGAGGGCCTGCGCGCCGTCACGCCGGAGGGCACCTGGCAGGCGGCCCCGCCCACCCGTGTGCGCGGCAACCCGACAGGCGCCGGTGACTCGGCGGTGGCGGGTCTGCTCTCCGCCCTGGTGGAGGAACTCCCGTGGCCGGATCGCCTCGCGCGTGCCGTGGCGCTGTCCGCGGCGACGGTCGAGTCCCCCGTGGCGGGCGAGTTCGTGCCCTCGACGTACGAAGACCTGCTCGCGCGGGTCGCGGTGACCGGGGAGGCCACCGCGGCGTGAGAACACGCGTCACCGCGTGGGCGACGCACAATGCGACGCACAACGGGCCGTGCCGGCCCAGGAATTGGGGACATTCATCGTGCCACTCGTATCCACCGGGGACCTGGTCTCCGACGCTCGCGCGGCGGGGCGCGGGGTCGCCGCGTTCAACGTGATCACGCTGGAGCACGCGGAGGCGATCGCCGCGGGCGCCGAGCGGGCGGGCACCCCCGCGATCCTCCAGATCTCCGAGAACGCCGTGAAGTTCCACGGCGGCAACCTGTCCGCGATCGCCGCGGCAGCGGCGGCGGTGGCGAAGGCGTCATCGGCCCCGCTCTCCCTGCACCTGGACCACGTCATGGACCCGGACCTCCTACGGGCCGCGCACCCCGAGGGCTTCAGCTCGGTGATGTTCGACGCGTCGAAGCTGCCGTACGACGAGAACGTCAAGGCGACGGCGGACGCGGTGCGTTGGGGCCACGAGCGGGGCATCTGGATCGAGGCGGAGCTGGGAAAGGTGGGCGGCAAGGAGGGCGAGGCCCCGCTGGACGCGCACGCGCCGGGCGTACGGACGGACCCCGCGGAGGCGGCGGCGTACGTGGCGGACACCGGCGTCGACGCCCTCGCGGTGGCGGTCGGCTCCTCCCACGCGATGACGTCCCGCACGGCGACGCTGGACCACGAGTTGATAGCCGCGCTCGCCACGGCAGTCCCCGTACCGCTGGTGCTGCACGGCTCAAGTGGCGTACCGGACACGGAGATCCGGCAGGCCGTCGCGTCCGGCATGGTGAAGATCAACGTCGGCACGGCCCTGAACACGGCGTTCACGGGCGAGGTGCGCGCGTACCTCGCCGCCCACGAGACAGGCGTAGACCCCCGGAAATACCTCGCCCCGGCTCGCGAGGCGATGGCCGGGACGGTGGCGGGGTTCCTGGGGCTGCTGAAGTAGCCCCAGGAGCAAGGAGCGGCGGCTAGCCCTTGTCGCCCTCCACGAGCCACATCTTGTCGATGTTCGCCCCGGTCGTCCCGCACAGGTCGCTCTGGGCGCAGTTGAGCGTGACCGAGTTGGTGCCCTTGGTGAGCTGGACCACCGCCCAGGTGTTGGTCCAGCCCTTCTCCCAGTCCCCTTCCTCCGCGTGGGCGAAGTTCTTCATGTTCAGGGGACGGGTCTGCTTCTTGCCGTTGACCAGGATGGTGGCGTTCGAGTCCTTGCCGGGGACGCCGTAGTTCACGTGGAGGCTGTACGAGCCGGACTTGGGGATGCCGTTGACGGTCCACGTCACCTGGGCGCCGACCTTGTCGAACCCGGAGACGTAGACACCGCCGTCGGACTCGGCGCCCTCTATGTCCGAAGCCGTGGTCGTGCCGCCCTCCAGCTTGAGGGCCTTCGCGTCCGTCTTCGGGAGTTCGACCGGGTCCTCGGGCTTCTTCGTCGGCTTCTCGCTGGGCTTGACCGTCTCGGCCTGCGTCGAGCCGCCGCCCGCTTCCTTGCCGCCGCCCTCGTCGTCGCCGCCGCCCGACAGCATCGCTGCGGTGATCCCGATGGCGACGACCGCGACGACCGCGATCGCGGCGATCAGGAGGCCCTTCGTGTTGGGGCCGCCGCCGCGACCGCCGGAGCCTCGGGACGCCGGGGTGTACTGCGGCGTCGCGGGGGCCCCGCCGGGCTGCGTCTCCGGAGCGGCGTAGTGCGCGTTCGGCTGGCCGTAGGCCTGCTGCGGCGGCGGCACCTGCTGGCCGTACGTGGGCGCGGCCTGCGTGCCGTAGGTGTTCGGGCGGCGGTCGCCGACCGCGCGCACCTGGTTGTACGAGGAGCGGGTACCCGGGTATCCGTAACCGCCCCCGCCGCTGGGCGGGGTGGCGCCGGCTGCCTGTCCGTCTTCGTACAGATAGCCGAACACATCCTCGTCGCCCTCTGGCGCGTTCGGCGTGTGTTCGCCGTTATTGCCGGGCGTCATTCCCAGGTCACTCCCTCATGTCGCTGACCGGGGGAGCCTACCCGCTCCCGGTGGGCCCAAGGGGTGGCGTAGACCTCATCCGGCCCGCCTGTGCTGCTTGGCACGTGACCGTTTCTCCACGTACATCCGCTGGTCAGCGGAGTGCAACACCTCGTCTGCCGACATCCCGCAGTGCGCCCAGCCGATGCCGAAACTGGCACCGACCCGGACCGCACGGCCGTCCACCCGGATCGGCGGGATGATCGCGTTGCGCAGCCGGACGGCGAGGTCCTGCGCGTCGGCGCGGCCGAGCCCGTCGGCGAGGACGACGAATTCGTCACCGCCGAGCCTGGCGACCGTGTCCCCGTCGCGAACGCCGCTGGTCAGCCGCCTGGCCACCTCGATGAGCACGGCGTCGCCGGTGTGGTGCCCGAAGCGGTCGTTGATCGACTTGAAGCCGTCGAGGTCGCAGAAGAGCACGGCCAGGCCCTTGGTGCCGTCGTCCGTGTCCCCGTGCCCTTCGGGGGGCGCGACGGTGTGCACGTGGTGGTCGAAGCCCTCGCCGCTCTGCTGAAGGGCGTGCGCGTTGTTCGAGCCGTAGTCGAAGCTGTGCTGCCCGTCCGCGTCGTACACGCCGTCGTACGCCGCGTCGAGCGAGTCCACCGCGCTCGGCTGGCCCGCGTGCGGCCGGCGGCAGAGGCGGGCGCTGAGGCGGGAGCGCAGCTCGGCGGAGTTCGGCAGGCCGGTGAGGGAGTCGTGCGAGGCGCGGTGGGCGAGCTGGAGCTCGCGGCGCTTGCGCTCCTCTATGTCCTCGACGTGGGTGAGGAGGAAGCGCGGCCCGTCGGCGGCGTCCGCGACGACGGAGTTGCGCAGGGAGACCCAGACGTACGTCCCGTCGCGGCGCGCGAGGCGCAGCTCGGCGCGGCCGCCCTCGGCGGAGGTCCGCAGGAGCGTGCCGATGTCCTCGGGGTGGACCAGGTCGGAGAACGAATAGCGGCGCATCGCGGACGCGGGGCGGCCGAGCAGGCGGCACAGGGCGTCGTTCGTGCGCAGGATGCGGCCGTGCTGGTCGCCGCCCATCTCGGCGATGGCCATGCCGGACGGCGCGTACTCGAAGGCCTGGCGGAAGGACTCCTCGCTGGCCCGCAGCGCCTGCTGCTCGCGCTCCAGGCGGACCAGGGCGCGCTGCATGTTGGCGCGAAGGCGGGCGTTGCTGATCGCGATGGCGGCCTGGAAGGCGTACATCTGCAGGGCCTCGCGGCCCCAGGCGCCGGGCCTGCGGCCGTTGCGGGGGCGGTCCACGGAGATCACGCCGAGCAGTTCGCCGCCGGCGGCGCCCGTCGCGTACATCGGGGCGAAGAGGCGGTCCGCGGGGTGCCACTCGTCCTCGAAGCGGGGCTCGGGGCCGTCGGTGTACCACTGCGGGACGTCGTCCTCGTCGAGGACCCAGCCCTCGGTGTACGAGATGAACCTCAGGGCGCCCCAGGGCTCGCCCATGGAGAGCCGCTTCTCCCAGGCCTCGCGGGAGCCGACCCGGCCGGTGATGAGGGCCTCGGCGGCGGTGTTGCCCGCGAAGGCGGCGACCACGAGGTCGCCGTCAGGGCGCACGAGATTGACGCACGCCAGCTCATAGCCAAGGCCGTTGACCACGCCGTCGGCGACGGTCTGCAGCGTGTCCGCCAGGCTCCGGGCCGTGTTGAGATCCGCCACCACCTGATGCAGCTGCCGCAGGGTCGCAAGACGGACGTACGGCTCCGACTCGGTCTCCATTGCTCGCTCTCCCCGAGACCTCGACAGCAACTCCAGGATTCGCAGCGCCCTTACTGTTCTCTCAGTACCTGAGTTCTCTCAGTGTCTGATTGCCACCGTCACTGAATCACAGCGAGCAGCTCACTCGGTACACAGGGTCAACAAAATATGGGTCCTGTGACTCAAGTCACAGATGGGAAGCCTTCGTTGGTCCAGTCCACTTGGCCGTCGCACACCTTTTGAGGGTGCCGCTCCTGAGGGTGCCGCGGAGCATCGGCCTTCGGTCCTAGGCCCGGTCTCGGCCGTCGGCCCGATGTGGCGACAGGGGCGGCCGGGCTAGCGTCACTCCCGTGGTTCCCGTACTGAAGACATCTCCGGAGAGCGCTTCCGCGACTCCCCCTGCCCCGCCCTCCCCCCGCGCCATGTCCCCCGACGGGCATCCTGTGGGGGTGAGCAACGAAGAGTTCCGCGCCGCCATGTCCCGGCTCGCCGCGGGGGTGGTCCTGGTGACCGCCCGCGAGCCGTCCCTCGACGCGGACGACCCTCAGGCACCGGTCGGCGAGGACGTCGGCATGACCGCGACGGCCTTCCTCTCCGTGTCCCTCGACCCGCCTCTCGTGCTGGTCAGCCTGCGTGAGGGCTCCCGGATGGACGACCTGCTCGCCGAGCAGCCGCTGTGGGGCGTCTCGGTGCTCTCCGAGAGCCAGCGCCACATCGCGGGCCGGTTCGCGATGAAGGGCAGGATCAGCGACCGGCTGCTCTTCGAGGACATTCCGTACGCCCGGGGGGAGACGTCCGGGGCACCGTTGATCGGCGGCGCGCTCGCGACGCTGGAGTGCCGGACCGAACAGACGGTGACAGCGGGTGACCACACCCTCGTCATCGGGCGAGTACTTTCGGCTGCCCTGCCGAGCGCCGACGGGGGCCCGCTGACGTATTTCAAGGGGAAGTACCGACAGCTGGGCTGACGGTTTCGGGGTCGAGCTGATGGTTTTGGGTTGAACGGTCTTTGCTGCCGCCACTGTTTGCTCAGCCGCCGGGGGGACCGGGTGCCGGGGGCCGGGCGCCGGGGCTCAGCCCCAGCCCTCCCCCGAGCGGCCGCGCTTGGTCTGGCTGCGCTGCTTCTTCTCGCGGAGCCGCCGTTCGTTGATCCCCCGGGGGATCTTCGTCGCGCGGCGGGGCCTGGGCGGCGGAGCGGTGGCCTCCGCGAGCAGCGAGGCGAGGCGGGTGGCCGCCATCTCGCGGTTGCGCCACTGGGAACGGTGCTCGGATGCCCGCACGCTGACGACACCGCCGACGAGCCGGCCCGCGAGCCGCTCCAGGGCGCGCTCCTTCCACACCGGGGGCAGCGCCTGGGTGTTGGCCAGGTCGAATCTCAGCTCCACCTGCGAATCGCTGGTGTTGACGTGCTGACCGCCCGGCCCGGACGACCTCGAGAAGCGCCACATGAGCTCGGCCTCGGGCAGGGAGACGGAGCCGCGGATGACATAGGGACCGGACATGGGTCCTATGGTCCCGTGTCTGTCCGGTCCACGTCACCCGTATTTACGGCGTGCCACGCTTGCGTCGGGAGTGACGCGAGAGACGAGTAAAGAAAGTAAAAGGAACTGGAACCTCTGGGACCCCGGTCGACGTTCATAGGGGTGACGGTAGCTTCGTCCCCAGTACGAAGCCCGTTCGTACGCAACGAGGGAAGGGACTCCCAACAATGGCAGTAAGCCTGTCCAAGGGTGGCAACGTCTCGCTCACCAAGGAGGCTCCGGGCCTGACCGCCGTCACCGTGGGCCTCGGCTGGGACGTCCGCACCACCACTGGCACCGACTTCGACCTGGACGCCTCGGCCATCGCGGTGAACCCGCAGGGCAAGGTCTACTCGGACGGCCACTTCGTCTTCTTCAACAACAAGGCGACGCCGGACCAGACCATCGTGCACACCGGTGACAACGTCACGGGTGAGGGCGAGGGCGACGACGAGCAGATCAACGTCAACCTGGCCGGCCTCCCGGCCGACGTCGACAAGATCGTCTTCCCGGTCTCGATCTACGACGCGGAGAACCGCTCGCAGAACTTCGGCCAGGTGCGGAACGCCTTCATCCGCATCCTCAACCAGGCCGGCGGCACGGAGATCGCCCGCTATGACCTGAGCGAGGACGCCGCCACCGAGACCGCCATGGTCTTCGGTGAGCTGTACCGCAGCGGCGCGGAGTGGAAGTTCCGCGCGGTCGGCCAGGGCTACGCGTCCGGCCTCGTCGGCATCGCGCAGGACTTCGGCGTCAACGTCTGAGGTTCATAGGCCAGTTCACGAGGGCCCCCGGCGGAGTCTCCGCCGGGGGCCCTCGTGGTTGCCGCGACGGCTCCGGGGCCGGAGCATCGGCAGCACCACCCACCACTTGAGGGAGTGTGAGCCATGGCGACCGTGGTGCTGATCGGGACGCTCGACACCAAAGGCGCGGAGTACGCCTGGCTGCGCGAACGGCTCGTGGAGTACGGCAGCGACACCATGCTGATCGACGCCGGCATACTGCCCGCGCCCGCGCGGACCCCCGCCCCCGACGTGCCGGCCGACACCGTGGCCCGCGCGGCAGGGCACGACCTGGCGAAGCTGCGCAGTGCGGGCGAGCGGGGCGCGGCCGTGGCGGCGATGGCGGACGGCGTGACCGAGGTGGTGCTCGACCTGCACCGGCGGGGAAAACTGCACGCGGTGCTCGCCGCCGGGGGCAGCGGCGGCTCGTCGATCGCCGCGCAGGCGATGCGCGCACTGCCGGTCGGGGTGCCGAAGGTCCTGGTCAGCACGATGGCGGGCGGCGATGTGGCGCCGTACGTGGGCAGCAGCGACCTCACCCTGATGCACAGCGTCGTGGACATCTCCGGCATGAACGCCGTCTCCCGGCAGGTTCTCGGGAATGCGGCTGCGGCGGCCGCGGGCATGGCACGCCGCTTCGAGCGCGACCACGACGAACTGGCGGGCCGCGGCCGCAAGGTGGTCGCCGCGACCATGTTCGGCGTGACGACGCCCGCGATCGACGCGGCCCGCGCCCGCCTCGACGCGCTCGGCTACGAGGTCCTGGTCTTCCACGCCACGGGCGCGGGCGGCCGTGCGGTGGAGAAGCTGGCGTCCGACGGCCTCCTGGACGGAGTACTCGACCTGACGACCACCGAACTCGCCGACGAGCTGGTCGGCGGCGTCCTCTCCGCGGGCCCCGAGCGCCTCACCGCGGCGGGCCGCGCGGGCATCCCGCAGGTGGTCGCCCCCGGCGCCCTCGACATGGTCAACTTCGGCCCGGAGCCGACGGTCCCGCCCCGCTTCGCGGACCGCACCCTCCTCGTCCACAACCCCACGGTCACCCTGATGCGCACGACACCCGAGGAGATGGCCGCGCTCGGCGCCACCCTCGGCCACCGGCTCGCCGCCGCCCGCGGCCCCGTCGAGTTCTTCTGGCCGCTGCGCGGGGTCTCGGCGGTGGACGTCGAGGGCGGCCCGTTCGAGGACAGGGCGGCGGACGCGGCCGGGCTCGACGCGCTGCGGATGACGGTGCGGGGCAGTGGCGTACGACTGCATGAGCTGGACGCGCACATCAACGACGCGTCGTTCGCGGAGGCGATGGCCGACCGCCTGGACGAGCTGATCAGCGCACGCGCGCTGAAGCAGACGCCATGACCCATCACGCATCACGCATCACGCATCACGCACGACGCATGAAGCACGACTTCACCTGAGGAGAAACTGATGACGCAGATCACCCGCAAGGAAGCCCTGGCGCGCCTCAACTCCCAGGTGGCGAAGGGCAATCCGGTGATCGGGGCGGGAGCGGGCACGGGCCTCTCCGCCAAGTGCGCGGAGGAGGGCGGCGTGGACCTCCTGATCATCTACAACTCGGGCCGCTACCGAATGGCGGGCCGCGGCTCCCTGGCGGGCCTGCTCCCCTACGGCGACGCGAACGCGATCGTGGTGGACATGGCCAGGGAGGTTCTTCCGGTGGTGAAGGACACCCCGGTCCTCGCCGGGGTGTGCGGCACGGACCCGTTCCGGGACATGGGCCGCTTCCTGGACGAGCTGAAGCGGATGGGCTTCACCGGCGTGCAGAACTTCCCGACGGTCGGCCTGTACGACGGCACGTTCCGCACCAACCTCGAAGAGACCGGCATGGGTTACGGCCTGGAGGTCGACATGGTCCGCGAGGCCCACGCCCGCGACCTCCTGACGACCCCCTACGTCTTCGACCCCGACCAGGCGGCGGACATGGCACGGGCCGGAGCGGACGTCCTTGTCCCGCACGTCGGCCTGACGACGAAGGGCGCGATCGGGGCGGGCACGGCCATGACCCTCGACCAGGCGGCGACGGCGGTCCAGGAGATGCACGACGCGGCCAAGCGCGTGAACCCCGGCATCCTGGTGCTGTGCCACGGGGGCCCCATCGCGGAACCGGAGGACGCGGCGCACGTCCTGTCCCGCACCACGGGAATCGTCGGCTTCTTCGGCGCGTCCTCGATCGAACGCCTCCCCACGGAGCGGGCGATCGTGGACCAGACGCGGGCCTTCAAGGCCCTGAAGGCAAACGGCTGAACGGGGCGGCTTTCCGTATGGCACACGCCATACGGAAAGCCGCCCCACGCAGAGGGAAATTCCGAGGTCACTCCACAGGAATCTTCGTGATCCGGTACGTCACTTCGTACTTCCACTTGCCCATCCAACTGCCGCCCTCGAACGGCCAGGGCTTGTCGCCCGCGTGGATTTCCGAAATGGGGCGCGAGACGGTGAGCTGGCCGAGTTCGTCGTCCGGGTCGATCTTCTTGAGGACGTCGCTCATCGCCGTGTACGAGACGTCGATGAGCTGCTGGCCGAACTGGCCCGGAATGGGGCTGATCTTGTTGACGGAGTCCAGCATCTCCTTGAGGGCCTGGCCGTACTTGCCCCAGTCCGAGCTGAAGTCCTCGTCGTAGCCGGCGATCCCGATGGTCAGGGTCTCGGCCAGGTCGACCTCACCCTCGAAGATCACGGACTCGGTCGGGTTGAACATCTTCGTCTGCTGGTCGTTGATGTCGAGCGGCTTGGTGAGGACCACATTGCGGATCTCACCACATGCGGCGGCGCCCACGACGTAGAACTCGTCACCGCCGAGGTTGTCCTCGGTGTCGTAACAGTGGACCTTGACCAGCTCGACGCGGATACGTGCCCTGCTGCTTGCCACGTAATTCTCCCTTCCGGGGAATTGGTTGAGCACCGCACAAAGTGGTTGAGACGTGAATTCCTTTCCGCCTCACGGTGATTCGGTGCGGTGCAACGCCCATACAGATTGAAGAATTCACGCGACCCCCGGCAGCGATCCTTCCGGCCAAATCGACAGCTGTCCTGATTTTGTCCGGACTGGCGGTACTGAATTCACTTCCTGGTACGCGAGGGAAAGGAAGCGAAAAGGGGGGCCCGGAACCGGCCCGGTCCACTAACCTGCGCCGCATGATCCTCGAACCGCTCGATCCCGCGGAGGACGGCGCGCTCCCCGGCGAGCTGCTCACCGAACTCACCGCCCTGTACGCGTCGAACCGCGTCTTCCACGCACTCTCCGGGGACTTCCCCGACTCCGACGACATCCGGCCGGAACAGGTCGCCGCCGCGCTCGCGGACGAACTGGCCGTACCGGAGTCCCAGGTGCTCGTCGCGCGGTCCGAGGGGCGGGTCGTAGGGATCGGCATCACACTGAACCGGCACCCCGACCCCGCCGACCCCGATCCGTGGATCGGCCTGCTCATGGTGGACGCCCGGCAGCAACGAAAGGGGTACGGACGGGAGTTCGTGGGCAAGATCGAGGAGCGGTTCCGCGGGGAGGGACGCGACGGGGTGCGGCTCGCCGTCCTGGAGGGGAACGACACCGGGCTCGCCTTCTGGGGCTCGCTCGGGTACGAGGTCATCGACCACCGGCGCGATCTCGACGCGGACCGCCCCTGCGCCGTACTCCGCAAGCCGCTTGCCTGAGCCACGTCCGTGAGGCCTTACGGGCGTTGCGGCTTCCCGTCCCCGTACAGCCAGGGGCCCCAGATCGCGCGCACCTTGGCCCGCGCCGCCTCGCCGCCCGCGTGCTTCTCCACGTACCGCGTGAAGTCCTCGGTGTCCGCGTTGCCGTGGCGGTGGGCCTTCGTCCAGCCCTGCACGATGTCGTAGAAGGTGTCGTCGCCCACCGCCTGGCGGATCTTGTGGATGACCATGCCGCCCCGCTCGTACACCGGGCTGTCCGAGATGTTCGCGGCGGACGGCGGCTTGGCGGGCGGGAAGGCCCAGATGGCGTCGTTGTCCTCCTTGGCCTCGTAGTAGTCGCCCGCGTAGATCTGATCGAAGATCTCCTGCGCGCTGTCGCCGCCGTTGTCCTCCTGCCAGAGCCACTCGGCGTACGTCGCGAAGCCTTCGTTCAGCCACATGTCCCGCCAGGACTTGGGCGTCACGGAGTTCCCGAACCACTGGTGGGCCAGCTCGTGGACGATGAGCTGGGGGTCGGGGGCGCCGGGGTAGGTGGGGCGGGTCTGGGTCTCCAGGGCGTACCCCGCGTCCCCCTCGCGAGTGACGATCGCGCCGGTCGACGAGAAGGGGTAGGGGCCGAAGTTCAGCTCCTGCCACTCCAGGATCTCGGGGATGCGGGCGAGCGCCTTCGCGCCGGCCTTGGCCTCGGAGGGTTCCACCGCCGTGAGCACCGGGATGCCGGACTTCGTCGTGGACTTCTTCACCTCGTACGGCCCGATCGCCACCGTCGCGAGATAGCTCGCCATCGGCTCCGTGCTGTGCCAGGCGAAGGTCGTGCGGCCGTTCTTGGTCGACTCGCGGGTCAACTCACCGTTGGAGATGGCCTTCAGGCCCTGGGGGACGGTGACGCGTATGTCGTACGAGGCCTTGTCCGACGGATGGTTGTTGCCGGGGAACCACGCCATGGAGCCGGACGGCTCGCCCAGCGCGATGGCGCCCTCCTCCGTCCGCAGCCAGCCCTCCTTGGAGTCGTCCGGGTCGGTGACGGTCTCCGGGCTGCCGGAGTAGCGGACGATGGTGCGGAACGTCTCGCCTTTGTCGAGGTCTTCCGCGGGCCGGATCGTCAGCTCCTGCCCGTCACGGTGGAAGGAGGCGTCCTTCCCCTCGACGCTCACGCCCTTCACCTCCAGGCCCTTGAGGTCGAGGTTGAAGGCGCTGAGGTCCTGGGTCGCGCGCGCCGTGACCTCGGCCGTGCCGGTGAGGTGACGCGCGTCGGGGTCGTACCCGATGGCCAGGTCGTAGTGAGCGACGTCGTAACCGCCGTTGCCCAGCTGGGGAAAGTACGGGTCACGCACACCGTCGGCTCCGGGCGTGCCATGCACACGGGAGCCGCTGCAGGCGGTGAGGACGAGGGCGGCGATGGCGACGGCCGACGCGCCGCGGAGCGCCGTGGATCGTGGGTGCACGGATGCGATCTTATGCGGCATATGTTCGGTGGAGCTGTCCGGTGCAGCCCTCGCGGGCTGCACCGGGGCTTCAACGGGGCTTCACCGGGGCTTCACCGGGGGACGCGGCCCGGCAGGGCAGGCCAGTAATGCTCGGCGAACAGCCTGCCGACCAGCTCGCCGCGGCTGGAGACGCGAGCCTTGGCGAAGACGGCCTTGAGGTGGTCGCGGACCGTGTGCGGGGAGATGAACAACGCCGCGGCGATCTCCGAGGTGTTCATCCCGCGCGCGATGAGCTGCGTGATCTGGAGCTCCCGTGAGGTCAGGCCGTACGCCTCCGCGACCAGGACCGCCAGGTCGGCGGGTGCCGCGGGCTCGATGACGAGGGCCACGGGGCCCGGGCTGCCGCCGGGTCCCGTGAGGCAGGAGGCGTGGCAGGCCAGCCAGCGGCCTTCGGTGGTCCGGATGCGCACGCGGGCGTTGCCGTGGTGGGCGCGTCCTTCGCCGACGGCCCGCGCCTGGAAGGCCGTGCCGACCACCCAGATGGGCAGCTTCAGCCCCAGCGCCGTGGGGAACGAAGGGCCCTTCGGCAGCAGGGCGATGTGCTGCCGTGCCTCGTCGTTGGCGGACATGGCCTCGCCGGACGCGTCGAAGAGGATCAGGCCCGGCGCGGGCGCATCCGTGCGGGACGCGGACTCGGGCGGCCGGGCGAACCCGCGCAAGCATGCGGCGAGCGGGCGTGACAGGCCGGCCATCAGCGCGATCTCGTCCGGGCGGAACGCGTCGGTGGTGCGGAACAGGCTCACCAGGCCCCATGGCCTGCCGCCGATCCGCAGTACGGCACGCAGCTCGTCGTGCACGCCCTGACCGAGCAGGAGGCGCCGGAAGCGGGCGCTGCGGGCGGGCAGGCCGCCGGTGGCGGCGCGCAGCCCGGCCGCCGGTACGGTCGCGCGGGCCAGCTCGCGGAACGGCACGATGTTCTCCTCCAGGAGCTCGCTCTCCCAGTAGGCGTAACAGCCCTCGCCCGAGCCGACGTTCTCCACCAGCATCGGCGCCGTGATCAGGCCTGTCTCCGGGTCGGCGGCCGTCCACACGGCGGAGTGGAACGGCACGAGCCGCCGCAGCCCGGCCGAGACCCGGCTGAACAAGTCGCCTGCGTTCAGGGCCTGTTCGGCAGCCGACAGCACCGCCCGGCGTTGATCGGTCATGCGCATCCCCTCCGCTGATCAGCCTGCCCTGTCCACCACACGACACCAACCCCTCATTTGAGGGGGGCTGTTCCTGGCCGATCACCCGCACGCGTGGGATGGGGCTCCCGGGCGGCGTTGGCGAAGGTCGATCGCACACGTCCACCACGGGAGAGGGACACGATGAACATCGCGATCGTCGGAGGGGGCGCGGCAGCAGTCGGCCTCCTTGACGCACTGGCCACGCTGACCGCAACGGAGGGCGGGGCCACGACGGAGGGCGGGACCGCAACGGAGGGCGGGCCCCCAATGGAGGGCGGGACCGGCACCATCACGGTCTTCGAGCCTTCGCCGCGGCTGTGGCGCGGGCGCCCGTACGGACCGGACCTGGATTCGGTGCTGGTGAACGCGCCGCCCGCCATCATGTCGATCCGGAACGGCGACTTCGGCCACTATGCGGCCTGGCTCGGGGAACGGGGCGCCGACCACCTGGACGAGCTGCTGGGCCAGCCGCTGGTCCCGCGTGCGCTCTACGGCGAGTATCTGGAGCACACCGCGGAGAAGGCCATGGCGGCCCTGAGCGAGCACGGTTGGCTCGTACGCGTCGTGGCTGCCCGCGTGACCGGGGTGGCCCACTCGGGGACACGTCTCGCCATCCGTACACACCACCCGCATACACACCACACGCACGAGCACGAGGCCACCCACGTGGCGCTGTGCGTGGGCGGAGGAACACCCCCTGACCTGTACGGCCTCGCCGGCAACCCGGGCTTCACAGCCGACCCCTATCCACTGGCCGCCACGCTCGAACAGGTCCCGGCCTGGAGCGACGTGGCGGTCATCGGCAGCGGCCTGACCGCCGTGGACGTCGTCGTGTCGCTCGCCGCGCGCGGGCACGCGGGGCGGATCACGCTGCTCTCACGCGGCGGAGTGCTGCCGCACGTCTGGCAGCGCCCGGACGACCGGCGCCCGCGGCACGTGACGACCGAGCGCGTGGCGGAGCTGCACAAGGCGCAGGGGAACGTCAGGCTCGACGACCTCATCGGGCTGCTTCGCGCGGAACTCGTGGACACAGGTGAGGACTTCGAAGAGCTCATGGCCGATCTCGGCGGCGCCGGAGCCGAGGATCCGGCCCTGCGTCTCCGGCGGCAGCTCGCCGCCATCGACGACCCCCGGACGGGCCGCCGGGTGCTTCAGCAGACGGCGCACACCGTCGGCCCGTACGCGTGGCGGCTGCTGCCCGAAGCCGACCGGGCCCGGCTGCGGCGTCATCTCCGCACGGCCACCGGCGTGGCCTCGCCCATGATTCCGGGGAACGCGGCGGTCCTGGCGCGGCTTCTGGATTCGGGGCAACTGACCGTCGCGCGCGGGCTACGGGGGATCGAGCCGGTGAACGGCCGGTTCCGTGTCCACGACGGCGGCCGACGCACCGTGGACATCGTCGTCAACGCCGTGAACCCGCCGCCGCAAGCGGTCCCGGCCGCCGCCGAGCAGTTGGTCCGCTCCCTGGCGGACGGCGGCCTGGCCACGCTCCACCCGGTCGGCGGGCTGATCCCCGCCGACCCGCGCGTGCATGTGGTCGGAGACCTGACCGGCGGCGGCTCGTTCATCACGTCGAGCATCCCCGGTGTCACCGCCCAGGCGTCCCGCACCGCCCAAGCCCTTCGGGCGGCCTGACGGCAGCGCGGGCGCTACAGGACGGCGATGCCCAACGGGCGTTCCCCTGCCGGGAGTCGGCGGGCGTCGCCGCTCTTCAGGTCGATGACGGTGATCCCGTTCCAGAATCCGTCGCGGGTGAAGCCGCCGGTGACGTAGGCGGTGCCGCCGTCCTTGGAGACGGCGACGTCCTCGTGCGGGCCGTCCAGCGGGAAGACCCTCTCCTCGCCGTCCTTCGTACGCATGGTCAGCGAGGGCCCCTCGTCCGCCGAGGGGTCGATGGGTCCCGTGCCGACCGCGAACAGCGTGCCGTCGTCCGTGATCCGCGCGCCGTGCTGATGCGTGTTGGCCGTCATCTTCTCGATGTCGGACTCGCCGGTGCGCGGGTCGAGCACGACGAGCTTCTCGCCCTCGAAGGGCAGCAGGAGCTTGCCGTCCGAGGGGCGTACGGCGGCGTAGTGCGGCTTCAGCCAGGAGCCGAGACCGCCTTCCGTGCCGTACGGGGCGACTTCGACGCGGCGGGGCTTCAGGGAGTCGGCGCGTACGACCGTCACGTCGAAGGAGTCGTGGTTGGTCGCGTAGACCTCGCGGCCGTCCTTCGACACGTCCACGTCGAAGGGGCGCCGGCCCACCGGCACGGTGTCCGTGACCTCGCGCTTCGCGGTGTCGATGACCTCCAACGCCCCCTTGCCGTCCGGCACATTGACGCCCACGTAGGCGTGCTCGCCGTCCGGGGAGAGTGCGATGCCCATGCCGCCGCCGCGGTACTCGCCGGTCGTCGCGGGGCCGCTGTCGGTCTCGTACGGGATGCGGTCGACGCGTTCGCGGGTGTGAGTGTCGACGACGGCCACTGCGTCCGCGGTGGCGACCCAGGCGCGGCCGTCGTCGCCCACGGTCAGACCGTAGGGGGCCGTGCCGACCTTCACGGATTCGATGGGGCCGCGCTCGGGGTCGACGAACGTGACGGTGTCCGAGCCGAAGTCGGCCACCAGGAGGGTGCCGTCGGGGGTGCGCTGTTCCGCGGGCAGGGTGGCCGTGACGGTCGCGCGGGTGGGCTCGGCGCCCGGGGGCGCCTGGCTGTCTCCGGCGGTGCCGCAGCCCGCGAGGAGGGCGGTGCCCAGGAGAGCGATGGCCACCGCCCGGGGGGCCTTCACGAGGCAGCCCTCCTCAACAGTGCGGCGATCTCGGCGAAACCGTGGCGCTCCGCGTGCGCGAGGGGCGTGACGCCGTCCCGGTCGGCGAGACCGGGCGTCGCGCCCGCCGCGAGCAGCAGCTCCACGATCTCCTGGTGCGCGCGACCGCCGTCACCGAGGATCACGGCCTCCAGCAGGGCTGTCCAGCCGAGGTCGTTGACGTGGTCGACGTCGGTGTCGGTGACGCGCAGGACTTCCCGTACGTACGCGACGTGGCCCCGCTCCGACGCGGGGATCACGGAGATCCCGCCGAAGCGGTTGCGGAGCTTCAGGTCGGGCCCCGCGGGAAGCAGGACGTGCAGCATGGCGACGCTGCCGGTCACGCCGGTTGCCAGCCAGGGGCTGTCGGCGCGGTGGTCCTGGGCGTCGACGTCGGCGCCCGCGGCCACCAGGACCCGTGCGGCCTCGACGTGGTCGCCGGTGACGGCGAGCAGCAGCGGTGTGCGCAGCTCGGTGTCGCGGGCCTCGACGCGGGCTCCCGCGTCGAGGGCGGCTCTCACTTCGTCGGCGTTCCCGGCCCGTGCGGCGTCGAGCAGCCGCTGGTCCTCTGCGGTCCTCGCCATGGTCGTCCTCCTCGTCGTCGTACGGACCGTCGTACGGGCCGTCGTACGGACCGGAAACAGCCTCAGCATCGCGGCTTCAGCGCGGCTTCGGCGCGCTTCAGCGGCCGAGCGCCGCGACGCCCGCCTTCGCGAACTTCTCGTCCAGGTCGCCGCTCGGGGCGCCCGCGACACCGATGCCCGCGATGGGCGCGCCCTTGGCGGTCACCGGCGCGCCGCCCGCGAGGAACAGGGTGCCGGGGATGTCCTTCAGGTTCGGGGCCTGCTCCAGGCGCTTGGTCAGCTCGGAGGTGGGCGCGTTCCAGGAGACGGCGGTGTACGCCTTCTTCACGGCGGACTCGGGGGACTGCGGTCCCGCGCCGTCACCGCGCAGCTCGACGATGGTGTTGCCGTTGCGGTCGACGACGGCGACGGAGACGCGCTGGTTCTCCTTCTCGGCGGCGTCGAGGGTGGCCTGGGCGGCCTTGGTCGCGGCGTCGATGTTCAGGTGCGTCGACTGCGTGAGGTTCTTGCTGCCCGCGTCGGCGGCGACGGCGGCCTTGGGAGCGGCGGCCGGGGACTCGGCGCTCGCGGAGACGGCACCGAAGGTTCCGGCGCCGAGGACGGCGGCGGTGGCGGCGATGGTCAGGACACGGGTGCGGCGGGAGAGCTTCTGCATGGGGTGCTCCTCAGGTGAAGGCGGAGGTGAAGGTGAAGGTGAAGGCAGAGATCCGGTGAGAGGTTGTTTCCTCTGCGATCAATCCTCCGGCCGCATCCGGGGCCGACCCCTCGACGTACCGGCTGCTACCTGCCCGCGGCTCGGCCGACACGAGGGTCAGCCGATCGGTTGACCCCCTGGTGATCCCGACGGGCCACAATGAGGTTGTTTGCGCAGTTCAGCAGCGAGTCGGAAGGAGCGAAGCCGTGGAGCAGGCCCAAGGCGCCACTCAAGACCCCGACTCGCGCTGGCTCGCGGCCGTCATGCACACGGCGTTCTTCCTTCTCCTCAGCTCGTCGCTGACCCGCTTCCTGATGCGGCACCCCGGCGAACCGCGCACACCGTGGATCATCGCGCTCTCGGTCTCCCTCGCGCTCCTCTACGTGCTCGGCCCCGCCATCGGCGCCCGCCCCACCGCGCCGCGCCGCCTCACCTGGCTGATCCTCGTCGTGGCCGTCTGGGTCGTGCTCGTCATACTCGCGCCGAGCTTCGCGTGGTGCGCGGTGCCGCTCTTCTACACCGGCCTGCGTACGCTGCCGCCGCGCGCCGCCCTGTTCCTGGTGGCCGTCCTGACGGCCTTCGTGGTCGTCGCGCAGTTGCAGCTCGCGGGCAGCTTCGACCCGAACCTGCTGCTCGCGCCGCCCGCCTGGGCGGCGGTCGCGACCGCCGTCTTCCTCTACATGCAGCGCCAGGCGGCCCGCCAGCGCACACTCATCGACGACCTCATCCGCACCCGCCGCGAACTGGCCGCCACCGAGCGGCGCGAGGGCACACTCGCCGAGCGCCAGCGCATCTCCATGGAGATCCACGACACCCTCGCCCAGGGCCTGTCCAGCCAGCAGATGCTGCTCCAGGCCGCCGACCGCGTCTGGGACACGGACCCGGCCAAGGCCCGCACCCATGTCCGTACCGCCGAGTCGATCACCGAACGCGGCCTGGCCGAGGCCCGCCGCTTCGTGCACGACCTCGCGCCCGCCGACCTCGCCGACGGCGGCGGCCTCGACGAGGCGCTGCGGACGCTGGCCGCGCGCACCGCGCAGGACGCGGGCCTCACGGTCCGCTTCCACGCCGAGGGCACGCCCGCCCCGCTCCCCGACCGGACGCAGTCCGCGCTCCTGCGCATCGCCCAGGGCGCCCTGGCCAACGTGACGGAGCACGCCGCCGCGACGACGGCGGCGCTGACCCTCACACACCTGGACGACCAGGTGGTACTCGACATCGCGGACGACGGCCGCGGCTTCACGCCCACCGAGCAGCCGCCCGCCCCCGACCGGCGGGGCCACGGGCTGCCCGCGATCCGTGCCCGCGCACGGCAGCTCGGCGGCACACTGACGATCGAGTCGGCACCGGGCGAGGGCACGGTGCTCTCGGTGGCGATCCCCTTGACGCCGGAGGAGACCCGATGACGCCGGAGGAGACCTCATGACGACCCCTGCGCCTACGCCCCCGGTCCGCCTCCTGGTCTGCGACGACCACATCGTCGTACGGGCCGGACTGCTCGCCCTGCTGGGCAGCGCGCCGGACATCGAGGTGGTCGGCGAGGCGGGCACGGGCGAGGAGGCGATCGCGCTCGCCGCGAAGCTGACGCCGGACGTGGTCCTGATGGACCTGCAGCTGGGCGAGGGGATGGACGGCGTAGAAGCAACGCGCCGCATCACGTCGTCCGGCAGTCCCGCGCCGCCCCATGTCCTGGTCCTGACGACGTACGACACGGACGCGGACATCACCCGCGCCATCGAGGCGGGGGCCACGGGCTACCTCCTGAAGGCCGAACGCCCCGAGGAGCTCTTCGCCGCGATCCACGCCGCCGCGCAGGGCCGCACCACGCTCTCCCCGCCGGTCGCGTCCCGCGTGATGGCCCGCATGCGCAAGCCGCTGCCCACCCTCACCGACCGCGAGCTCGACATCCTCGCGCAGCTCTCCCAGGGCCTCGGCAACCGCGATATCGCCCGCGCGCTGTTCATCAGCGAGGCCACGGTGAAAACGCATCTGGGCCGGATCTACGACAAGCTCGGGGTGGATACGAGGGCGGGCGCGGTGGCGGTGGCGAAGGAGCAGCGGCTGCTGCCGTGAGCGGCGCCGTCCTGCCCCGCCGGGGCCATGCCCGGGGCCATGACACCATCGACCACGTGCTCGACATCGGCTACGCCCTCTCCCACCGCTTTCCCGACCCTCCTCAGTTCGACTACCGCAACGCGGACGTTCACGCGCTGCGGCACGACCTGTTCTGCGGGGACGTGTATCTCGCGGACACGAAGGCGGACCGGGAGCTGTCCACAGCCTGGGGATGGGTTCCCGTCCTGGACTTCGCGTGGGCGCTGTGCGACATCGTCGAGCAGGTGGACCAGGATCCGCGAGGCAGCCGGGCCTCCCGCCCTCAGCACGCGGAGCTCGACTTCACGGAATCGACGGACCGCATGCTGTTCACGCGGCGCTTCGGCTGGGTGGATATCGAGGCGGACTGGATGCGGGCGGAGGACCCTCCTCTCACGTTCTCCCACTCCGAGCTGCGACGCGAGGCGCGGGACTTTCTCCAGGACCTCTTGGCGGACCTGATCGACCTCCATGAGTCCCTGGGGGACAACCCGACGATCTGGTCGCTCCAGTCCCGCTTTCCCCGGGCGTAGGCGCCCAACGGAACCCCCCGCGGCCTCCTCGCGCCGAACGGGCCTCACCCACCCACCCGCCCGATCACCCCGCATCCCCCTCTGCACGAACAAACCTTTCCCGCCCACCCGCCCGATTGCCCCGCAGCGACCAGCGAAAAGCCGCAGTCGGGAGCGCACGGGAGGGGACGTGCCGGTATGTCTGCCCGGAGCACGGCTCCCGAAGTCTCCGGAGCCGAAGCAACCCAGCGGCCACCGGACGATAGCGAGGACGGACATACCGGCGCGGCCCCGCACCCACAGACGAGGCGGCCCCGAGCCCCCGCCCAAGCCGGACGCTAGTCCACCCGTACCCCCGCCTGCGCAGCGAACGCCGGTGCCAAGTCCATCAGCTGTGCCGTACTGATCACCGCCCCCGCCAAGCAGTCAAGACCCCGCAGAATGTCCACCTCGGCAGCCGACCGCAGGTCGACGTCCTTCAATCGGGCCCCGCTGAAATCCGCCCCCTTCAGCACGCAGCCCACGAACTCCACCCGCTCCAGCGCCGCCTGCCCGAAGTCCGGCTCCACCAGCACGCAGCCCTCGAAGACGACGTCCTTCAACCGCGCCTTCCGCAGGTTCAGATAGTCGATCTTCCCGCCCCGCACGACCACCCGCTCCAGCACACTCCCATGCAGCTGAACACCCCCGAGCCGCGCGTCCACCACCTCCACGTCCCGCAGCGAAGCCTCCGCCAGCTCGGTGCCGACGCCCCGCAGCTCCGTCAGCACGGAGTCCACGAAGCGCGCCCTGCTCAGCCGTGTCTCCGTCACCCCGCAGCCCGTCACCGCACAGTCCAGGAACAGCGCTCCCCCGCCGTCCTGCCCCGCGAGGTCGAGGCCCCTGAACTCCACCCCGTCATAGTCCCCGTCGGGCTCCAACTCGCCCTCGCCGAACGCCCGCAGCCCAGGCAGCCGCACCTCCGGCCGCCGAGCCTTCTTCACCCCTGCCGCATCCCTCTGCCGATCCCTCTGTCCCATACGCCCATCGTGCACCCACCCACTGACAACGCCGCCGCACCCCGATGTCACATCCCGGGCACCCCCATCCGTCGTACCGAGTAGACGCACCAAGCAGACGCACCGAGCAGACGCACCGACCACGACAGGAGCCCACCCCGTGACCACCACCCCCCGCAAGAACCCCAACCCCAACCCCAACCCCAACCCCAACCCCAACCCCCTCACCATCATCGGCGGCGGCTTCGCCGGCCTGACCGCTGCCATCAGCGCCGCGGAAGCCGGCGCCCGGGTGACCGTCCACGAGGCCCACCACACCCTCGGCGGCCGAGCCCGCACCGCCGAAGGCGCGTACCGCACGAACGAAGGCCCGCACGCCCTCTACAACGGCGGCCCCCACTGGACCTGGCTCAAGCAGCGCGACCTCATCGGCCCCCTCGCCCCCATCCCGCCCCTCGAAGGCACCCGGCTCCGCCTCCACCACCAGGGCAGGCTCCGCCGCACCCCACCCCTCGCGATGCTGAGGCTCCTGCGCCGCAAGCCCGAACAGGCGCCCGTGGACACGGACTTCATGACCTGGGCCACCGGCGAGGTCGGCGAGGAAGGCGCACGCGCCGCCGCGCACTACATCGCCGTGGCGACGTTCCACCACGACCCCGGCTCCCTCTCCGCCAGGTTCGTCCAGGAGCGCCTGCGCCGCGCCACGAAGCTGCCCCCGGAGGCGCACTACCCGTGCGGCGGCTGGGGCTCGGTCATCGACCGCATGGCGACCCTCGCCTGGAACCTCGGCGTACGCGTGGAGACGCTGTCCCGCGTCGACTCCCTCGCCTCGCTCCCCGCCGCAGGCCCGGTCGTCGTCGCCACCTCCCTCCCCGCGGCCCGCGCACTCCTCCAGGACGACAGCCTCCGTTGGGACAGCGGCCGCACCACCCTCGTCGACGTGGCCCTGAGCTCCCGCAAGGGCGACCCCTTCGCGATCTCCGACCTGGACAGGACCGGCTGGATCGAGCGGTTCACCACCCAGGACCGCAGCCTCGCCCCCGCGGGGCAGGAGCTCATCCAGGGTCAGATCCCGCTCTCCCCCGAGGAGTCCAAGGCGGACGGCGTGGCCCGCGCCGACCACCTGCTCGACCTCGGCTTCCCCGGCTGGCGCGACCGCCTGGTCTGGCGCCGCGACGCCGTGTCCAACGGCCGCACCGGCGCGGTGGACCTGCCGGGCACCACCTGGCGCGACCGCCCGGCGATCGACCGCGGCAACGGCGTCTACCTGGCCGGCGACCAGGTCGCGGCCCCCGGTCTGCTCTCCGAGGTGTCCTTCAACAGCGCCCTCGAAGCGGTGACGCTCGCCCTGACCCACACAAGGCTTGACCTCAAGTCAGCTTGAGGTACGAGGGTGGCGTCAACGCACGAAGCCCAAATCCCAAAGCCCATATCCCAAACCCGAAGCCCAAGGAGACAACCAGCCATGCACGCCATCCGCCTGCACACCTTCGGCCCGGCCGAGCACCTCACGTACGAGGAGACCCCGGACCCCGCACCGGCCCCCGGCCAGGTCCGCATCGCGGTGACCGCGGCGGGCGTGCATCTCCTGGACACCGCGATCCGCGCGGGAGTCAAGGGCCCGCTCCCCGAACTCCCCGAGCTGCCCACGATCCCGGGCCGCGAGGTGGCCGGCACGGTCGACGCCCTCGGCGAAGGAGTCGACGGAAGCTGGCTCGGCAAGCGCGTGGTCGCCCACATCGGCTTCGCCCCCGGAGGCTACGCCGAGCTCGTCGTCACGGAGGCCTCCCGTCTGCACGAGATTCCCGGAAGCCTGGACGACGCGGAGGCCGTGGCCCTGATCGGCACGGGCCGTACGACGATGGGAATCCTGCAGTTCACCGAGCTGACCCCCGACTCCGTGGCCGTCGTCCCCGCGGCGGCCGGCGGCATCGGCACGCTCCTGGTCCAGTACGCCAAGCACGCGGGCGCCACGGTGATCGGCCTGGCCGGCGGCCCGGAGAAGACGGCCCGGGTCGCGGCGAACGGCGCGGACCTCGCCGTCGACTACAAGAACCCGGAATGGCCGGACGAGGTCCGCGCGTACCTGGCGAAGCTCGGCGGCAGCGGCGTGCCGGGCGCCACCGTGGTCTTCGACGGAGTGGGCGGCGAGGCGGGCCTGGCCGCCGTGGACCTCCTCGCCCCCGGCGGCGCGCACGTCGTCTTCGGCTGGTCGGGCGAGGGCCTGCGCGACGGCGCGCCCCTCACCTTCACCGACGAGCAGCTCGCGGCCCGCGGCATCACCCAACTCAACGTCCTGGGCCCGGAGATGATGCGCAGGGCGAGCAGCGACAACCCGATCCGCACCCTGGAGCTCGCGGCGCTCGCCGAAGCGGAGAAGGGCCACTTCACCCCGGCGGTCCAGCGCTACCCTCTGGCGGAGGCGGCAGCGGCCCACGCGGACCTGGAGAACCGCCGCACCACGGGCAAGGTGGTACTGATCCCCTGATGCTCAGGGATACTCAGGCCCCGACCAGCTGATTCTCAGGCACCCCCCAGCCCGGCCAACGCCCCATCCGTCAGCCGATACACGGTCCACTCGTCCTGCGGCAGCGCGCCGAGCGACTTGTAGAAGTTGATCGACGGCTCGTTCCAGTCGAGCACGGACCACTCAAGGCGCTCGTAACCCCGCTCCACACAGATCCGCGCGAGCTCGGTCAGCAGTGCCTTGCCGTGCCCGCCGCCGCGCGCCTCGGGCCGTACGTACAGGTCCTCCAGGTAGATCCCGTGCACACCGCGCCACGTGGAGAAGTTCAGGAACCACAGGGAGAACCCGACGGTCTCCCCCGTCGCGTCGTCCTCGGCGATGTGCGCGAACGCGGCGGGCCGCTCGCCGAAGAGCGCTTCGCGCAGCTGCTCCTCGGTGGCCCTGGCCTCGTCGAGAGCCTTCTCGTACTCGGCGAGGTCGCGGACCATGGCGTGGATGACGGGGACGTCGGCAGGCGTGGCGTGACGAATCATGGCCGCAGGCTAACCAGACCGCCCACCGGGACCAACCTGCGTCTCACCACCCGAGCAGCCGCCGCGCGACCTCCAGGTCCTCCCCGTCAGGCTCCCGCTCGTCCTCGATCTCCCACAGCGCGTTCTGCAGCACCCGGGCCAACGTCCAGGCGCGCGCCCGCTCCCTGTCCAACCCCAGCACCTCGCTCATCGCGTCGAACCGCCACAGCACGTCGTCCGGGTCGAAGCGGTTGTTGAGCGCGGGCCAGAGGTCGAACCCGGGGTCCCCGGCCAGCGGCTTCGGGTCGATGGCGAGCCACGGCTCGCGCTCGGCCGCAAGGACGTTCTCGAAGTGCAGGTCCCAGTGCAGCAGCCGGTCACCGGGCTCCCCCACGACCTCGCGCAGCGCGCCCCCGCACCGCTCCACGATCGAACGCTGGACGGGGTCGGGGATCTCCTTCAGGGCCTCGGGCAGGTCATCGAGCATCTCCCCCGCGATGTCCGCGAGCCGCCGCATCCCCTCGGGCGCGGGCACCGAGGTGAGCCGGGCGAGCAGCTCGGCGATGACGATCACCGCCTTGTGTGTGTCCTCCATCGTCGACAACATCCGCCCGGAGTCGAGGCGTTCGAGCAGCATCGTGCCCGTGCGGTCGTCGTGGTCGAGCAGCCGCACCGCCCCGTCGCCGTCCCACACCCGGAGCCCGACCGGCTCTCCCTCGGTCTCCTCGTCGAGGAGCTGGAACTTGACCGCGGCAGGGGTGCCGTCCCGCCGCACCACGGGCAGCACGAGCGCGGCCATGCCGTGCATCGATGGCCCGTCGACCCTCAGGTCCCACCGCTCGACGAACTCCGCCACGCGCGCGGGCAGCGCCGCGATGAAGGCACGCCCTGGCTCCCCCGCGTACTCGTACTGCGACTCGATCAGCTCGTCCGGAATGCGAATGTCGATCACGTCCGCGACGCTACCCGCGTGGGTGATTCGCCGCATGGGGATTTTTCGGGCCACCGCCGTGTACGACCACCGCCATGTACGGCACTCCGACCCGCTGCCCGGAGTGCCGTACGCCCGAGGGCCTTAAATCCCGGAGGCCTTCAGCTCCTTGGCGAACGTGTCCTGGTCGAACAGGGAGTTGCTGTCCGCCTTCTTGCCGTCGATGACGACGGTCGGCGTGCCCTGCATGCCGTCGTCGGTGAAGGACTGCATGGCCTCACCGACCCACTTCTTGTACGTCCCCTTCTTCACGGCCTTGTCGAACTCGGCGCCCCGCAGCCCGTCCACCTGGTCGGCGATCTTCAGCAGGAAGGCGGGCGTGTAGGCGTCCTCGGTCTCGCTCTCGGGCTGGTTGGCGAAGACCGCGGCGTGGAACTGCGGGAACTTGCCCGCCTCCACCGAGGCCCGCAGCGCGTTCGCCGCGTTCACCGAGCCGCTGCCGCCGAGGTTCTTGTCGAGGAACGAGGCGATCGTGTACTCGACCTTCACCTTGCCGTCGGCCACCGGCTTCACCAGCGCCTGCGCGCCCGTCTCCTCGAACTTCTTGCAGATCGGGCAGCGCGCGTCCTCGTACAGCTTGACCGTGTGCGCGGCCTTCGGGTCGCCGACCGTGATCACCCCGCCCTTCACGGTGGCGGGCGTCTTCGCGAGCGCGTCGGTACCGGCCGGCGGCTGCTTCGCCTCGGGGCCACCGGGGGACGCGGACTCCGAAGCCGACCCCTTGTCGTCACCCCGGCCCGTGAGGTCCTCGGGGCCGCAGGCGGCAGCGCCCCCGGCGACGAATGCGGTGGCGGCCACCGCGGCGACGATGCGCCCGGCCTTGCGTACGGCCATCTGAAACAGTCCTCCAGGATCTCGGCACGTGCCGCTTCGACATCGGCCCGTGCCGGATCAACGTATCGGAACGCCCGCCCCCGCACCCCTCCCCAAAGCCCCCACCAGCGCAGTAACGTCCGGCACATGAGCAGCACGATCAACGGCGGCATCTCGTTCTGGTACGCGGACAACGGCACCCCGGCTCCCCGTGAACCCCTGCCGGGCGACGAGAGTGCCGACGTCTGCATTGTCGGCGGCGGCTACACGGGCCTGTGGACCGCGTACTACCTGAAGAAGGCCGCCCCCTTCCTCCGCATCACCGTCCTGGAGCAGAAGTTCTGCGGCTACGGAGCCTCCGGCCGCAACGGCGGCTGGCTCTACAACGGCGTCGCGGGCCGCGACCGCTACGCCCGCCTGCACGGCAGGGAGGCGGCAGTACGCCTCCAGGAAGCAATGAACGAAACGGTCGGCGAAGTAATCCGCGCCGCCACCGAAGAACAGATCGACGCGGACATCCACCACGGCGGCGTACTCGAAGTGGCCTACACCCCGGCCCAGTTGGCACGCCTGAAGGAATTCCACGCCACGGAACTCGCGTACGGCGAGAAAGAACGCGCCCTGCACGGCGCACGCGAGACAGCGGACCGCATCCGCGTCGCCGGCGCCGTCGGCTCCACCTGGACCCCGCACGGCGCGCGCCTGCACCCGGTGAAGCTGGTGAAGGGCCTCGCGGCGGCCGTCGAAGCACTCGGCGTCACGATCCACGAGTCGACGCCGGTCACGGAGATCAAGCCCAAGCACGCCATCACCCCGTACGGCACGGTCCGCGCCCCATACATCCTGCGCTGCACGGAGGGCTTCACGGCGTCCCTCAAGGGCCAACGCCGCACGTGGCTCCCCATGAACTCCTCGATGATCGCCACGGCCCCCCTCACCGACGCCCAATGGGAGTCGATCGGCTGGGAAGGCCGCGAAACGCTCGGCGACATGGCACACGCGTACATGTACGCCCAACGCACCGCCGACGGCCGCATCGCACTCGGCGGCAGAGGCGTCCCGTACCGCTACGGCTCAAAAACGGACAACGACGGCCGCACCCAGCCGGCCACGATCGAGGCCCTGCACGAGATCCTCACCCGCTTCTTCCCGCAACTGGCCGGAGTGAAGGTGGCCCACGCCTGGTCCGGCGTGCTCGGCGTCCCCCGCGACTGGTGCGCCACAGTCACCCTGGACCGCGCGACGGGCCTCGGCTGGGCGGGCGGCTACGTCGGCTCGGGCGTCGCCACCGCCAACCTCGCGGCCCGCACCCTGCGCGACCTGGTCCAGCAGGACTCGGGCCAGGCAGGCGCCACGGACCTCACGACGCTCCCCTGGGTCAACCACAAAGTCCGCAAGTGGGAGCCGGAGCCGTTCCGCTGGATCGGCGTCCAGGGCATGTACGCGACGTACCGCAGCGCGGACCGCCACGAACTGACCACCCCGACCGCCACGGCCCCCCGCCTGGCCCGCATCGCGGACCGCCTGTCGGGGCGCCACTGACTCACCTACGCAGGTACGTCTTCAGCGACCCGGCCCACCGGCATCCGCAAGGGGCCGGGCCCCGCCCGACAGCGCCAGCAGAGCCGCATGGGACGACGAGCCCAGCTCGGCCGCGTACAGCAGCAGCGTCAGCTCCTCGTCGGGCGGCGGCAGTCGCAGCGCCTGGAAGTGCAGTTCCATCAGCCCGTGCTCCGGATGCCGGACGCGCTTGATACCGTGCCCCTTCTCCTCGACCTCCTGCGACTCCCACAGCCGTGCGAACTCCGGGCTGCGCTCGCGGAGTTCACCGATCACCACGCACAGCCGCTCGCCATCCGGAGTGCGGCCGGCCTCGGCACGCAGCACGGCGACGATCTCGCGGCGGATCTGCGCCGCCTCCGGGTGCGCGGCCTCCGCGTCCGGGTGCAGGAACATCTGCTTGGCGATGTTGCGCTCCTCCGGGGGCAGTTGCGCAAAGTCGCACCCCAGCTTCCCGCCGGGACCGTTCCACGCCAGAACGTCCATGGCCCGGCCGTAGACCAGGGCCGCGACACCCTCCATCGAGTCGAGCACGACCCGCAGACCGGGCCGTACGACCTGCGGCTCTTCCCGCACCTGCCGCCGCGCGACCCCGCTGTGCGCCGCCCGGTACGCCACGTTCCGCAGGTACTCGTGCTCGGCAGCGGTCAGCCGCAGCCCACGGGCGAGGCCGTCAAGGACCTCCGGCGAGACGTTTCCGCCACGGCCCTGCTCGATGCGCGTGTAGTACTCCACGCTGATCCCCGTGAGGCGGGCGGCCTCCTCACGGCGCAGCCCGCGCACCCTTCGCCGCGTCCCGCCGGACGGCAGGCCGAACTCGGCCGGGTCCAGGGCTGCCCTGCGGGCCTTCAAGAACGCGTTGATCTCCGGCTCGGCATGCATCCGGCCATTCTCCGGCATGCCCGGCCCAACCAGGCCCTGCGGGTACCAGGCCCCGCCGGGCCTGGCGGGCACCGGGACCGGCGGGCAAGGTCGACCACGAGACCAGGTGATCGCTCACGACACCAGCTGCACGCAGGACAGAAGGACAGGGGAGCATTCATGAACCGCAGGATTCTCGGCGGCACCGGCATTTCCGTCAGCGAGTACACCCTCGGCACGATGATGCTCGGCGCGTGGGGCACCAAGGACCACGACGAGGCAGTCCGCATCGTGCACACCGCTCTCGACGCGGGCATCAACACCCTCGACACCGCCGACATGTACTCCGACGGCGAGTCCGAAGTGATCGTCGGGAAGGCCCTCAAGGGCCGCCGGGACGACGTCGTCCTCGCGAGCAAGTTCAGCAACCCGATGGGCACCGACGCCAACCAACGGGGCGCTTCCCGCCGTTACATCATCCGCGCCGTCGAGGACAGCCTGCGCCGCCTGGACACCGACTGGATCGACGTCTACCAAGTGCACCGCCCCGATCCGGACACCGACATCGACGAGACCCTGTCGGCGCTGTCGGACCTGGTGCGCTCCGGCAAGGTCCGGGCGATCGGCTCGTCCACATTTCCCGCCGGTGAGATCGTCGAGGCCCAGTGGGTCGCCGAGAAGCGCGGCCACGTCCGCTTCCGCAGCGAGCAACCGCCGTACTCGATCCTGGCCCGCGCCATCGAGCGGGACGTGCTTCCCACCGCGCAGAAGTACGGCATGGGCGTCCTCACCTGGAGCCCCCTCGCGGGCGGCTGGCTGTCCGGCAAGTACGGCGGACCGGACGGCGCGACCCCCGGCGAAGCCACCCGCTCGAATTTCCTGCCGCAGCTCCTCGACACCAGCCTGCCCGGCAACGCCGCCAAGCTCACCGCGGTCACCGAGCTGCGAAAGGTGGCCGCCGACGCCGGCCTGACGCTGCCCGCTCTGGCCACCGGGTTCGTCCTGTCGCACCCCGCCATCACTTCCGTGATCATCGGCCCCCGCACCCACGACCAGCTCACCTCGCTGCTCGGCGCCGCGGGAACGGTCCTGAGCGGCGACATCCTCGACCGCATCGACGAGATCGTGCCTCCCGGCACCGACCTCAACCGCGACGTCACCCACTACGACCCGCCCGCACTCACGGACAAGACACTGCGCCGCCGCTGACAGGGCAGGAGCTCGACGCCGGGCACGAGAGGTACTGCACGAGAGGTACTTCAGGACGCAAAGAAGCCCAGGTCAGACCGATCTGACCTGGGCTTTCCGAGCCCCCTGTCGGATTCGAACCGACGACCTACGCATTACAAGTGCGTTGCTCTGGCCATCTGAGCTAAGGAGGCATGCAGCGTCGTGCCCGAGCAGTGTAACCAACGCCGCACATGCCCCCGTCGAAAATTCCTCGAACGTCGCAGGCGCAGGACTACTGACAGACCGATGACCCCCGGGGTACGGTCACGAGCAGTTCGCTCAGGTGGACTACACCACTCCTCTCTTTACAACGGATCGTCCGGCACGTTCCTGCCGGTGAAGGGGGCCCTCACCATGGCCACTGTTTCGTTCGACAAGGCGACCCGCATCTATCCGGGTGGCGACAAGCCCGCCGTCGATGAGCTCGAGCTCGACGTCGCGGACGGCGAGTTCCTCGTCCTCGTCGGTCCCTCCGGCTGCGGAAAGTCCACCTCCCTGCGCATGCTCGCGGGCCTGGAGGACGTGAACGCCGGCGCCATCCGCATCGGCGAGCGCGACGTCACGCACCTGCCGCCCAAGGACCGGGACATCGCCATGGTGTTCCAGAACTACGCGCTCTACCCGCACATGACGGTCGCCGACAACATGGGCTTCGCCCTGAAGATCGCGGGCGTCAACAAGGCCGAGATCCGCCAGAAGGTCGAGGACGCCGCGAAGATCCTCGACCTCACGGACTACCTGGCCCGCAAGCCGAAGGCCCTCTCCGGCGGTCAGCGCCAGCGTGTGGCGATGGGCCGCGCCATCGTGCGTGAGCCCCAGGTCTTCCTCATGGACGAGCCGCTGTCGAACCTCGACGCCAAGCTCCGCGTGAGCACCCGTACGCAGATCGCCAGCCTCCAGCGGCGCCTCGGCATCACCACCGTGTACGTCACCCACGACCAGGTCGAGGCCATGACCATGGGCGACCGCGTGGCCGTACTGAAGGACGGCCTGCTCCAGCAGGTCGACTCGCCGCGCAGCATGTACGACCGCCCGGCCAACCTCTTCGTCGCGGGCTTCATCGGCTCCCCCGCCATGAACCTCGTCGAGGTCCCGATCACCGACGGCGGCGTGAAGTTCGGCAACTCCGTCGTGCCGGTCAACCGCGAGGCACTGTCCGCCGCGGCCGACAAGGGCGACCGCACGGTCACGGTCGGCGTCCGCCCGGAGCACTTCGACATCGTCGAGCAGGACGGCTCCACGGCGAAGTCCCTCTCGAAGGAGACCGAGGACGCCCCGGCGGGCCTCGCCGTCTCCGTGAACGTCGTCGAGGAGCTCGGCGCCGACGGCTACGTCTACGGCTCCGCGGAGGTCGGCGGCGAGCACAAGGACCTCGTGGTCCGCGTGAACGGCCGCCGGGTCCCGGAGAAGGGCACGCAGCTGCACGTCGTGCCCCGTCCGGGCGAGATCCACGTGTTCTCGACGTCGACGGGCGAGCGTCTCACCGACTGACCTCACCGACTGACCTCACGGCATCGATGTACGCAGGGCCCCGCACTCCGGTGCGGGGCCCTGCGCGTTCGTCCACGTTGTCGACAAATACCCCGGCAGACCGGTCATTTCTCCTGGAGCTCGTCAACACCGCTCCAGAGAAACCTCATTCTCCGTCGCTCGACCGAGTGACGTAATGTCGCCAAATCATCACCGACCGCTACGCTCACTCGCGTGACGCACTCCGCCAACTACACCCAGAAGCCGCGCCGAGCCCACCGAGGCCCCGCCCGACGCATCGGCCGCACGCTCGCCCTCGTCCTGCCCGTGATGCTGGTGCTCTCCGGGACCCTCGCGGTCACCAGCGTCAACTGGTCCGGGAACTCCTCGGATTCGATGCTCACCGCATCCGCCGACGATCTTTCCGTACCGGCCAAGTCCCGCGCACCGCAGGACATCCTGCGCGACCGGCTGCTCCTGGAGCTCCAGGAGAGGAACCCCGGCGTCGCGCTCACCCACCTCCAGCAGGAGGTGAACCGCCACCCGTCGCTCGCCAAGCACTGTGTCTCCATCGCCCGTGCCCTCGGCCGCGCGGCCGTCCGGGCGTACGGCCCGACACGCGCCCAGTCGTACGCCCGCCCGGTCTGCGACACGTCCTTCGCGTCGGGCGTCGCGGCACAGTCGTCTTGAGCCGACCGGCGTTCGAGGACCGGGGTCCGGGACAGAGCCCAGCGCCGTCCGCATATCGTGCGGTACATGACCTCTGACCCGCACCCCGTCCAAGCCGTCGTCCTGGCCGGAGGCCAAGGCTCACGCCTCCGTCCGTACACCGACGACCGGCCCAAGCCGATGGTCGAGATCCCCGGCACGGGGACCCCGATCATCGGCCATCAGCTTTCCTGGCTGGCGGCCGAGGGCGTGACGGACGCCGTCGTCTCCTGCGGCCATCTCGCCGAAGTGCTCCAGGAGTGGCTGGAGTCGGCCGACCTCCCGCTGAACGTCACCACGGTGGTCGAGAGCGAACCCCTGGGCCGCGGCGGCGGCCTGAAGTACGCCGCCCGTCACCTCCCGCACGCGGACCGCCCCTGGTACGCGACGAACGGCGACATCTGGACCCGCTTCTCGCTGCGCGACATGGCGGCCTTCCACGCCGAGCGCGACGCCACCGCGACCCTCGCCCTGGCCCGCCCCCGCATCCCGTGGGGCGCCGTCGAGACGGACGCGTTCGGCCACATCACGGACTTCATCGAGTCCCCGCCGTCCCCGTACCTGATCAACGCGGGCGTGTACGTCTTCTCCGCCTCCTTCACCGCGCTCCTGCCCGACCGCGGCGACCACGAGCGCACCACGTTCCCGCGCCTGGCCCGCGAGAAGAGCCTGGCGGGCTTCCCGCTGCCGCAGGGCGCGTACTGGCGGGCGATCGACACCGCGAAGGACCTGACGGAAGCGGCCAAGGAGCTCGCGGCACAGAGCGGTTGAGAGTCTTTCCGCGTACGTACGTCGACGGGGCCCCGCACAGTGACTGTGCGGGGCCCCGTCGCCGTATCCGAAGGGAAGGTCAGCCGCCCAGCAGCCCGCCCACGAGCCGGTCGTTGCCGCCGCCCGTGCTGCCGCCGCTCGCGCCGCTCTCGGGCGCCGCGCCGCCGCTGCCGCCGCTGGACGTGGGTCCCGCGGTGGCCGACGACGGAGGCTGCTGTTGCGGCGCCTCCTGGGGCGGTGCCTGACCGGTGGTGCCCTGTGTCTGGCTCGGCTGCCCCTGGCCGGTGCCCGCGGTGGCGGACTCGGGCGCCGCCCCCGGAGTGGTCGCCGTGGCGCCCTGTGTGGGGCTGGCGGAACTCCCCTGCGTCGGCGCCCCGGAGGAGGCCGTGGGGCTCTGCGACTGGCCCTGGCGCTGGCGCTGCTTCCCGGGCTCCTCCGGAAGCGGTGAGCCCGGCAGTTCGTTGCGCGGGGCCTCGCCGGGTCCCGGCACGGTCACGCGGTCGGCGTCCCGCACGGCACCGCCGAGCATCGAACCGATGAGCAGCGTGAGCCCGACGACGAGGGCGCCGATGAGCGCGCCGCGCCGCAGCACACGGCGCCGCAGCTCCCAGATGTCCACACGCGGCCCGAGCGTCCGCCAGGCCTCGCCCGCGAGGCGTCCGTCGACGGAGTAGACGGGCGCGCCGGCGATGATCAGCGGCGACCATGCGGCCAGATAGATGATGTCCGGCGCGTCGTAGGCGGGGACGGTCTTCCAGCTGACGGTGACGATGAGCGCGGCGGACAGGAGCACGCCGACACTGGCCGCGACCCGCTGCCAGAGCCCGAGCACCGTGAGCACGCCGACGATGATCTGCAGGAAGGCGATGCAGAGCCCGGCGCCCACCGGGTGCTGGAGGGCGAAGTCCCGCAGCGGCTCGGCGAGCGCCCAGGGGTGCAGCGAGTTGAGCCACTTGACCATGGAGCCGCGGTCGCCGCCGTCGAAGTACACGGGGTCGCAGAGCTTGCCCATGCCCGCGTAGATGGAGATGAACCCGAGGAAGACGCGCAGCGGAAGCAGCACGACGCCGAGGTTCATGCGGCGGCCGGGGTAGTAGGCGTGCCGCACGGGGTCGGCCCCGTGCCGCCTCACGACCTGACGGTCGCCCGTGTCGTCGTAGTCGTCGTCGAACTCGTCGTCCTCATAGGGGAGTTGTTCGTCGAGGTCGCTCTCCGGCATCGGCATGCGCGGAATGAGCCGGGTGTCGGGGTCGGGGTGACGAGGACCGATGACGGCAGGCGTGGCCTGTGTGCTCTCGAGATCGTCGTCGACGTCGATGCGGGGGATGACCTGCGTGGCACCTCCGTCGTCGTAGGAGGCGCTCCCGGCACCCCCGACTTCGGCCGAATGGCGCACGCCGGTTCCGCGCACCGCCTGCAGCAGTCCGGTGGCTCCGGGGTCGCCGGGCTCGGACTTCCCGCTCCAGACGACGGGCGAGCGGCGCCGTGTGGCGGAGCCGACTGCGGGGATACGCACGGTGTCATCGGCATTGCTCAAGTGCCGTGCGATACGCGGGGATTGGGTCCGCTGCGCGGTGGGGAGCTGCACGCGGAAGCTCGCGTGGTTCACGATGACCTGCGCCGGGTCGCTCGGCACCTTCACCATGCTCAGCGCGGGAGCTTCGTCGAACCCTGACGAGCTTCCCCCCGTGGGATTGCGGGGCGTTCTGGTGTCCACACTCATCTAACCGAGTGATGTGTGTTTAGGACACTGCCTTGACCGTGCGGAAATGTCCGGACCGCGTCAAGATCTACACCGGACGTCGGCCGGCCCGCGGAATCCGGGCCCGCCGACGTCTGGGGTGACGGTTAACTCCGGCGCCGGGACGCCTCGTAGAGCACGACGCCTGCCGCGACACCGGCGTTCAGGGACTCCGTGCCGCCCGGCATGGGGATCCGCACGCGGTAGTCGCAGGTCTCGCCGACCAGACGCGAGAGGCCCTTGCCCTCGCTGCCGATGACGATGACGACGGGACCGGAGAGCGCCTCGAGGTCGCCGACCTCGTGCTCGCCGTCCGCCGCGAGCCCGACGATCGCGAGCCCGGCCTTCTTGTACGACTCAAGGACGCGGGTCAGGTTCGTGGCCCGCGCCACGGGCGTACGAGCGGCGGCACCGGCGGCCGTCTTCCAGGCGCCCGCGGTCATGCCCGCTGCCCGGCGCTCGGGGACGACGACGCCGTGCCCGCCGAAGGCGGAGGCCGAACGGACCACGGCGCCCAGGTTCCGCGGGTCCGTCACGCCGTCGAGCGCGACGATCAGCGGGTCCTGGCCCAGGTCGTAGGCGGCGGCCGCGAGCTCATCGGGGTGCGCGTACTCGTAGGGCGGGACCTGGAGCACGAGCCCCTGGTGGTTGAGCCCGTTGGTCATGCGGTCGAGCTCGGGGCGCGGGGCCTCCATCAGGTGGATGCCGCCGCGCTCACCGGCGATCTGCAGCGCCTCGCGGACGCGCTCGTCGTTGTCGATGAACTGCTGGACGTAGAGCATCGACGCCGGCACGCCCTCGCGCAGCGCCTCGACGACGGAGTTGCGCCCGACGACCATCTCGGAGGTGGACTTGCCGCGGCCCTTCACGGAACTGGGACGGCGGCCGCCACCGGGGCCACCGGCGGTCTTCTTGGCCACGGCGTTGGCGATGCGGTTCTTCTTGTGTCCCTTGCGCGCCTCGGCGGGCGGCGTCGGGCCCTTGCCCTCAAGGCCGCGGCGTCGATTTCCGCCGCTGCCGACCTGCGCGCCCTTCTTGCCGGACATGCGGCGGTTGTTAGCGGCCATGACCTACCTGTCTCTGTGTTGCGTGCGGCTGCCTGCGTGCTGCATGGCTGCCCACTGCGTGACTGCGTACGTATATGAAGTGTGCCGCCCGGGTCGCCGGGCGGCACATCGCGAGGTCAGACGCTCAGCGCGGGCCGAGAGTCCACCGCGGTCCTGTCGGGCCGTCCTCGATGACGAGACCGGACTGGTTGAGCTGGTCGCGGATGGCGTCGGCGGTGGCCCAGTCCTTGCGGCCACGCGCCGCCTCCCGCTGCTGGAGGACGAGACGGACGAGCGTGTCGACGACCCCGTGCAGGTCCTCGCCGCGGTCGCCGTCGCCGGCCCAGTGCGGGTCGAGCGGGTCGAGGCCGAGCACGCCGAGCATGGCCCGCACCTCGGCGAGGCGCTCCACCGCGGCTTCCTTGTCGTCGGCGGCCAGGGCGGAGTTTCCCTGCCGGACCGTCGTGTGCACGATGGCGAGCGCCTGCGGGACGCCCAGGTCGTCGTCCATCGCGTCGGCGAAGGCGGGCGGCACGTCGGCGGCGGGCTCCACGACGCCCCCGGCCTTCTCCACCACGCGCTGCACGAAGCCCTCGATCCGCGCGAACGCGGACTCGGCCTCGCGCAGGGCCTCCTCGCTGTACTCGATCATCGAGCGGTAGTGCGGGGTGCCCAGGTAGTAGCGCAGGACGATGGGGCGCCACTTCTTGACCATCTCGGACACGAGGACGGAGTTGCCGAGCGACTTGGACATCTTCTCGCCGCTCATGGTGACCCAGCCGTTGTGCACCCAGTACCGCGCGAACGCGTCGCCGAAGGCCTTGGCCTGCGCGATCTCGTTCTCGTGGTGCGGGAAGATCAGGTCGATGCCGCCGCCGTGGATGTCGAACTCACGGCCGAGGTACTTGTGGGCCATGGCCGAGCACTCCAGGTGCCAGCCAGGGCGGCCGCGGCCCCACGGGGTCTCCCAGCTGGGCTCCCCCTCCTTGGCCCTCTTCCACATGGCGAAGTCACGCGGGTCGCGCTTGCCGGTCTCGCCCTCGCCCGAGGGCTGGAGCAGGTTGTCAAGATCCTGGTTGGACAGCTCCAGATAGCCCGGGAAGGACTTCACGTCGAAATAGACGTTGCCGTCCGACTCGTAGGCGTGGCCGCGCTCGATGAGGCCGCGCATCATCTCGACCATCTCGGTGATGTGGCCGGTGGCGCGCGGCTCGTAGGTGGGCGGCAGGCAGCCGAGGACGTCGTAGCCGTCGTTGAAGGCCCGCTCGTTCTCGTACCCGATCGACCACCACGGGCGGCCCTGCTCGGCCGACTTCCGGATGATCTTGTCGTCGATGTCCGTGACGTTTCGGATGAAGGTGACGTCGTAGCCGCGGTGCTCGAACCAGCGGCGCATGATGTCGAAGTTCAGACCCGACCGGATGTGCCCGATGTGCGGGGCCGCCTGCACCGTCGCGCCACACAGGTAGATCGAGACACAACCGTCGTTGAGCGGGCTGAAGTCTCGGATCTGCCGGGCGCTGGTGTCGTACAGGCGAATCGTCACCACTCCAGGGTAGTGGGCGCAGGACAGTGCCCTGCGACCTCCGGGGGCAACAGGGCACGGAACTGTGACATGCGCGGGCGCGAGAAGGCCTCAGAGGCGGCCGACGACCTTGCGCGGAGTGACGCGGACGACGACGCGGGGCTCGTCGTTGACGGAGGACTTGTTGAACTCGGCGTACTTGAGGCCGGTGTACTTCAGCGCCAGCTCGTCGATGAGCTCCTGCCCGCCCTCGGTGGTCATCGTCACCTCGCCGCGGATCTCGGCGTACGTGTACGGCGCGTCGAAGGGCTGGAGGAGAACCGTCACGCGCGGGTCGCGGCGCAGGTTCTTCTCCTTGCGGCGGCCGATCGTGGTGGAGAAGAGCAGTTCGTCGCCGTCACGCTTCACCCAGACCGGTGAGACCTGGGGGCTGCCGTCGGGCTGGATGGTGGCCACGTTGATGAAGACGGGGGTGTCGAGAAGGGCCTTGAGCTTGTCGGACAGTTCGGCGGCCATGTGGGATGCCTCTCTCTCGTACGTCAGTGGGTGTGCTCCAACCCACCCTGCCGCAACGGCATTTCACTCGTAACCGGCACGCCGGTCAGTCCGTCCGCACGACCAGTGCCGTCGCGATCGCGGCGAGGCCCTCGGCGCGGCCGGTGAGGCCGAGCCCGTCGGTCGTCGTGCCGGACACGGCGACCGGGGCGCCCGCGGCGGCGCTCAGCGTCTTCTGCGCCTCGTCACGCCGCTTGCCGACCTTGGGGCGTACGCCGATGACCTGGACGGCGATGTTGCCGATCTCGAAGCCTTCGGCGCGCACGATCCGGGCCGCCTCCGCGAGCAGCGTCACACCGGAGGCACCGGACCACTGGGGCCTGCTGGTGCCGAAGTGCGCGCCGAGGTCGCCGATGCCGGCCGCGGAGAACAGGGCGTCGCAGGCGGCGTGCGCGGCGACGTCCCCGTCCGAGTGCCCGGCGAGGCCCGCGCTCTCGCCCTCCCAGAGGAGCCCGGCACACCACAGCTCGCGCCCTTCCTCGAAGGCGTGCACGTCGGTGCCGATGCCGACCTGCGGAAGGCTGATCCGCTGCGGCTGGTTCTCAGAAGCCATCGTTGGCCCTCCTGCGGGCGAGCACGGCCTCGGCGAGGACGAGGTCGAGGGGCCGCGTGACCTTGAAGGCCTCTTCGTGGCCGGGCACGACGACGACCTGGAGGCCCAGCTGCTCGACCATGCTGGCGTCGTCCGTGACGTTGTCGGTGACCGTCGCGTGGGCGCGGACGAGGGTGTCGCGGTCGAAGCCCTGCGGGGTCTGCACGGCGCGCAGGCGGGCCCGCTCGGGCGTGGCGACCACGGGCTCGGGTGCGCCCGGCTCTTTGGGGTCCCCGGGCTCGACCTGCTTGACGGTGTCGGTCAGGGGCAGCGCGGGGACGACGGCGGGGGCGCCGTCGCGTACAGCCTCGATGACGCCGTCGACGGTGTCGACGGGCACGAGCGGGCGGGCCGCGTCGTGCACCAGGACGACGCCGATGCCGTCCGGCAGGGCGTCGAGGCCGAGCTTCACGGACTCCTGGCGGGTTTCGCCACCAGGGACCACGAGGAAGTCGGTGCGCTCGGGCAGCGAGTGGTCGGCCAGGAGTGACTTGACCTCGGCGGCGCCCTCCGGCGGGGCCACGACGACGACGAGCGAGACGGCGCGGGAGGCGGCCATGGCCCGTACGGCGTGGATGAGCATGGGCGTGCCGTTCAGCGCGCGGAGCGCCTTGGGGGCGCCCGGGCCGAGCCGTACGCCGCGTCCGGCAGCGGGGATCACGACCGCGGTGCGGGATTCCTCAGACATCGCTTCCGTTCAGGTTTGTGTGCTCGGCCGAGGTGGGTATGGCCTCAGCGACGCCGGGCGCGGGCCCTTGACCGGACCCTTCCGTGACATCTGGTCGAGCCAGCTGCCCGAGCCCGGCACGCACGCTTAAGGGATTACATCTGGGTACGAACATGCCGCAGCGCCCGGCGACACCATTGAGGGTCAGCGGGCACCGCGGCATTCATGGCGCCAAGACGTATGCGTATGTCAGGACGCGATCAGGACGCGAGGACCTCGTCGAGCAGGGCCTCGGCCTTGTCCTCGTTCGTGTTCTCCGCGAGGGCGAGCTCGCTCACCAGGATCTGGCGAGCCTTGGCGAGCATGCGCTTCTCACCCGCGGACAGTCCGCGCTCACGCTCACGACGCCACAGGTCACGCACGACTTCCGCGACCTTGATGACATCGCCCGATGCGAGCTTCTCGAGATTTGCCTTGTAGCGACGGGACCAGTTCGTGGGCTCTTCGGCGTACGGCGCGCGCAGTACTTCGAAGACCCGGTCGAGCCCGTCCTGACCGACCACATCACGCACGCCGACGAACTCCGCATTGTCCGCAGGCACACGTACCGTCAGGTCGCCCTGGGCGACCTTCAGCACCAAGTAGGTCTTGTCCACGCCTTTGATCTGGCGAGTCTCAATGGCCTCGATCAGCGCGGCCCCGTGATGGGGATAGACCACGGTGTCGCCAACCTTGAACGTCATGTGACAGGTACCCCTTCCGTGGCTATCCATCCTAACACGAGAACCGCCTCTTCTGAATGGCGTTTTCGCAGGTCAGGGCATATCTCGGGGCTTGACAACAGCAACAGGAACGTGCTGCGAAGGGCTTCCGGAGTGGGGTATTCGCAGGTGAGAGCGGCTCTCCGGGGAAGCAGAAACACGCCCGTCACACCCCCTCCGAGAGCGCTCCACGAGGCTGAACGTCCCGGTTTGCCAGGTTCCAAGCGGTGAACTTCCGCTACTCCGTTCGGCGACTGGGGAGACGTGCGAGCCCGCGTTCGATGTGAATCCGGAATTGATCAAGTGCCCCCGGTGATCAATTTCCCGGACTTCCCCGGACCGCCATGCATTCCTTACCGGAAATCCGCAGGACGGGCCGCGATGACTCTTGACGGCACTTAAGTGAATGGTGAACGAGAAGCCAATGTCGCTGACGTGACGGCTGGGGCGCGAGTGTCGGGGCACGAGCCCCGGGAGAGAGGCTCACCACCCGTAGGGGCGGGTCGGGTGCGGTGGCGCGGGAACGGCTCGGTAACCTAAGCCCGCTGACACACACTTAGGGCGGCTTTACGGCCGCCCGCCCTCCCGTATCGCCCTCGTTCAAGGAGTTGCCGCCGCCGTGAGCCGCAGCCTTCGACGTGGCGCCATTGCCGCCACCGCCATCGCGTTCTCGCTCGCGTCGCTCGCCGCGTGCGGCGCCGGTAACAACGCCCAGACGCACGAGATCAAGCCGGACAACGCCGCGACCTCCGTCGGCGACATCCAGATCCAGAACGCCATGGTGATCACCCAGCCCGACCTGAAGTCGACGGGCCCCGCGGTGATCGCCGCCACGATCTTCAACAACGGCAGCACCGACCAGACGCTGGACGAGATCGCGGTCAACGGCACCGGCAAGAAGGCCAAGATCACGCCGGCCAAGGACGACAAGACCTCCAAGCGTGGCGGTCCGCTGACCATCCCCGCGGGCGGCTCGGTCGTCATCGGCGGCAAGGACAACGCCTCCGCCGTCCTGTCCAGCAGCCGCGAGGCCGTCAAGGACGGCAACGCGCAGCCGGTCACCTTCGCCTTCAGCAAGACGGGCGACGTGAAGATGAAGACCTTCGTCGTGCCGGCCGAGAGCTACTTCAAGAAGTGGGGCCCGACCGAGGTTCCCGAGGCTCCGGGCTCCAAGCCGTCGGCGAAGCCGTCCGGCGGCGCATCGGCCGACCCGTCGGGCTCGCCGTCCACGAACCCCTCGGGCACGCCCGCCGGTGGCGCGAGCACCGAGCCGTCCGGGGCGGCCTCGTCGCCGGCCGGCGGCGGCTCGCAGTCGCACGGTGCGGGCGACGCCGCAGAGCACTGATCAACGTACGTACGCATTGGCGTACGCGCGAAAGGGGCGGGAACCCGGTGCCGGGTTCCCGCCCCTTTCGCGTGACTTCTACTGAGGGGCCGTCTACGGCTCGAACTTGTAGCCGAGGCCCCGCACCGTCACCAGGTAGCGCGGAGCGCCCGGGTCCGGTTCGATCTTGGCGCGCAGGCGCTTGACGTGGACGTCGAGGGTCTTGGTGTCCCCCACGTAGTCCGCGCCCCAGACGCGGTCGATGAGCTGCATGCGGGTCAGGACGCGGCCCGCGTTGCGCAGGAGCATCTCCAGGAGGTCGAACTCCTTGAGGGGCAGGTCGACCTTGGAGCCGGAGACGGTGACGACGTGGCGGTCCACGTCCATGCGGACCGGGCCCGCCTCCAGGGCCTGCGGCGCCACCTCCTCGGGCTCGCCGCGGCGGCGCAGGACCGCGCGGATGCGGGCCACGAGTTCGCGGGACGAGAAGGGCTTGGTCACATAGTCGTCGGCTCCTATTTCGAGGCCGACCACCTTGTCGATCTCGCTGTCCTTGGCGGTGACCATGATCACCGGGACGTTGGAACGGCTGCGCAGCTGGCGGCAGACCTCCGTGCCGGGCAGGCCCGGCAGCATCAGGTCGAGCAGGACGAGGTCGGCGCCGTTGCGCTCGAACTCGTCGAGTCCGTCCGGGCCGGTGGCCGCGATGGCGACCTCGAAGCCCTCTTTGCGGAGCATGTAGGACAGGGCGTCGCTGAAGGATTCCTCGTCCTCGACGACGAGCACTCGGGTCACGGAAGGACCTCCGGGGCAGGAATGGGTTCGTACGCAGTGGTCTCGTCGGGCCGTGCGGTGCCGGCTTCGCTGCCGTCTCCGCCGTGACCGGATCCGCGGTCGCGGGCCGCGGCTGCTTCGGGCAGCCGCAGGGTGAAGGTGGAGCCCTGTCCCTCGGAGCTCCACACGGTGACCTCCCCGCCGTGCGAGGCGGCCACGTGTTTGACGATGGCGAGGCCGAGGCCGGTGCCGCCGGTGGCCCGGGAGCGGGCCGGATCCACTCGGTAGAAGCGCTCGAAGATACGCTCCTTGTCCTTGTCGGAGATGCCGATCCCCTGGTCGGTGACGGCCACCTCGATGAGGTCTCCCCCCGGCGCGCTGACCCGGCGGGCCGCGATGCCCACGCGGGTGCGGGCGGGCGAGTAGTTCACGGCGTTCTCGACGAGGTTGCCGAGTGCCGCCGCCAGCTGGCCGCGGTTGCCCCATATCTGCAGGTCGGCGGTGCCGCCCGCGGCCATGGTGATCTGCTTGTGCGAGGCCTGGTGACGGCTGCGGTCGATCGCCTCCGCCACCAGTTCGTCGACACGGACGGGTTCGGCGTCCTCCAGGGGGTCGTCGTTCTGGACCCGGGAGAGGTCGATGAGCTCCTGGACGAGGCTGGTCAGGCGGGTCGCCTCGATCTGCATGCGGCCCGCGAAGCGCTCGACGGCCTCGGGGTCGTCCGAGGCGTCCATGACGGCCTCGGAGAGCAGGGAGAGCGCGCCTACCGGGGTCTTGAGCTCATGGCTCACGTTCGCGACGAAGTCGCGTCGTACGGCTTCGATGCGGCGGGCCTCGGTGAGGTCCTCCACGAGGAGCAGGACCAGGCGGGAGCCGAGGGGGGCCACGCGTGCGGAGACGGCGAGGGCCTCGCCCCGGCCGGTGCCGCGGCGTGGCAGGTCCAGCTCGACCTGGCGTATCTCACCGTCACGGCGGGTGTCGCGCGCCATCTGGAGCATGGGCTCGACGGCGAGCTTGCCGCCGCGGACCAGGCCCAGGGCGTACGCGGCCGAGCTGGCCTTGACGACGCTGTCCGCCTCGTCGAGGACGACGGCGGACGAGCGGAGCACGGAGAGCACCGTGTCGACGCCGGGCGGCAGTACGGGATCGGTGTGCAGGGAGGTCCGGGTGGGGCGTTTCAGGTCGCGCTCGCTCCAGCGGAACGCCAGCATGGCGATGACACCGGTGCACACCCCGGCGATCGCTGCCGCTGCGGCGACCGCCGCGTTCACGTCCATGCCTCCAGGTTATGCGCCGGACGAGCACCTGCCCCAGCCATCCGGGTGCCCGCTCGAACACTCGTCGCCCAGAGTTCACCGAGGGGACGGTGTTGGTTCACTTCGGCTGAACGGGTTACTCCGGGCCGTGCCGGGGCGGCTCCCGGTGGGGCGCTCCCCGTCGCCCACAGTTCACCTGGGTGACAGGGACGGTTCATGCGGGATGCCGGAAACGGACGCGTCGGGGCCGCACCGTGGGAGCGTGGGGGTCACCCCCCGGGACGTACTAGAGAGGGACATCCACATGCGGGACGCGTACCACGAGGAACTTGACTCGATCGGCGAAGGCCTGGTCGAGATGGCCCGCCTTGTCGGGTCCGCGATCGGGCGCGCCACGACGGCCATGCTCGACGCCGACCTGAAGATGGCGGAGAGCGTGATCGCCGCCGACCAGAAGGTGGACGATCTGCAGCACGAGCTGGAGGCGCGCGCGATAGCCCTCCTCGCGCGGCAGCAGCCGGTCGCCACCGATCTGCGCATCGTCGTGACCTCGCTTCGGATGAGCGCCGACCTGGAGCGCTCGGGCGACCTCGCCCAGCACGTCGGCAAGCTGACCCGCCTGCGCTTCCCCGCGTCGGCCGTTCCGCAGGATCTGCACGCGACGATCCTGGAGATGGGTCAGCTGGCGCAGCGTCTGATGGCCAAGGCGGCGGAGGTCATCATCACGAAGGACGTCGACCTGGCGCTCCAGCTGGAGCAGGACGACGACGAGATGGACCTGCTGCACCGCACGCTCTTCCAGCACCTGATGGACGACCGCTGGAAGCACGGCATCGAAACGGCCGTGGACGTGACGCTCCTGGGCCGCTACTACGAGCGCTTCGCGGACCACGCGGTGTCGGTGGCGAAGAGGGTCGTCTACCTGGTCACGGGCGAGCACGCGGACGAGATGCAGCAGACCGGGACGCCCGTGGAAGGCGCCTGAGGCCGTTTGTACACAAGGGTGTGCCCCGCGCCGGTGGTGCGGGGCACACCCTTGTGTTCTGGGGGCGTGCCTCAGCCGCAGCAGCCGCCGCACTGGCACGGGCCACCCGACTGGCAACCGCAGCCGCAGCCCGAGCCGCAGCCGCAGGAGCCGAGGAGCACGAGCTCGGGCAGGCCAGGTGTCTTCGCCGACTGCTCGGGGACGGGTTCGGTCATGGGGGACTCAGCCATGGGTCTCCTCCTCGAAGGCGTACTGCCTGATGCCCGTTCCATGCCCACTGGAGAGGGGCGCATCAACGGCGCACATGCGCGTACGGAGGCCCCGCCGCGCCGGACGCGGCACGGCGCGGCACGACGCGGCACGGCCCGGCACGGCCCGGCACCCCGGAAGTCACTCGCGAAACTCGGCACGTCGGCCGTGCGCCTGGAAGTACCTGAACTTCACCCGGTGACACCAGGCACGCGGTCGGCGACCCCATCGGGTGCGGGAGCGGTGGGCGTGGGAGCGGTGGGCGTGGGCGCCACGCCCACCGTCTCCTCCTCGGCGGGGAGCCCCCTCATCAGCGACCAGTAGCCGACGGCGGCGACCGTGCCGATGACCGCGCAGGCGCCCCAGAGCCACTCGGCCCCGAAGCGGTCGATGACGAAGCCGGACATCAGCGGGGCGACGAGCGCGGCGACGGCCCACGACAGGGTGTACATGCCCTGGTAGCGGCCCCTGCCGTGGGTCGGCGAAAGGCGTACGACGAGACCGGTCTGGGTGGGGGCGTTGACGATCTCGGCGAGGGTCCAGACGCACACGGTCAGGGCGAAGACGCCGATGGACCCGGCGAAGGCGGTGAGCCCGAAGCCGTAGCCGGCGAGCAGGGCGGAGACGACCAACAGCCGCTGCGGGTCGCGGTGTTCGATGAACCGGGTGACGGGGATCTGGAGTACGACGATCAGGACGCCGTTGACGGCGATGGCCATCCCGTAGTCGGCGGGCGTGAACCCGGCCTCGCCCATGGCGACGGGCAGCCCCACGGAGCCCTGCATGAAGAGCAGCGCGAGGAGGAAGGAGAGGCCCACGACGCCCATGAAGCGCCCGTCGCGCAGGACGGTCCCGAGGCCGACGTCCGGTTCTGATGCCTTCTCCAGAGCGGTCCGTACGGGCCGCGACTCCGGCAGCTTCACGAAGACGACGATGGCGCAGACCATGGTCATCACGGCTTCGATGAGGAACCCGGCGAGGTAGCTGAACTCGGCGATGAAGCCCGCGCCTGTGGACGAGATCGCGAACCCGAGGTTGATGGCCCAGTAGTTGAGCGAGAAGGCCCGCACGCGGTCCTCGGGGCGGACGATGTCGGCCATCATCGCCTGGACGGCGGGCCGGGACGCGTTGCTCGCCATGCCGACGAGGAATGCGACGGCCGCGATGGCCAGGGGGTCCTTCATGAAGCCGAGGAGGGCGACGGAGAGCGCGGTGGAGCTCTGGGCGATGAGGAGGGTGGGCCGCCGCCCGAGCCGGTCGGTCATGACGCCGGCGCCCAGCGAGGAGACGACACCGCCGAGTCCGTGCAGGGCGGCGACGAGACCGGCGTACGTGGCGGAGTAGCCGCGGTCGAGGGTCAGGTAGAGCGCCATGAAGGTGGCGACGAAGGCGCCGAGGCGGTTGACGAGGGTGCTGGTCCACAGCCACCAGAACTCGCGGGGAAGACCGGAGACGGACTCCTTGGCGGCGCGTCTCAGGGCAGCGAGTGGCATCGGTTTTCCCCCACGGGATCAGGCAGCTATGTAAGTGCCGCTAGCAACATGTAAGCGTCGCTAGCGACCAGCGCACATTACGATCTCAGGGGCTCAGAGGGCCAGTCGATTAGCAGAACCCGTCAACTGTCGCCCCGCTCGCCGCCGCCCTGTCCGGGGTCCGGGCGGACGCGCGGGGCACCCGGCGGTTCGATTACGCTCAGGGGCATGGCCGACGCACCGTACAAGCTGATCCTCCTCCGCCACGGCGAGAGCGAGTGGAACGCGAAGAACCTGTTCACCGGCTGGGTGGACGTCAATCTCAACGAGAAGGGCGAGAAGGAGGCGGTCCGCGGCGGTGAGCTGCTCAAGGACGCCGGCCTGCTCCCCGACGTGGTCCACACGTCGCTCCAGAAGCGCGCGATCCGCACCGCGCAGCTGTCCCTCGAGGCGGCCGACCGCCAGTGGATCCCCGTACACCGTTCGTGGCGCCTGAACGAGCGTCACTACGGCGCGCTCCAGGGCAAGGACAAGGCGCAGACGCTCGCCGAGTTCGGCGAGGAGCAGTTCATGCTCTGGCGCCGCTCGTACGACACCCCGCCGCCGCCGCTGGACCGCGACGCCGAGTACTCCCAGTTCGAGGACCCGCGCTACGCGACGCTCCCGCCCGAGCTGCGCCCGCAGACGGAGTGCCTCAAGGACGTCGTCGTCCGCATGCTCCCGTACTGGTTCGACGGCATCGTCCCGGACCTGCTGACCGGCAGGACGGTCCTGGTCGCGGCCCACGGCAACTCGCTGCGCGCCCTGGTCAAGCACCTGGACGGCATCTCGGACGAGGACATCGCGGGCCTGAACATCCCGACGGGCATCCCGCTGGCGTACGAACTGGACGCCGAGTTCAAGCCCGTGAAGCCGGGCGGCACGTACCTCGACCCGGACGCGGCGAAGGCGGCCATCGAGGCGGTCAAGAACCAGGGCAAGAAGAAGTAGCCCGCATTTTCCTGAGCTGAGCCCCCTGCCTGCGGGTTTTCCCGTCGGCAGGGGGCTCTTCGCTGTGCGGGGGCGAGCTTTTGGACGTTCACCACCGCCAACAGTGCTCGGTCACGGGCTGCCCGTGTCCGAGATCCCCTGGGCGAGCTCGCCCACGGCGTCCAGGATCCAGTGGCCGAAGGCGGTCGGGGCGATCAGGACGCCGAAGACCAGCACGACCGCCATGGTCATCCCCGTGTCGAGCTTGGTCCTGGGCGCCACGCGTCTGCGCAGCAGCACGATGATGACCACAGCCAGCAGAACCGCGAGGTCGATCGTCATCACCACTGGCCAGTCCCCCCATCAGGCAAGAACGTTCCAGCTCCCCTGTGTAGCCCGAACCGCGTGATGGGGGCACTCAGTTGGGCGGGGTTGGCGGCAAAGCGCCCATCCGGGGCCGAATCGGCGGACTTGCCAGGACCGTCGAGGGCTACAGCTCTCTCTGCGGCGTCAGCCCCGCGGCTGGGTCAGGTGAGTGAACGCGTCCAGGTTGCGTGTGGACTCGCCCCGCGACACCCGCCACGCGTACTCCTTGCGGATCGCCGAGGCGAATCCCAGCTCCAGGAGCGTGTTGAAGGAGCCGTCCGCGTTCTCCAGGACCGAGCCGAGGAGGCGGTCCAGCTCGTCCGGGGTGACCGCCGAGAGCGGGAGCTTGGCGGTGAGGTAGATGTCGCCGAGGGAGTCGATCGCGTAACTCACGCCGTACAGGCGCAGGTTCCGCTCCAGGAGCCAGCGGTGCACCGCTTCGTGGTTCTCCTCGGGGTGCCGGATCACGAACGCCGTCAGCGACAGCGCGTGCTTGCCGAGCTTCACGGAGAGGGTCGTCGAGAGTTTGCGCGTGCCGGGCAGCTTCACCACGTACGAGCCCGGCTCCGGGCTCTCCCACTCCAGGTCCGCCTCTGTCAGCGTCCCCTCGATGATCTCCGCCGCGCCCGCCTCATCAGCCATGATGCGAGCGTACGCGACGCCGGTGCTCGTGCACGGCTGCCGTGTACACGTCCGCCGTGGCCGACGCGGCCGTGTCCCAGCCGAAGGATTCCGCGTGCCGGGCGGCCGCCTCGCCCATCCGGTCCACGAGGTGCGGGGCCTCGGCGAAATCGCGCAGCACGCGCGCGTAGTGGGCCGGTTCGTGGCCGTCCATCAAGAAGCCCGTCACCCCGTCGCGTACGGCGACCGGCAGACCGCCCACCGACGCCGCGAGGACCGGGGTGCCCGCCGCCTGGGCCTCGATGGCCACCAGGCCGAACGACTCGCTGTACGACGGCATCACGAGGACCGAGGCCGCCCTGAACCAGTCCGCGAGCTGCTCCTGGCCCACCGGCGGCTGGAAGCGGACCACGTCAGCGATGCCCAGCCTCGCGGCCAGCTTCTGGAGCCCCTCCGGCTTCGCGAGGCCGCTGCCGCTCGGGCCGCCCACCACGGGGACGACGATGTTCGAGCGGAGCTCGGGGCGCTGGTCGAGGAGGACGGCGACCGCGCGGAGCAGGACGTCCGGCGCCTTCAGGGGCTGGATGCGGCCCGCGAAGAGCGGGACCAGGGCGTCCTGCGGGAGGCCGAGGCGTTGGCGGGCCGCCGCGCGGCCGTCGGCGGGGCGGAAGCGGTCGAGGTTCACGCCGGGGTGGACGACGGCGACCTTGCCCGCTTCGGCTTCGTAGTGCCGTACGAGCTCGTCGGCCTCTTCGGAGGTGTTGGCGATCAGGCGGTCGGCCGCCCGCACGATCTGCGTCTCGCCGATCACGCGCGCCGCGGGCTCCGGGGTGTCGCCCTCCGCGAGCGCCGCGTTCTTGACCTTGGCCATCGTGTGCATGGCGTGCACCAGCGGCACGCCCCAGCGCTCGGCGGCGAGCCAGCCGACATGGCCGCTGAGCCAGTAGTGGGAGTGGACCAGGTCGTAGTGGCCGGGGCGGTGGCCCGCCCACGCCTGCATCACGCCGTGCGTGAAGGCACAGAGCTGGGCGGGCAGCTCCTCCTTCGCCAGACCTTCGTACGGCCCCGCGTCCACATGGCGCACGAGGACGCCCGGGGAGAGCTCGACGGCCGGCGGCAGCGCGCCCGTCGTCGAGCGCGTGAAGATCTCCACCTCGATGTTGATGGCCGCGAGGCGCTTGGCCAGCTCCACGATGTAGACGTTCATGCCGCCCGCGTCGCCCGTGCCCGGCTGGTGCAGCGGGGACGTGTGCACGCTGAGCATGGCCACGCGGCGGGGGCGCCGGTGGGTGCCCGGGATCCGGAGCCTGCTTGGCGCTGCCGGCGAGCGACGGCCGAGCCTGGTCACGTACTGGCTCACGTGGCGGTCCTCCTTGTGCGCGCGCGGGCATGGCTTAACGGAGGGCGTGCACGGTCCTCCAGAGGGAGAACACCGGAAGGCGCAACTCCATTTCCTCTTTGCCAAATCATTACCGGCCAAGGCTCAACCGATGGCCTCGCGGGGCTCGGCGAGTACCCCGGCCCCCCGCGGCGCATACCCTTCTCCCCATGGCCTCCCGCACCCCTTCCCGCCCCGTGGGAACGGTGACGCGCGGGACCACCAACCCCAACCGCCTGCGCCGCATGGACCGCTGGATCGCTGCCACGCACGGCGCCGAGCTGCGACGTTCCGCCGACCCCTTCGCCGTCGACCTCGGCTACGGGGCCGCCCCCTGGACGGCCGTCGAGCTGCTCCTGCGGCTCAGAACCGCGGCCCCGCACGCGCGCGTGGTCGGCGTCGAGATCGATCCGGCGCGGGTCGCGGCCGCGAAGCCGTACGAGAGGGAAGGGCTCTCCTTCCGGCACGGCGGCTTCGAGATCCCGCTGCCGGGCAGCCCCTCGCTGATCCGGGCCGCGAACGTGCTCCGGCAGTACGACGAGGAACAGGTCGCCGCCGTGTGGGAACGGCTGTGCGGGCGGCTCGCGCCGGGCGGGCTGCTCGTCGAGGGGACGTGCGACGAGATCGGGCGGCGGCACGTCTGGGTCGCGCTCGGGCCCGAGGGTCCGCGCACGGTGACCTTCGCGACCCGCCTCGGATCGCTCGACCGGCCATCGGACCTCGCCGAGCGCCTGCCCAAGGCGCTGATCCACCGGAACGTGCCGGGCGAGCCGGTGCACGCGTTCCTGCGCGACTTCGACCGCGCCTGGGCCGCCGCCGCTCCCTACGCCTCGTACGGCGCGCGGCAGCGATGGACCAGGGCCGTGCGGGACCTGGCGGCGGACTGGCCGGTGGCGGACCGCCCTTCGCGGTGGCGGCAGGGCGAAGTGACGGTGCCGTGGGGAGCGTTGGCGCCGCGCCAGGGGTGAACGCGCGGGGTGCCTACGGGTGAATTCGCGAGGCGGCGCGGGGTGAACTCCGCGTGCGGCGCGCCGCGAAGGGAACGATCTACGAGTGCCGTTCGTCACATGGGGCGGTGGGGATCGGAGTTGCCGCCGCGCTCTGTCGCATTGCGCGTCGGCGTGGCACCATCCCCGGTGCACTCGTAAGTTACTGACGGTAAATCAGCTTTGGGGGAGGCGGACGTGACCACCGGCAAGCGGAGTTCGACTGTGGCTGGCCTGGCGCTGATCTGCGCGGCAGTGGTGCTGAGCGCACCGGGCGCGGCCTACGCGAGTCCGGCGAAGCCAACGCCCGGCAAGACCAAGTCCCTTGAGGACCTGCGCAAGGAGATCGAGAAGCTCTACCACGACGCGGGCGTCGCCACGGACGCGTACAACGCGGCGGAGGAGAAGAGCGAGAAGCAGTCCAAGCAGATCGTGAAGCTCGCCCGGTCCATCACCGACGGCCAGCGGAAGCTGGACAAGCTCAAGTCCCGCGCGGGCGCCGCCGCCCGCGCCCAGTACCGCAGCGGCGGGGTGTCCTCCGAGGCCCAGTTGATGCTGAGCGACGACCCCCAGGAGTTCCTGGACGACGCCGGTCGGATGCGGCAGGGCCAGAAGGCCACCAAGGGCATGATGACGGAGATGGAGCGGACGCAGGAAGACCTGCGGATCTACGCCAAGGACGCCACCGCCCAGTGGAAGAAGCTGGAAGCCAACCGCAAGGCGAAGGCCGAGTCCAAGAAGAAGATCAAGAAGAAGATCGCGGCCGCCGAGGAGATGGAGTCGAAGCTCGAGAAGAAGGAGCTCGAGCGGCTCCGGAAGCTCGAGGAGGAGGCCCAGCTCAAGAAGCAGTCGGCGTGGGTGAGTTCGGGCGTCCTGAAGGACATCAAGGGCAAGGCGACCGGGCCGGGTCAGAAGGCCATCGAGTTCGCCACCGCGCAGATCGGCAAGCCGTACGTCTGGGGCGCGGAGGGCCCGTCCTCGTACGACTGCTCCGGACTCACCTCCAAGGCCTGGGCCGCGGCGGGCAAGGGAATTCCGCGTACGTCACAGGAGCAGTGGAAGCAGCTGCCGCGCATCGACATCAAGAACATGCGCCCGGGTGACCTGATCATTTACCACGCGGACGCCAGCCACGTCGGGATGTACGTGGGCGACGGCGCGATCGTGCACGCGCCGCGGCCGGGGCGTGATGTCACCGTCGCGGGCGCGGGATCGATGAAGATTCTCGGGGTCGTGCGGCCCGACAAGTAGGGGTTTCCGACACCTGAAGCAGCGGTTTCAGGCCCCCGAAGCAGTGGTATCGGGCCCCCGAAGCAGCGGTTTCGGGGGTCGGCGGCCGGCCTTGTGCCGTACGTCATGTGACCCACCGCACCCTCGGCCCGCCTCTCAACCCTCCCGGCGTGATGTTCGTCATCCCTGTCGGGGCCGGTCGTGCCCAATTGCGGTCGTTGATGCGGCATATGACGGTGGCTGTTTTCCGTGCGCCATTCCAATCGGGCCTCGGCTAACGCTATGGTCCCCGTCGGTGGAGCGTTCGACCGTCGATCCACCATGCCCTCGGGGGGAGGGAAGGAAACCGAAGCCATGCCCGTACCCATACCGCGGCAGAGGGCGATCCCGGCCGCGGAAGGCGGTCAGGCTCACGCTCTGCCGACGCCGACGCCGACGCCCGTGCAGGCGCCCGAACCCGTACGCACGCCCGTAGAGACCGTAGAGCCCGCACAGACGTCCAGGGACACGGACCAGCAGGCGAGCGGCCCCGGCCTCAGCCTCCTGGTGATCGAGGACGACCCGGTGGGCTCCCTGAGCGTCCCCCAGATGCTCGACTCCGCGGGCAAGCCCATCAGGGTCCGCACCGCCCGCAACCTCACCGAGGCCGAGCGGCTGCTCACCGACGACGTGCACTGCATCCTGCTCGACCTGGCCCTGGCAGGACCCGCCGCCTCCCCCGAGGAGGAAGAGGACGAGCTCGCCACGCTCAAGCACGTCCTGCGCCTCGCGCCCCGGCACGCCGTGCTCGCGCTCACCGCGAGCGGCGACACCGAGGGCGGCGCGGAGGCCGTGCGGGTCGGTGCCCAGGACTATCTCTTCCGTGACGAGCTGGACGGACGGCTCCTGAGCCGCGCCATCCGGTACGCCGTGGAGCGCAAGCGCGCGGACGCCGCCCAGCGCCAGCTGACGGAGTCGCGCCTTCGGGCCCAGGAGAACGCCCGTCTGGAGCGCGGCCTGCTGCCGACGCCGCTCCTGGACGGCTCACCGCTGCGGTTCGCCGCGCGCTACCGCCCGGGGCGTTCACGGGCGCTGCTCGGCGGCGACTTCTACGACACGGTGCGCACCCCCGACGGCTCCGTGCACGTCATGATCGGCGATGTCTGCGGCCACGGCCCTGACGAGGCGGCGCTCGGTGTCGAGCTGCGCATCGCCTGGCGGACGCTGACCTTCGCGGGCCTGTGCGGCGACGAGCTGCTCAGCACGATGCAGAAGGTCCTGGAGCACGAGCGCGCCGACGACGAGATCTTCGCGACGCTCTGCACGGTCGACATCGCCCCGGACGGCCGCCGGGCCGGGCTCTGCCTTGCGGGCCACCCGTCACCGCTGATCGCCCGCGACGGCCACCTCGCCGAGCTGCTGCCGTACGAGAACAACGGCCCGGCGCTCGGGCTCCTGCCGAACGCCCGCTGGCCGCGCCGCCAGGTGGAACTCGGCGGCAAGTGGAGCCTGATGCTCTACACGGACGGCCTGATCGAGGGCCGGATCGGCGAGGGCAACCAGCGTCTGGGCCAGGACGGCATGGTGGAGATGCTCCGCCGCCAGATCGCCACGGGCCTGCGGGGCGACGAGCTCCTTGAGGCCGCGGTGAACGAGGTGCGTGAACTGAACGGTGGCGACCTGACCGATGACGTTGCCGTGCTGCTGCTTGACCGCGACCGTTAGGCGTACCGCCGGAGCCGTGGTGTTGAGTCCGCGGCCCGGTGGGGGCTGGTCGCGCAGTTCCCCGCGCCCCTGACGGGGCCCGACTAGCGGCCGCCGTTGTACGGACCGTACGGACCGTCGCTGCTGGAGCCGCGGCGTCCGCCGCCGCCACCGCCGCCGGTGATCTGCCGCAGCGCGGGCCGCACGTCGACCATGTAGACGATGGTCGCGATGAGCCCGATGATCGGCAGGAACGACAGGATGTTGAAGATCAGGTTCACGATGAAGGCGAGCCCGAGGATGATCAGCCAGAACGGCTTGGTCTTCTTGTCCGCCGCTCGATAGGCGTCCTCACGACGGATCGCCGCGTCCACGAGCGCGAAGCCGCTGAAGACGATCAGCGCCAACGACAGCAGCCACATGAAGTTTGCGAACCCCTGCATCAGCACAACGTCCACCACCAGTCTCGGCTCTTGAGTACGCGGACACCGTACCCGCTACCCGGAGAACGGGCCGGGCACTTCGAGAGTGCCCGGCCCCTCCACATGACAACCGCCGTACCGCGCGCCTACTTGGCGGGCGGCGTGGTCTTCTTCGCCACCGGCTTGCGGGCGGCCGGGGCCTTCTTGGCGGCCGGCTTCTTCGCCGGGGCGGCGGCGGCCTTCGGCTCGGCGGATGCCGAGTTCTCCTCGGCGTCCGGCTCGACGGCCACGGCCAGCTCGGTGATCTCCTCGGCGGCCTCGCCGCGCCAGGTCCGCACGGCCTGCTCGCCGTGCTCGGCGACCTCTTCGTACTTCTCGCGCGCCTTCACGGCGTACTCGGCCGCGACACCGACGGAGCTCAGGGCAAGGCCCTGAGCGCTCTCGCTCAGCTTCTTCAGGTCCGTGTCGAGCGTGCCGAACAGCTCGGTGACCCTGGCCTGGATGGTCTCCTGCGCCTCCCTGGCACGGGCGACGGCCTTGTCCTGGACGGCCTTGGTGTCGGTGTTGCGCACGGCGTCGATACGGGCCGGCGCCTCGGCGATCAGCTGCTCGATGGCGCCCGGCACCTTCTTCGCCTGCTGGAACGCCAGGTCGGCGGTGCCGACGACGAAGTAGGCGGGGGTGGTGTCGGTGAGGGTGTTGCGCAGGTCGTCCTTGATGGCCATGGCGATGGTCCTCCCGGATTCGCGTCAGCTTGAGGGATGGTCCTTGGGGTCCTTCGGGCTGGCATCACTGCCGTCGGCCGTGCGGGGGCCGTCAGCGGTGGCGTCCACGTCATCTGCGTACGAGGCCTCATCCACGAACGACGCGTCGTCCGCGTACTCCGAGACCTCGAAGCCGTTCTCTCTTCTGAACGACTCATAGATCTGCAACAGGACCTGCTTCTGCCGCTCGTTGATGGAGGGGTCGGCGAGGATGACGGCGCGCGTCTCCAGCTCGTCCCGCTCCTTCTCGTCGAGGATCCCGGCCCGGACATAGAGCGTCTCGGCGGAGATCCGCAGCGCCTTGGCCACCTGTTGCAGCACTTCGGCGCTCGGCTTGCGCAGGCCGCGCTCGATCTGGCTCAGATACGGATTGGACACCCCGGCGGCGTCGGCGAGCTGCCTGAGCGAGAGCTGCGCGTTGCGCCGCTGCTCACGCAGATACTCACCGAGATTGCCGACGTTGAGTGATGCCATGCGTCGATAGTGCACGCCCCTTGCTAACTATTGCAAGCGCCCGCTTGCAAAAGTGCGCCACGCCACTGATCGCGCGAAGCACGGCCGGACCAAGTCCCGTCAGGATGGCTGGACTTGATCGAAGAGAGCGAGGGCTTCGGCGGGGTCCGGGCTCACGAGGCGTTCCAGGCCGGCCGTCGTGATCTCGGCCCACCTGCCGGCCCGTGCCCACATCCGTTCCTCGAAGGCGCGAACGGCCTCGTCCAGATCTTCAGGGCCGGTGGCGATGGACTCGGCGAGTTCGGCGCCTTCCAGCATCGCGAGGTTCGCGCCCGCGCCCAAAGGGGGCATCAGGTGGGCGGAATCACCCAGCAGCGTCACCCCGGGGACGTGGGTCCAGGTGTGGGACACGGGCAGGACGTAGAGGGGGCGGTGGACGAACGCGGTGCCGTGGCGGAGGAGGTCGAGGACGGGAGCGGCCCAGCCGTCGAACAGAGCCAGCAGGCTCGATCGCACGGCCTCGGCGTCGGCCAGGTCCAGGTCCGTGTGCCAGTCCAGCGGCGCGCGGAACTGGGCGTACACCTTGACGTGGCCGCCGCTGCTGCGCTGGGCGACGAGAGCTCGGTTCACGCCGTACACGGCTACGGAACCGTCGCCGATCAACGGGGCGAGGTCGGGGTGGCGGGTGTCGACGTCGTCGAGGGAGGTCTCGACCAAGGTGACGCCGGTGTAGTGCGGCGTCACCGACGAGACCGCCGGGCGGATCCGGGACCAGGCGCCGTCCGCGCCGACCACGAGGTCGAACGCCTCCTGCCGCCCGTCCTCGAAATGGACCAGTACGCCGTCCCGGGTCCCCGGCACCGCCCGCTTCACGCCCCGGCCCCACTGGACGCCGAGCGGGCCGAGCAGCAGGTCACGGAGTTGCCCGCGGTCGATCTCGGGATTGGCCCGGTCATCCGGACGGGGTCGCCAGTCGCGCAGGACGGTTCCGTCCGTGTCCAGGATGCGCATGGCCTGCCCCTCGGGGCGGGACAGCGCCTGGAACTCCGCCAGCAGCCCCGCCTTGTCCAGCGCGAGCTGACCCAGCTCTTCGTGCAGGTCCAGCGTGCCGCCCGGGGGCCGGGCATCGGGGGCGGGATCGCGTTCGAGGACGGTGACGGGGTGGTCATGGCGGTGCAGGACGCGGGCGAAGGCGAGGCCGGCAGGACCGCTCCCGACCACTGCGATGCGGTGTCTCATGCCGATACACTGTATTGGTCGTATACGGCGTATCGCAACGGTACGGTGTGAGCATGACTGTCTGGGACCGGCCGGAGCCGCCGAACCGCCCCGTGCCGCTCGACCGGGAACGGATCGTCGCCGCCGCCATCGCGCTGGCCGACGAGGGCGGCCTTGAGGCGGTTTCGGTGCGCAAGGTCGCGGCCCGCCTGGACGCCGGTCCGATGCGGCTGTACCGATACATCTCCACCAAGGAGGAGCTGTTCGACCTCATGGTGGACGAGGTCCAGGCCGAGACCTTCCCCGAGGAGCAGCCCGGTGACTGGCGGGAGGCCTTGCGCGTCCTCGCCCAGCTCACCAGGCAGTCCGCCCTCCGCCACGAATGGCTGGCCGACCTGCTCGGCGGTCGCCCGAGCCTGGGTCCGAACGGCCTCGCCGTGACCGAGGCCACGCTGGCCGCCTTCGACGGCATCGCCGATGTCGACACCGTCATGCGCGCCGTGGATACGGTCAGCGCCTACTTCATCGGCGCGATCAGGCGCGAGATCGCGAACCTGCGGGCCGAGCGCGCCACGGGCCTGTCCAAGCACGACTGGCAGCGCACCCACGGCCCGCATGTGACGAGGATGCTGGCCACCGGCTGCTTCCCGGCGCTGGCCAAGGCCGTGCACGACGGCACGGACGTGGACGCCGAGACGTCCTTCGCGACCGGCCTGGACTGGGTCCTCGACGCCGTGGCCATCAAACTCACCCGATAGCCGACCTGCTCGACACCCAGCGCCCAGCGCCCAACGCCCAGCGACGACTTGATGTCGTTTGGCGCCAGAGCGAGGCACCCCCCCCCGACCTGCGCATTTACGTACCGCCGCCAATCCATGGCACCTCCTGCGCCAAACGTGACGCCACATATGACTCGACGTGGCACCATTCGTGTGCCACGATGGCGCCAGGGAACAACCAGGGAGGGGTCGGATCATGGAGACAGCACAGAGTCCGCGGTCGGCGGTGCCCGGCGCCTTCACCGCTTTCGCCCGCTTCGTGCTCTGCGGCGGCGGGGTCGGAGTCGCCTCCAGCTTCGCCGTGGCGGCCCTGGCCTCCTGGATCCCCTGGGCCCTGGCCAACGCCCTGATCACCGCGGTCTCCACGCTCCTGGCCACCGAGTTGCACGCCCGCTTCACCTTCGGCGCGGGCGGGCGCGCGACCGGGCGTCAGCACGCGCAGTCGGCCGGGTCCGCGGCGGCCGCGTACGCGGTGACCTGCTTGGCGATGCTGGTCCTACAGGGACTGGTGGCGGCGCCCGGCGCTGTGCTCGAACAGGTCGTCTATCTGTCGGCCTCCGCCCTGGCCGGTGTCGCGCGGTTCGCCGTGCTGCGCCTGGTCGTCTTCGCCCGGAACCGCTCCCAGGCAACGGCCACCGTCCGCCCCTTGCACCCCACCCACACCGTGCACCCCGCGCACCCCGCGCAAGCGACCGTGGCCCCCGCCGAGCTCTGCCCCGCGGCCTGACCCCCGCCCCGCTTCTCCCGGCGGTCGGTAACGTTCCTCGTGTGCCTGTCTCTCTCCCCGACCTCGTCCGCCTGCGCCAGGCCCGTGACCGGATGGACCGCGACTACGCGGAGCCCCTGGACGTCCCGGCGCTGGCCCGGGACGCCCTCATGTCGCCGGGGCACTTCTCGCGCAGCTTCCGCGCCGCCTACGGAGAGACCCCGTACAGCTATCTCATGACCCGCAGGATCGAGCGGGCCAAGGCGCTGCTGCGGCGCGGGGACCTGTCGGTGACGGAGGTCTGCATGGCGGTCGGCTGTACGTCGCTCGGCTCCTTCAGCTCACGGTTCACCGAGCTCGTCGGCGAGAGCCCGAGCGCGTACCGCGCCCGCGACCACGGTGACAGCGCCGACATCCCTGCCTGCATCACCAAGATCCGCACCCGTCCGATCAGGAACGGAGAAGCGAAACCCGACGCCGGTCCGTAGCGTCGTACGCATGGACATCAAACTTGCGCAGTGCTTCATCGCCGTCGACGACCACGACAAGGCGCTCGCCTTCTACCGCGACGCGCTCGGTCTCGAAGTACGCAATGACGTCGGCTTCGAGGGGATGCGCTGGGTGACGCTCGGCTCGCCCTCGCAGCCGGACGTCGAGATCGTCATCGAGCCGCCGCTCGCGGACCCGAACGCCACCGACGCCGACCGGCAGGCCGTGGCCGAGCTGATGGCCAAGGGCATGCTGCGCGGCGTCATCTTCCGCACCGACGACGTCGACGCCACGTTCGAGCGGGTCCGTTCCGCGGGCGGCGAGGTTCTTCAGGAGCCGATGGACCAGCCGTACGGCGTCCGCGACTGCGCCTTCCGCGACCCGGCCGGGAACATGCTGCGGATCAACCAGCCGCGCGAGAAGTAGGCAAGAAGGAGAGAAGGAGCGGCAGTTACGCCACCCACACTCCGGTTACGCCACCCACGCCCCGTCACGCATGAGGACCCTGCCGCTCAGCTCGTGCTCGCCGTGCCAGGCACGCACCGTTCGCGGGGTCACGCGCAGAAACACGAAGGAGCCCTCCTCCTTGCGCGGGTCCCAGCCGAACTTGGCGGCGAACCCGTCCCCGGCTTCCCGCGGGACGCCGGAGGCCGGAAAGCACTCCGCCTCGCCCTGTACGAGCACCACATCGGCGGTGTCCGGCAGGGCGAGGCGCACCCGGGGTTCATGCCGCGCGTTTCGGATCGTCGCGGAGGTCCCGCCGGTGCACATCCACAGCGCGCTGCCGTCCCACCAGAACCACAGGGGCACTTGGTGGGGCCCGTGCTCCGGGTGGGACGTCGACAGCCAGATGTCCCGTTCCCGGTCGAGGCGTTCCAGCGTCTCGCGCCTGCGCTCCGGTCCTTCACGACGAACGATCTCCGTGTTCCGCATGAGCGCAGACCCTAGCCGGTGGCCGCGCCCGCCCCGAAGGCCCTGCGATAGTCCCCCGGTGACACCCCCACCTGCTTGAGGAAGTGGTGACGGAGGTTGTTCGCCGTGCCGAGGCCGCTCAGTTCGGCGATCTTCTCGATCGGGGCGGCGGTCGATTCGAGGAGGCTCTGGGCTCGGGCCAGGCGCTGGTTCAGGAGCCACTGGAGCGGTGTCGTCCCGGTGGCGGCCTGGAGCCGGCGGTAGAGGGTGCGCGGGCTCATCGCCGCTCGGCGCGCCAGGTCGTCGACCGTCAGGGGGCGGTCGAGGCGGGCGCGCGCCCAGTCGAGTACGGGGCCGAGGCCCTCGTCGTCCGTCGGCGGAACGGAGAGGTCGATGAACTGGGCCTGGCCACCGGGGCGGTGAGCGGGGACGACCATGCGGCGGGCCAGCTGGTTGGCCACGTGCGCGCCCAGGTCGCGGCGGACCAGATGCAGGCACAGGTCGAGGCCAGCGCTCACGCCCGCGCTGGTCAGGACGTCGCCGTCATCCACGTACAGAACGGAGTCGTCGACCTCCACCTTCGGGTAGCGCGCGGCGAGTTGGGCCGTGTGCATCCAGTGCGCGGTGGCCCTGCGGCCGTCGAGCAGCCCCGCATCGGCGAGCGCGAAGGCGCCGGTGCACAGGGAGACCATGCGAGCGCCGGCGTCGTACGCGCGACGCAGCGCCCCCGCCAAGCCGTCCGGCAGCGGGCGGCCCTCCTCCACGCAGGCGTCCGGCACGGACGTGACGATGACCGTGTCCGCCCCGACGATGTCGTCAAGGCCGTGCGGGGTACGCACCGTCAGGCCGACCCCGGGGCCGGACCCGCCCTCGCCCTCGTACGCGCTGCACAGCCGGAAGTCGTACCAGTGGTCCGACAGATCCGGCTGCGGCTTCCCGAACACCGTGCAGGGGATGCTCAGTTCGTACAGATCCCACGACGGGATCGCTATCTCCTCGGTCACGACCAAGGCCACGGAACCAGCGCTCATACGGTGAGACTAGGCCGCCCCGGGCCATGGCAGCGCGTGGCAGGAATTTGGTGGCCGCCGTCACCCCTGTCACTGTCCGGCGCCGCCGCCCGCTGCGAGCGTGGTCCACATGAACGCAGAGAACACAGGGAACGCAGTGACCGCAGTGACCGCAGTGACCGCCAGTGCAGAGAACAAGCCCCCCGTCACCGTCATCGGCCTCGGCAACATGGGCGCCGCCCTCGCCGCCGCCCTCCTGGAGAACGGCCACCCCACCACCGTCTGGAACCGCTCCCCCGCCAAGGCCGAACCCCTCGTCGCCCGGGGCGCCAGCCTTGCCGCCACCCCCGAAGAGGCCGTCGCCGCGAGCCAGCTGATCGTCGCCTGCGTTCTCGACCACGACGCTTTGTACGCCGTCATGGACCCCACTGCCGGATCCCTCGCGGGCAAGGCCCTGGGTGAACCTCACCTCGGGCTCCCCGGAGCAGTCCGACAAGGCGGCGGCGTGGGCCGCTTCACTGGGGCTCCGCTATCTCGACGGGGCGATCATGACCACTCCTCCGGGGGTCGGCAACCCGGAGATGATGTTCCTCTACAGCGGCTCGGCGGAGGTGTTCGACGCACACCGCGCCACCCTCGCCGCGCTGGGCGACCCGCTGTACCTGGGCGCGGAACCGGGCCGTGCCTCGCTCTACGACGCCGCCCTGCTCGGCCTGATGTGGTCCACGTTCACCGGCTGGCTGCACGGCACGGCCGTGGTCGGCGCGGACGCCACCAGGGCCACCGACTTCACGCCCGTCGCCATCCGCTGGATGCGGCACGCCGTCGCGGGCTTCCTCGACACCTACGCGACCCAGGTGGACGCCGGGCGCTATCCGGGTGACGACGCCACCGTCGACGTACAGATCACGGCGATCGGACACCTCATCCACGCGGCGGCCGACCGCGGCGTCGACAACGCGCTGCCGGAACTCCTGAAGGCGACCATGGAGCGGGCGAGTGCCGCCGGGCACGGCTCCGACAGCTACGCGAGCGTGATCGAGGTGCTCCGAGGGGTCCGAGGGGAACGGCGGGACGCGACTCGAGTGTGACCATTCGGCAACAACAGGGCGGAGAACCGTGCACCCGGGCGCATGATGAAGATTCATCACGTCCTGGTGTCACAGGTCTTGGGGGGACCGGATGAACAAGCCGCTGCGCCACATCGCCCTCTTCTGCGGGGTGCTCACGCTCGCGCTGCTCCTGCGCGCGACCTGGGTGCAGTTCGCCGAGGGCGAGTCGCTGGCGAAGCACGACAAGAACCGGCGCGTCCAGATCGAGGCCTTCTCCCACCCCCGTGGCGACATCATTGTCGGCGGCAAGCCGATCACCGGCTCGAAGGAAGTCAGCGGCACCGACTTCAAGTACCAGCGGGTCTTCAAGAACGGCCCCATGTACGCGCCGGTCACCGGCTACTTCTCGCAGGCCCAGGGCGCGACCTTCCTGGAGGGCGTCGAGAACGACGTGCTCAGCGGCGACGACGACCGCCTCTTCATCCGCCGCACCCTGGACATGCTGACCGGCGAGAAGCGCCAGGGCGGCGACGTCATCACGACCATCGCCCCCAAGGCCCAACAGGCCGCCTACCAAGGCCTTGTGGACCTCAACGCCCGGGGCGCGGTCGTCGCGCTCGACCCGCGCTCCGGGAAGGTGCTCGCGCTGGCGAGCACCCCCTCGTACGACCCCTCCGTCTTCGCCGGGATCTCGCAGAAGGAGGGCAAGGAGTTCACGCGGCTCAGCAAGAACAAGGACAAGCCGCTCTCCAACCGTGCGCTCCGCGAGATCTACCCGCCCGGATCCACCTTCAAGATCCTCACCGCGGCGGCCGCCCTTGAGCACGGCGTGGTCGACGACATCGACAAGTCCACCGGCGCCAAGGCCCCCTACAAACTGCCGCTCAGCTCGACGACGATCGGCAACGACGTGCCGGGCGCCCCCTGCGACAAGGCCTCGCTGAAGGTCGGCATGCAGTGGTCGTGCAACAACGTCTTCCTGGACACCGCGCTCAAGGTCGGCGACGACGACATGCGCGAGACGGCGGAGAAGTTCGGCTTCAACAAGCAGCAGTTCATCCCCGTGCGCTCGTCAGCGAGCAGCTACCCCGACGGCCTCGACAAGCCGCAGACCGCTCTGACCGGCATGGGCCAGGGCAGCCTGACCAGTACGCCGCTGCAGATGGCGATGGTCGCGGCCGGCCTCGCCAACGACGGCAAGGTGATGAAGCCGTACATGGTGGAGGAGTTGCGCGGCCCCGACCTCTCGACGATCGAGAAGGGCAAGCCGGAGGAGCTGAGCCAGGCCGTCTCCGAGGACACCGCGGGCAAGGTGCAGGAGATGATGGAGCACACCGTCGAGGAGGGCACGGCGAACAAGGCGCGGATCGACGGTGTCACGGTCGGCGGCAAGACCGGCACCGCCCAGCACGGCTCGGACGTCAACGACGAGCGGCCGTACGCCTGGTTCGTCTCGTACGCCAAGAACGACGACGGCTCGTCGCCGGTCGCGGTCGCGGTGTTCGTCGACCCGAAGGACATGGACATCCCGCGCTCGGAGATCGCCGGTGGCAAGCTCGGGGCGCCGATCGCGAAGGCGGTGATGGAGGCCGTGCTCGCCGACTGAGCCGCCCGTCAGCCCTCCAGGAGCTGCCCCGCCAGCCGCTCGATCCGCGCATGCCATGCGGCGAGCGCCTCGTCCGTGGCCGCCGCCCCCTCGAAGGGACCGGTCTGCGTGAGGACGAGCCGCGTGCCGTACCCCGTACCCTCGCCGAACTCCCAGCGCACCTCACCCTTGGGATGCACGGCGTACGTGAGCGACACCGGAGCCCGCAGCGCGGTGACCGGCCCCGCGGAGACGCCGTCCGCCAGGAATCCGTCGGGAGCCGTGTCGCCCACCAACGGGACCTCACCCGCGCAGAGTTCGGCCCACACCGCGTCGGCGGGCCGCACCAACTGACGCTCGAAACGGATGCCGTCCTCGGTGACCTGCCCGTGCCCGAGGTCGAACTGCTCCAGATACGCCTCGTGCAGCTCGCCCGCATCCGCGCTCACCTCGGCCTGCCCGCCGTCCAGGAACTGGCCGAGCGCCGAGATGCACAGCTGCCAGCCCGCGGCGAAGCTCGGGGCGCCGAAGCGGTCGCCGAAGGTGTGGACGAGGGTGAGGAGCGAGCCCCGGCCGTCGGGACCGTCCGGGGTGATCTCCCAGCGCAGGTGGTCCTCGCCCCAGCTGAAGGCGAAGAGGCGTGGCTCTTCCGCGTCGGTGACCTCGCCGGTCATGCCGGGGCCCTCGTCGCCGGGGAAGTGGAAGCCCATCGCGCCGCCGGGCCGCAGCTCAAGGGTCACCTCGGAGGGGAACCACTGGGCGAGGTGCTCGGGCCGGGTGATCGCGGCCCAGACCGTGGCGGGCGGGTGCGCGAGGCGGCGCTCCATCCGCAGGACGCTGTGTCCGCCTTCCTCGTCGGGGCTCAGGGTGTCGGAGTGCGGGTTCATGAGGAGTCACCGTCCATGCTCGTCAGGGTTCATCAGGACCCACCCCACCGCCGTCCATGACGTCGAGGTGCCGTTCGAGGGCGTCGAGCCGGCCCGTCCAGAGGTGCCGGTAGTGCGCGAGCCACGCGTCGAGTTCGGCGAGGGGCTCGGGCCTCAGCTCGTACCAGCGGCGCTGCGCGTCCTGCCGGACCCGCACAAGGCCCGCGTCGCGCAGGACCCGCAGATGCTTGGACGTGCCGGGCTGGCTCAGGCCGAGCCGCTCGGTGAGCTCACCGACCAGGTGGGGACGCTCGACCAGCAGATCGAGAATCTTCCGGCGGCTCGGCTCGGCGAGTACGTCGAACGGTATGGGCATACCCCGAACATAACCCTGCGGCTATATAACCGCAACAGCATGCACGCGTATCCGTGGGCCGCGTATCCGTCGGCCGCGTATCCGTCGGCCGCGCATCCGTCGGCCGCGTATCCGTCGGCCGCTCACTCCTCCCACGGGAGCGGCCTGCTGTGCAGCACGTCGAGCCGGGACACCGCCCTGGTCAGGACCACGTAGAGGCGGCTGGGCCCGCGGTGTTCCGCCTCCGCGATGGCGGCGGGCTCGACGGCCACGACGTGGTCGTACTCCAGTCCCTTCGCCACGGACGCGGGCAGCACCGTCACGCGCGCGCCCAGGTCGTCCGGGCCCGCGCTCTCGATCCCGGCCCCGGTGAGGGCCGCGCGCAGGCGGGCGGTGTCGGTGTCGGCGGCGATGACGCCGATCGAGCCCTCGCGGGCGAGCGCGGCACGCACCGCGTCGACGGTGGCGGCACCCACGTCCCGTACCTCCTGGATCCTCAACTCACCGTCCGAACGCAGCGATCGAGCGGGCGGTACGTCGACGTCGAGCGAGGCGAGTACGCGGTTGGCGAGGCCCACGACGGCTTTCGGGACCCGGAAACCGATGGTCAGAGGGGTGACGGAGGCGTCGGGCTTGCCGAGGTGGGCGAGGAGTTCGGGCCAGCTGCGGGCGGCCCACGGTGTGGTGCCCTGGGCGAGGTCGCCGAGGACGGTGAGCGAGCCGAAGTCCGCGCGGCGGGCGATGGCGCGGGCCTCCATCGGGGAGAGGTCCTGGGCCTCGTCGACGACGATGTGGCCGTAACCCTCGGGCCGTTCGAGCAGTCCGCCGATCTCGTCAAGCAGCACGAGATCGGCGGCGGACCACTTCGCCGACTTGTACGAGCGCGGGGGCTTGCTCCAGCGGATCGCCCGCTGCTCGGCGGCGCCGAGGGCGCCGTCGGCCGCGGCGGCGAGCGCTTCAGGGTCCCCGAGCAGGGCGGCGAGCACCTCCTCCGGCTTGACCCTTGGCCAGGCCTCGTCGACGAAGGCCGAGACGGAGCGGGCGCGGGAGATCTTCTGCAGCCAGGCGTTGTTCACGGCGCCCGCGCGGCGCTCGGCCTGCTCCTGGATGTGCCGGACGGCACGGGTGCGCACGCGTTCGCGGCCGACGGCGTACGGAGGCTCCTCGGCTCGCACGTCCGCGATGATCCGCTCCAGGTCGTCGAGCGCGACCCGCCAGGTGTACGAACCGTCCGGCACCGCGATGGAGTTGGTGGGCGCCGCGACGCGCGAGTAGAGCGCGCGGCGCAGGACGGCCGCCATCCGGGCGTCGTGCTTGACGCTCGCCGCGGCCTCGTCGTCCTGGGCCCGCACGGGTGCGGTGGCCCTGGCGATCTCGTCCGCCACGGTGGACTGGCGCACGCCGGTCTCGCCGAGGGAGGGGAGCACCTCGGCGATGTAGCGGAGGAAGGTGCGGTTGGGGCCGAGGATGAGGAGCCCGGCGCGCTGCACGCGCTGGGGGTGGGTGTAGAGGAGGTACGCGGCGCGGTGCAGGCCAACGGCGGTCTTGCCGGTGCCGGGGGCACCTTGGACGCACACGGAGGAGGCGAGTTCACCGCGCACGAGGTCGTCCTGCTCGGGCTGGATGGTGGCGGCGATGTCACGCATCGGGCCGACGCGGGGACGCTCGATCTCACCGGCGAGGATGCGGCTGCTGGGGGCGGGTGGGGTGACCGCGGCGTCCGGTTCGCTGCCGGCCAGGGGCTCGTCCTCCAGGCCGGTGAGGTCGGCGGAGTCGCCCTTGCTGCCGGGCGCCCAGCCGAAGCGGCGGCGGACGGCGACGCCTTGGGGGTCTCGGGCTCCGGCCTGGTAGAAGGCGCGGGAGACGGGGGCGCGCCAGTCGACGACGAGGGGCGGAGACGAGGGGTCTTCGGTGACGCGGAGGCGGCCGATGTAGTAACTCTGCCCGCGGTGATCACCGGCTTCGACGGCTTCGGGCCCGTCGGCGGCGAAGTCGAGGCGGCCGAAGAAGAGGGGTGCTTCGGGGAGTTCGCGCATCGCTTTGGCGTGGCTGCGGAACTGGTAGCCGAGGACTTCGGCGTCGGCGCCGGACGCGGAGACGTCGGCTCCGTGGAGTACCTGCACCTCGGCGCCGTCGACCATGCGGTCGAGGGCGGTGCGGCAGGTGTCGTGGTAGCGGCGTTCCTGGGCGAGGGCTGAGTCGAGTGGAGTCGTGTCAGGCGATGGCATACGACCAAGAATAATGTAACCGAGTTAAATTTATTACCGTGACTCATCAATGCGGTAGGCTCACGCCATGACGGACGATGAAGCGGGCACGGCCACCACTGCTGCCGATTCCGAGGGCGGCGGCCCCGGCCTGCGCGAGCGCAAGCGGCAGCGGATGTACCAGGCGGTCTCCGACGCGGCGATCGCGCTCTTCCTGGAGAAGGGCTTCGAGAAGGTGCCGGTAGCGGAGGTGGCGGCGGCCGCCGACATCTCGAAGCCGACCCTGTTCCGGTACTTCCCGTCCAAGGAGGACCTCGTACTCCACCGGTTCGCCGACCACGTGGACGAGGCGGCGCGGGTGGTGGCCGAGCGCCCCGCGAAGCACTCCCCCCTGGACGCCCTGCAGCGCCACTTCCTCGACGGCCTGGAGCGCCAGGACCCGGTGACCGGCCTGTGCGACAACGTCCACGTACTGGCCTTCCACCGACTGCTGTACGGGACGCCGTCACTGGTCGCGCGGCTGTACGCGTATCAGGAGCGGTCGGAGAGGGCGCTGGGCGAGGCGTTGCGCGAGGCGGCGACGGCGGCGGCGGCCGGGCCGCGGGCCGGCGACGCACTGACCGCGCGGCTGGCCGCGGGGCAGATCATCGCCGTACAGCGCATCCTCGCTCTGGAGAACTGGCGCCGGATGGACGCGGGGGAGGGGGCGGGAGCGGTGTGGCCGGAGGCGGTGGTTGCGGCGGAGGGGGCGTTCGGGCAGCTGCGGTCAGGCCTGTCGCGGTACGCGGAGCCCGCCTGAGCCTTCTTCCACCCACCGGCCCGTTTCACCCCGCATCCCCCTGCCGAACAAGCCTCTCCCACCCACCCGCCCGATTGCCCCGCAGCGACCAGCGAAAAGCCGCAGTCGGCGACGCTCGGGAGGGGACGTGCCGGTATGTCTGCCCGGAGCACGGTTCGCGGCACCCCGGAGCCGAAGTAGCTTCGCGGCCACCGGACGACAGCGAGGACGGACATACCGGCGCGGCCCCGCACCCACAGACGCACCCACCCCGCAGCGCGCACTCAGCGCCCCGCTTCCCCCACCAACACCGCCACCCCATCCAGCACCCGCCCGAGCCCGAACTCGAACTCGAACTCCGCGTCCTCGGCGCCCTCGGCATCCTCGGCGTCCGCGACGCCCAGGACGCCCGTCGCGAGCAGTCGCCGTAGCGAGGGGAAGCGACCCGGGGCAGTCGACGTCAGGGCGTCGACCTTGCGCGCGTACTGCCTCATCGCCTCGTCAGGCCCCCGGCCCTCCGCCCTCATGCCCGCGTCCAGATCGGCCATGAGCGTGACCTCGTTCCGCACGAAGCCGCCCACCAGCATCAGCACGGACAGCTTCCAGCCCTCCTCCAGCCCGCTGTCGTCGAGCGCCGCTAGCCCCTGCTCCATCCACTCCAGCTGGTGGGGCGTCGCCGGCGGCCCGGTGATCGGGATGCGAACGAGCCACAGGTGGCGCCGGAAGACCTCGCGCTGGGCCCGCGCCCACCACTCCAGGCGCGCCCGCCACCCCGTCACCTCCGCCGGCATCCCGGGCGGAGTGCCGGTCGCCGCGTCCTGCATGAGGACGTACAACTCGTCCCTGGCGGAGACGTACCGGTAGAGGGACATCGGTGAGGCGCCGAGCGCCTTGGCGACCCGCCCCATGGTGACCGCACCGATCCCCTCCGAGGCCGCGATGGCGATGCCCGCGTCGACGATGCGATCGAGGCTCAGGCCGGGCTTGGGCCCTTTCGAGGGACGCTCACGCAACCCCCAGGCGGTTTCGAGGCTCACGGACAGCCCCGTCCCCGCCCCCTCCTCGCCCGCACCCGCACCCGCACCCGCACCCGCACCCGCACTTACACCGTCCGCCGCCATGATCCGCCGCCGCCTCCTCCATCTTCTGAGCTGCCCTGCTTGACGCACATCGTAGTTCTGCGTAACCCTTACTCAGTAATGCGTAGACCATACGCAATAGATCGAGGCCCGACCACACCCCCCCAAATCAGGGAGAACCCCATGCCACCCCCGGCCATCGAGGCAAAAGCCCTAACCAAGACCTACGGCTCCGGCGCCCGAGCCGTCCCCGTACTCCGCGGCATCGACCTCCACGTCCCACCCGGCACCGTCTTCGCCCTCCTCGGCCCGAACGGCGCCGGAAAGACGACAGCCGTCCGCATCCTCACCACGCTCACCACACCCGACGCGGGCACGGCACGGGTAGCGGGCCACGACATCCGTACGGGGCGCCGCGAGGTCCGCCGGTCGATCAGCCTCACCGGCCAGTCCGCGGCGGTCGACGAGACGCAGACCGGCGCGGAGAACCTCCGCATGATGGCGAGGCTCGCGGGCATCTCCCGCCCCGCGGCCCGCACACGGGCCGCCGAACTGCTGACCCGCTTCGGCCTCACGGAAGCAGCCGACCGCCTGGTCCGCACGTACTCGGGAGGCATGCGCCGCCGCGTCGACCTGGCGGCGGGCCTGGTGGGCGACCCCGAGGTGATCTTCCTGGACGAGCCGACGACGGGCCTGGACCCGCGCAGCCGCCAGGAGATGTGGGAGGTCGTACGCGCCCTCACGGCACAGGGCACGACGGTCTTCCTGACGACCCAGTACCTGGAGGAGGCAGACCAACTGGCGGACCGGATAGCGGTGTTGCACGAGGGGGAAATCGCAGCGAATGGCTCCCCCGCGGACCTCAAATCCCTGCTGCCGGGCCACCGTCTGGACGCGACGCTCACCACCCAGGAGGCGTATCTGCGCCTGACCGATCGGGCCACGCGCCACTCCCCCGAAACCCTGACGCTCGGCTTCCCGACGGACGGCACAGCACGAGGAGTACGAGCCCTGCTGGACGACCTGGACCCGACGCGCACGGATTTCGCGACCTTCAAGCTCCACACGGCAACGCTGGACGACGTCTTCCTGACCCTCACGAGCCCGTCGAACGCCCACCCGCCAAAGGGACTGACTCATGTCTGAAACCCTGATCATGACTGGCCGGGCGATCCGCATCAACCGCCGCAACGTGGACGCCCTGATCACCTCGATGGCGCTCCCGGTGATGCTCCTGCTGATCTTCGTCTACTTCTTCGGCGGCGCGATCAAGACGGACACCCGGTCGTACGTCACGTACGTGGTCCCCGGAGTCCTCCTCCTCTGCGCCGGCTTCGGCTCGTCGAACACGGCGATTGCGGTGACGGAGGACTTGAAGGGCGGCATAATCGACCGCTTCCGTTCCCTGGACATCGGCGGCGCCCAGATCCTGGCGGGCCACGTCTTCGCCTCGGTGGCCCGCAATTTGCTCGCCACCTCCCTGGTCCTGGCCCTGGCCTTCGCGATCGGCTTCCGCCCGACGGCAACCCTGCCCGGCTGGCTCGCGGCAGCAGCCGTACTCCTGGCGTTCATCCTGGCCCTGTCCTGGCTCTCGGCAACGGCGGGCCTCCTGGCCAAGTCCGCCCAAGCGGCGGGCGGCTTCACGTTCTTCGTGAGCTTCCTCCCGTACCCGAGCAGCGCCTTCGTCCCCACGTCCACCATGCCCAGCTGGCTCCAGGCCTTCGCCGACAACCAACCGGTGACCCAGGTCATCGAATCCCTACGAGGCCTGCTGCTCAACCAGCCGGTAGGAGCGACCCCTTGGATAGCCCTGGCCTGGTGCGCGGGAATCCTGGCCGCTTCGGTGGCAGTGTCGGGCCCGCTTTTCAGGAGGCGGACGGCGTGAGGGGACGCGCTACGCCCCAGAGCGTCTCGAAGAGCTCCTTGCGCTGTGTGCACTTCTCCCTGGCGGCGGCCCCCGCGTCGATGTGCCAGCGCGTCAAAGACGTGTGGTAGCCTATGAGATCGAGCACCTGTCGGTCCGGCGGCTCGTTCGCGGGACGCTTCTCCACTTTGTCGTAGATACCGTCGAAGAGCTGCTCGTCATTGATCAGGCAGAACTTCAGAAAAGGGGAGATGTGCAGGACGCGGAACTGCGGGTCGAGTTCCGCTTTGCGGTCGAGTTCCAGCCTTCTGGCTAGGGCTGTCATGTTGCGTTCGTACTCGCGCACCTTTGCGAGCAACTCCGCCCGGAACCCCTCGTCGTCCTCCGCCTTCCCCTCGCCGTTGAGCATGCCGGGTATCTCCATCGGCTTGGTGAAGTCCGGCACGAGAATGCGCATCCTCACACGCGGCCGTGCGCCGTCGTGGAGGTCCTCCAGACTCCTGCTGATCTGGTAGACCACGGTCTCGCCCGTGAATCCGATGGCATCTACGCGAGCTTCGCGCAGCCGCAGTGCTTCGTCGAAATGCTGGCGGAGGTCACGCGTAAGGACCGTCTCTCTGACGGCGGGACGCATCGCGGCGTTCAGCCTCTGGACCTCGCTGTACAACACGTAGCCCACCAGGCTCAGAACAGCACCACCGAGATACGCCTTGCCCTCCAGTGCGTCACCGACCGGCTGTACGAACTGGGCGACCAGTCCAAGGCCGAAGATGGACAGGAGCAGCACCCTTGTCACGATGCTCTCCGACTGCGTCCACCCTTCCACGGCGCGCTCACGAACAGAACGTCTCCGTGCCACCAAGTCCCCCTCGTGTCCCAGGTGTTGATCCGCAGGGGCTCATGGTGCCCGGTTCGTGGCCGGTCAGGAAGGGCCTGTCTCCACCAGGTCGATCAGGGGCTGAAGCGTGGTGATGACCACCTCGGCTCCAGCGGCACGCAGAGGCACTGCCTTGCGCTCGTCGCGTGCGTAGCCGACGAAGCGGACCCCTGCCTTCTCGGCGGCCTCCAGGTCAGTCGCCGTGTCACCGATCATCAGCGCATCGTCTGCCCCGGAACCCAGGGCCTCCAGGGCTCGGCTCAGCGAGTCCGGGTCCGGTTTCAGAAGGCTGGGCTGGTCCGTACGCCCGTAGACGTGCGGCCCGAACGCATCCAGCAGCCTCTCCCTCTCCAGATAGGCGGCGACGGCCTTCGGTGAATTGTTCGTCACCACGGCGATCCGGCACCCCCTCGCCTTCAGAGCGAGGATGAGCTCGCCTGCCCCAGGGGTGGGCAGGGCCGTATTCGCCGCCGCCACCTCACCTTCCGTGAGCAGGGCTTCGAGCGCGGCGACCAGGCTCTTCCCGAGGGGGTCTTGATCCATGGCCCGCAGTACGTCGTGCGGGTCGATGGTCTTCCTCACCTCCTCCGTGAGCCGGCCCCCCAAACCGTGTTCGGAAACCAGGTCCCTGAGGTTCTGGGCGACACCCTCCGAGGATCCGTGCGGGAACAGACGACAGATGGGGCCGTCGAAGTCGAAGAGCACACAGCGGTCGGCCGTACGTGTGAGCCAGTCGGCGAGCTCTGTGAACTCATCGGTTCCGATGGGCTCGCGCACCTGATCGTCTTCCACAGTGCCCCTTCCGTCGGTGGCGTCGGTGGCTACCGCTGCCGAGTGCTCCAGCCTGTGACGAGGTCCGGCATGCCAGTCCCGCAGCGCTCGCGCCACCCGCCGCTCGTCCGGTACGGATGCCAGCTTCAAGGGCTCGGCAGCACGCCGCAAGGCCCTGCAGACCTTCAGGGCCGCGGCATCGAAGTCGTTCTCGTCCGAATCCGCGGGCAAGTCCAGAGCTGCCCTCATGGCGTCCGGGAACACCGACTGGGCGTACTCGAAGTCCAGATAGATGCCAAGGTCGGTGTCGAGGCCCGCCGTCATGTCCTCGTGGCCCGCGCGCACCATGGCCTCGGACCACAGATTCGTCATCCGCTTCTGCTCGTCCTTGTCGTAGCCCATTCGCACGAGATGGGTGGCGAGGTCGTGGAGAGGATCGCCGTATATCGCCAATTCCCAGTCGATGACGATGACTTCGTCTCTGTCGATGACGACATTGGCCCGGTGGACGTCGGTGTGCAGCAAGCAGAAAGGGCGTGACGTGAGAGCAGGGCGATCGGGATCACTCTTGAACTTCGTCACGGCGTCGGACCGGATACCCACGGCCTCGAAGAGCGTCTCAAAACGTCCCCGGTTGGGGCGGTGCACCTTCTCCTCGGTGAAATCGATGAGCCAGTCGAGGAAGCTCTGGCTCTCACCGGACTTGGGCCAGCCCTCAGGTCGTGGCGGCAGCTCCTTCTCCGGGACGCCTGCCGTCCGGGCGAAGAACTCCGCGAAGGACCGCATGAGATCGTCATCGACAGGCCCATCGGGATTCACCTCGGACAACGCCTTCCCCGCGCGGTAGGCGTGCATCGACCAGTCCCCGAAGTCCGCCACACACCGCGGTACTTCACGGAGGTAGCGGGTCACCACCGAAAGGAGCTGCGCCTCGCTGCGCCAGATGCGTGGCACCACTTCCACTCCGGCGAGCGGTGTCCGGCACTTGACCTGCGCCCGGAAAGGCATCAACAGGAGGAGGGCCAGCGTCCAGCCGAGCGGGACGACGTAGTTGACATTGTGATGCCCGTTCGTAACTCGACCATCAGGACGATCCCGATAGGAGTCGGCGAGACGGCGAACCAGTGCCTGATGGGCTCTGCGAGGCAGAGGTGACGACATGACCGCAGAGGTTATCGCCTACAGCACCTCGCCCATGCCCCCGACGCGTCAGGCTTGTCCCCGCAGCACCCTGAGCAACGGCTCCAGCGAGCGCACCACGTACTCCGCCCCCGACTCCTTCAGAAGCTTCGCCTTCCTCTCGTTGTGCGCGTAGCCCAAGAAGGCCACTCCGGCCTGCTCGGCCGCTTCGCGGTCCGTGGGGGCATCGCCGATCATCAGCGCGGCGGAGGGTTCCGCACCCATCGCGTTGAGGGCGCGGTTCAGGCAGTGCGGGTCGGGCTTGAGGAGGTGCAGGTCCTTGGTCCGGCCATAGATGTGTGGGGTGAAGCAGTGGCCGATGCCGCGGGTTTCCAGGTAGTTGGTGACCGCCAGTGGCGAGTTGTTCGTGGTGACGGCCAGACGAGAGCCCATGGCGTGCCACGTCATGATGAGGGGGTCCGCGTACTGGGTGGGCCAGGCCGAGGCCGCCGCCGTGACCTCCTGCTGGGTGAGCCGCTCCTCCAGCTCGGTCATCAGATCGCTGCCCCGGCGCCTGCGGTCGACCGCGCGCAGGACGGCATGGGGGTCGGGCTGCGCCCGCTCCTCCTTGGTCAGCAGGCCGTGCAGCCCCCGCTCCTCCAGCCAGCGGACCTGCTCACTCGCGATCCGCTCGGCCGAGTGGCCGGCGAACAGCCGGCAGATGGGGCCGTCGAAGTCGAAGAGTACGAAGCGGGCGCGTTTGATCAGTTCCCGCAGCTTCTCGGTCTCTTCTGCCATCCACTCGGCCTGCGTCGTATCAGGAGTCACTAAGAGAGTGTCAGCTCCGTCGCGATGGTTGCCCAGAGCGCGTCGAACCATTTCTGGGACTCCTCCACGAACGCGGCGTCCCGGGGGGCCGCGCTCTTCTCGAAGGAGAACAGGGGCGACTTCAGCCCGGATACGTCGTACGCCTCCATCTCCGCGCTGCCGAAGTCCAGCGTGCTCCGCTCGACCGTGTAGTAGGCGAGGAGCGCCTCCCGCTGGTTCAGGAGGTACAGCTTCACCGGCGGAGTGAACGGCAGCGCGCGGAACGACACGTCCACGTCGATGCCGTGCGACACCCGCAGCGCGCGCAGGTTGTGGCGCAGGACCTGCCCCTGAGCGTTGCGCTGCGCCAGCCATCGCTGGTGCACGCGGCCCTCGTCGTCCTGCCCCTCGGTCGGCCGGGGGAAGGCGAGCGTGATGTCGCTGCTGGGCAGCAGGATGCGTACGTTGATGGAATCAGGACGGATACGGCCTTCGTGGACGAGACGCACCGGCTCCCCCAGGGCGATCATCAGCGTCTCCGCCGTGTACGACACCACATCTATCCGCACCTGCGGCTCCGAGAACGCGGCAGCAAGACGGGGCGCCAGGCCCACCATCGACGCCTGCGGCTCCACGCCCGCCGACGTCGCCCCCGGCGCCTCCGCCGCGATCCGTGGCGGGCTTCCCTTGCTCACGTTGGCGAGGAGGCCGTCGTCCTGCAGTGTCCTCAGCGCCTGCCGCACCGTGCCCCGTTCCACGCCGAACTCCTCCGCGAGCACCGCTTGCGTGGGGAGGCGGTCGCCCGGTTTGAGGTCGCCGGAGCGGATGCGGTCGCGGAGGGTGTCTGCGATGTCCTGGGGAGTGAGTTTTCTGCTGCCGTTCACTGCAACGTTCTCCTGGGTCACGACCAGACGATACAACTCCCCGCCATCTCAGGGCAGTTGTCTTGAAGTTGTTTATGTTGCGGGGCCAAGTGGGGACAACTTAAGTGAAGTTGGTTGCCAACTCACCCAAGATGGCAGAAGGGGGAACCATCATGGCCGTCCTCGCCCTCCTCGCAGCCGCGTTCGCCGTCACCTTCGAGCAGTTCGTCCAGTGGCAGTACGGGCCCATGGGCATCGTCGGGCTGCTGCTCCTGACCGTCGGGATCAAGGCGAAGAGCCCCACCTGCAGTTCCATCGGCGCCGTCGTCCTCGCGCTGATGATGACCGGGCCCGCGCTATAGCCGAACGCCGGCCGCGCACTGGCCGCGCACTAGCCGCGCGCCAGTTCCAAGTCCTGACTGATCGTGCCCCAGAGCGCGTTGAACCACAGATGGGACTGCTCCACGAACGTCGTGTCCCGCAGGCCGTCACCCTGATGGAAGGGGAAGAGCATCGACTGCGCGCCCTGGGCGTCGTACATCTCCAGGTACTCGTGGTCGATCTCTTCGCTCTGCTTGGTCAGCGTGTAGTACGCGAAGAGCGCCTCGGCGCCGTTGAGGAGATACAGCTTCACCGGCGGCGTGAACGGCAGCGCGCGGAACGAGACCTGTACGTCGATGCCGTGCGAGGCCCGCAGCGCGAGGAGGTTGTGGCGGAGCACCTGCCCCTGCGCGTTCCGCTGGTCGAGCCAGCGCTTGTGCACCTGGCCGCTCTCGTCGTCCCCACTGTCCACCGGCGCCGGAAAGGCGAGATCGATGCTGCGGCTCGGCAGCAGCACCCGGACGTCGACCTTGGCCGGTTTCCGCTGTCCGGCGTGGATCTGGCGGAGCGGTTCCCCGATCGCCATCGTGAGCGAGATGGAGGTCAGACAGAGCGCGTCGATCTCCACATGAGGGGCCTCGAACGCCGCGGCGATGCGCGGGGCGAGGCCGACCATGGTGGGCTGCGGCTTCACGCCGCCCGGCCCGGACAGTACGTGCTTCGAGGTCATGGCGACCGTGGCCGGGCTCCCCTTGGACACGTTCGCCAGCAGCTTCTCGCCCTGCAGGGTGCGCAGCGCCTCGCGTATCGCGCCGCGCTCGACCCCGAACTCGTCGGCCAGCTCGGCCTGGGTCGGCATGCGCTGACCCGGCCGCAGCGTCCCGGACCTGATCCGGTCGCGCAGTTCGTCGGCCACATCGTGATGCGACCTTGGCGGCCTCTTCATCCCGTTGACGGGGGCAGGTTCCGGGCTCACAACCAAACAGTACAACTTCGCGCCATCTTTGGGGAGTTGCTCGGAAGGTGGTTATGAATCGAGCCATCGCGGAGATAACTCAGGTGAAGTTGGTAGCCAACTTAGGCAACCTGGCAGGAGCCCCGAGGGGTTGGCCGCCAGTAGTCCGCCATCGGATGGCTGCCGACCGGATGGGACGGGGTCCGCATGCCCCGTCCCGAAAGGGGGAACGTCATGCCGCTCATCGCCATCGTCATCGCCGCCCTCGCCATCGGATTCGAGCAGCTCATCCAGTGGAAGTACGGACCGATGGGCATCGTCGCCTTCGTCCTGCTGACCGTGGGCATCAAGGCCAAGAGCACCAAGATCAGCGGCGTCGGGGCCGCGATCCTCGTCCTGCTGCTCGCCCAGTCGGGCAGCTGACAGAGCTGGCTGACCGGGCTCCCATCCGGAGGGGAGCCGGGAGTCCGGTCAGCCATCAACACCTCAAGAGGACAGCTCAGAACATGTCCGGGCACCACGGGCGCCGGGACGCACGGAACAGGGCGTCGGCGACAGCGGCGGCGCCCACCCGCTCCTCCGTCACCCGTCCCGCCGCCGCAAGCCGCACCGCGGACTCGTCACCGAGCCACAGCGTCCCCAACTCCCCTACGCCAAGGGACAGTTCGGCCGGATCCGCGGTCGGCGCGCACACCGCGCCGCCGGGCGACGCGTCAAGGCGGTAGCGGCCACCCGCGAGGCCCGCGCGGTCCCCGATCTCCAGGACGAGGGACGCCGACGCCTCGTACGTACGTGCTTCCAGGGCCCGTACGACATCCAGGATCCGCACCCAGAGCCAGTCCGCCTGCCTGCTGAGGCGGGCCGCTCGGGGGTCGGGCAGGAAGAGCGGGAGCAGATCGTCGGGGGCGCGGTTGCCCGACTTGACGACGGTGACCCAGTCGATCGAGCAGACGTAGTGCCACAGGGCGCGTTCGGCCGCGGGTGTGGTGGCGATCAGCCGCTGCACGCTCACCGTGTTCTGCGGCTGGCTGCCATCGCTCCAGCCGTCCTCCACCGAGTAGGTGACCAGGCCCTCCACCTCGCCCGACGGGGAGCGGTAGAGCGCGTGGAAGGGCTCGGTCCACGGGTTCTCCGGGCTCTGCAGCTGACCTGTGTTCGCCAGCCACCAGCGTTCGTCGCGGTCGATGACACCGTGCCGGGCGGCGCGCAGCCGCTCGTGCAGGGGCGGGCCCTCCTTGCGTACGTCGCCGCCGTCCACGAGGTCGATACGGGCGCCGCCGTCCGGGCCCGCCCAGCGGGGATCGAGCCCGGCCCGCGGTACGTCGATGGTCCACTCGGCGCTGGTGGTCGCGGGCCCGAAGCCGTAGCGCCCATAGATCGGGTACTCGGCGGCGATCAACGTGGCGACGACGTCACCGCGCTCCTTGGCCGCGGTGAGGTCGGCGGACACCATGCGGCTGAGGAGACCGCGGCGGCGGTGCGTCGGGGAGACGGTGACGTTCGCGATGGCGTCGGCGGGGACGGCGGCGCCGCCCACGGCGGTGAGCTGCTGCCGGAACGACCGGAAGGTGGCGACGGCGCGGTCGTCCTCGAAGGCGGCCAGGGTGCGGCCGAAGTCGAAGCTCTCCCTGCGCTGGGCGACCACCTCATCGGAGACCTTCGCCAACGGCCGCAGGAACCCGGCGTTGACGGCCCTGATCCACTCCGGCAGTTCGTCCTCGGTGATGGCCCTGACGTCAAGATCGCTCATACGCCCACGCTAGGTCCGCTGGGGCCGGGGGTGCATCCGTTTTACCTGGGGCCCGGTGGCCCCCGGTGGCTGCGCCTTCGTCTGCGGGCCACCTCTGGCCTGGCCCGCCGCTTCGCGGCGGATCTTCCCCGCCCACCCACCCGACTGCCCCGGTGTGACCGGGGTGGGCCAACGTCGAGGACGAGCCCGGCCCCGAGCGGGACGCAGCCCGGGGTCCTAGAACGCCGCCCTGATCTCCCCCACCTCGACAGCGCCGCCCAGCAGGGGCGCGCGGCCGACGCGGGCCAGTACGTCCTCCTCCACGCCCGCCAGGCGCAGGGCGCGGGCCAGGACCGGGCCCAGGGCCCGCAGCCCTCCGTCGTCCACCTTGAAGGCGAGCGCGCGGCCGTCCGGCAGCGCGAACGCCTGGACCGCCTCGGCGCCCATCTTCGACAGGGCGCCCGGGATCTCCCGCATGAGCCAGGTGTCGGGGCGGCGCGTGCCGGCCACGTACTCGGGGTGGGCCCGCATCGCGTCCGCGACCCGGCGCTCCGCCGTCTCCTCGGGGGCGAGGACGAAGTGGCGGAAGGCGCGGGCCAGGCCGGTCAGGGAGATCGCCATCAGGGGGGCGCCGCAGCCGTCCGTGCCGACGGCGGTCACCCGCTCCCCCGCGGCCTCCTCGACCACCTGGAGGATCAGCTGCTGGAGCGGGTGGCCCGGGTCCAGGTAGGAATCCGCGGGCCAGCCGTTCAGGTCGCACACCGCCAGCATCGCCGCGTGCTTGCCGGAGCAGTTCATCGTCACCCGGTCACGCACGGCACCCGCTGCCAAATACGTCTCGGCCTCGACCGCGTCGAGCGGGAGGTCGGGCGGGCACTGCAGGTCGGCCGCCGTCAGGCCGTACTCCGCCAGCATCTTCTGGACGAGGTCCCGGTGGAACACCTCCCCGGAGTGGCTCGCCGCGGCCAGCGCAAGACGCTCGCCCGCCAGGTCGAGCCCCGCCCGCAGCACCGCGGCCGCCTGCATCGGCTTGTTGGCGGACCTCGGGAAGACGGGGGCCGTCACATCCCCCATCGACAGCTCCACGCTGCCGTCCGCCGCGAGCAGCACCAGACTTCCCCTGTGACGGCCCTCGACGAAGCCGGAACGTACGACCTCGGCGAGGACCGGGGATATGACAGGGGTGGCGACGGACTCGGCGGACGTCGAGGTCATCTTCGGCCTTCCGGGGCGGGGGTGGCGTGGCGGCCGCCCGCGGAAGCCGGGATCACCGGGTCACGCGAGCAGGTCGTCTACTTGTGCTTCGCCTTCACGGTACCTGCGGGCGATCTCCGCGCTGCAATCGTCCGCCGTCCGCTGCAGCTGCTGACGGCGCCGGGAAACCTGCTGCTCGTAGCGGACGAGGCGTCCCATGGCCGTGTGCAGCTCGTCGTCCGTGCGGGCGTCCAGGTCGGAGAGCTCGACCTCGGCGAGCATCTCCGTCGCCAGGAGGCCGTACTCCGCGCTGTGCGGCGTGCCCAGCGTCACATGCCGGGCCGACGACCGGTGCCGGGCGGGGCCGTCCGTGAGGATCTCCGAGAGCCGGTCCACGAGCGGCCCCTCCGACCTCGGCCCCTCGGGTCCCGGCGCCGCCGGGTCCCTGCGGCGCGCGACCTCGGCCCGCAGGATGTCGATCCGCCCCTGGAGCAGGCGCCGGACATAGCTCAGGTCCGCCTCGTTCTGCTGCGCGTCCCTGCGCAGCTCACGCAGCTCGCGCAGGAGCAGCGCGGGGAGGTCGTGCTCGGGCTGCTCGGACAGCACCGCGCTGCCCGTGCGCTGCATGGGCGGACGCGGCACGTTCGTACGTCGCGCAGCGCTCATGCGGTTCAGCGACACAGATCCGGGCGGCTGACCCGTACTTGGTGTGCTCATGTGGCTCTACCGTCCCCTCGACCGGCGCGGTACACCGCGTGTGAGCATGGTGCCACCCCCGGTGGCCGCTATGTGAGCGAGTGCCCCCAATCGGCCCCAGATGGGGGGTTCAGGGCACCCCATGGACGGCGCATACGGCGGCGCACCACGGCCGTACGGAGCAGGCATGATGGGCCATATGCGTGCTGTGGTGCAGAGGGTGGACGGGGCGAGCGTCGTCGTCCAGGGCGAGAACGGTCCCGAGACGGTCGGCGAGATCAACGGCGAGGGCCTGTGCGTCCTCGTAGGCGTGACCCACGAGGACACCAAGGAGAAAGCGGCCCAACTGGCCCGCAAACTCTGGTCCGTTCGGATGCTGGCCGACGAGAAGTCCTGCTCGGACATCGACGCGCCGCTGCTGGTCATCAGCCAGTTCACGCTGTACGGCGACGCGAGGAAGGGCCGCAGGCCCACCTGGAACGCCGCCGCTCCCGGCGATGTCGCCGAGCCCCTGGTCGACGAGGTCGTGGCCCAACTGCGTTCGCTGGGCGCGACGGTGGCCTGCGGCCGCTTTGGCGCACAAATGCGGGTGGCCTTGACGAACGATGGCCCGTTCACGGTGCTGCTCGAGATGTGACCGCGAACTGAACCGCCGCTTCGCGGCGGATTCTTACCCGCCCGCCCACCCGATTACCCCGGAGCTCTACGGCTCGACCACTACCTCCTGGGCCGCCGCCGTGCCGCCCGCGCTCAGGGCCGCGTCCAGCGGCACGTTCCGCTTCACCAGGGCCAGTGCGATCGGGCCCAGCTCGTGGTGGCGTACCGCCGTCGTGATGAAGCCCACCTTCCGGCCCTCCTCACCCTCCGAGGCCAGGCGCAGCTCCGTGCCGGCCACCGGCAGGTGGACCTCGCTGCCGTCCAGGTGCAGGAAGACCAGGCGGCGCGGCGGCTTGCCCAGGTTCTGGACGCGGGCGACCGTCTCCTGACCGCGGTAGCAGCCCTTCTGCAGATGCACCGCCGTACCGATCCAGCCCAGCTCGTGCGGGATCGTGCGGTGGTCCGTCTCGAAGCCGAGCCGCGGCCGGTGCGCCTCCACGCGCAGCGCCTCGTAGGCGAGGATGCCGACCGCGGGGCCGTTCTCGTCGGCGTACGACTCAAGGGACGTACGCGGCAGGAACAGATCCCGGCCGTGCGGAGTCTCGCGTACGACGACACCGTCCGGGACCGGGGCGATCGAACCGGCCGGAAGGTACACGACGGCGAACTCGTCCGTGCGGTCGGCGACTTCGACCCGGTTGAAGAACTTCATGCTCTCCAGGTACGCGACAAGGGCGTCCTGCGTACCGGGCTCGACGTGCGCCCACACCGTCTCGCCGTCGTCGACGAGATAGAGGGCGTGCTCGATGTGGCCGTTCGCGGAGAGGACCAGCGCCTCGGTGGCCTGGCCGACGGGCAGCTCGGTCACGTGCTGCGTGAGCAGCAGGTGCAGCCAGCTCAGCCGGTCGGGTCCGGAGACGGTGATGACGCCGCGGTGCGAGAGGTCGACGAAACCGGTGCCGTCCGCGAGGGCGCGCTGCTCACGGAACAGGTCGCCGTAGTGGGCGGCGACGCCTTCGTCCACGCCCTCGGCGGGGACGGCGCCGGGCAGGGACAGGAGGGGGCTCTTCATGTTCACCCACACTACGACCTGCCGGTACGCGCACTTATTCCTTGGCGGAGCAGTTCTCGCAGCGCCCGAAGATCGCGAAGTGCTTCAGGTCGGTGTCGAAACCGAAGGTGTCCCGCAGTTTCGCGGTGAACTCCGCGGCCACCGACACATCCGCCTCGATGACGTTCGTGCAGTCCCTGCACACCAGGTGGAGGTGGTGGTGGCGGTCCGCGAGGTGGTACGTCGGCGCGCCGTGCCCCAGGTGCGCGTGGCTGACCAGACCCAGCTCCTCCAGGAGCTCCAGGGTCCGGTACACGGTGGAGATATTGACCCCCGACGCCGTCTTCCGCACTTCGGAGAGGATGTCGTCGGGGGTCGCGTGCTCAAGGGTGTCGACGGCTTCGAGGACAAGCTGGCGCTGCGGCGTCAGCCGGTATCCGCGCTGCCGCAGGTCGCTTTTCCAGTCGGTGCTCACCACACCTCGGAGTGTAGGCCTACTTGAAGAAAGCGATGCCGTCGTCCGGCAGGTCGCCGAGGCCCCGGGCCATCTCGGCGACGTCCTCGGGCGTGACGACCTTCTTCAGCTGCGCCGACATGTAGGGACGCAGCGGCACCTCGGGGGTCTGCTTCTCGCCGACCCACATGAGGTCGCCCTTCACATACCCGTAGAGACGCTTGCCGCCGGTGTACGGGCCGGAGGCCGCCGTGCGGGCGACCGCGTCCGTGACCAGGTCGATCTGCGGCTTCTGGTCGGCGAGCTCGCCGTACCAGACCTCGACGACGCCGTCGTCGCGCACCATCACGGTCTCGACCTTGCGGTCCTTGTCGACGCGCCAGAAGCCCGACTCGGACTCCAGCGGCTTGACCTTGTTGCCATCGGCGTCGAGCACCCACGTGTGCGAGTGGTACTCGATGAAGTCCCGCCCGTCATGGGTGAAGGACACTTCCTGGCCGAAATTCGCCTTCTCGGAGCCGGGAAAGTCGGTGACGCCCGCGCCGGCCCAGTTGCCGAGGAGCCAAACGAGGGGCACGAGGTCGGGGTGCAGGTCGGACGGAATCTCGATCATGGGAAGCTCAGACGATCTCTAGGTGGCGTACGGGGCGTACGGGGCTCAGCGCTGACCCTGGTACAGCTTCTTCACGGACAGTCCGGCGAACGCGAGAACGCCGATGCAGACCAGAACCAGCAGGGCGGAGAAGAAGGCCTCAAGCACGGGGTGCTCCTCGGTGAGCTATGGGGTGAGCTATGGGGGCAGGTATCAGAGCCGCTACCACTGTAGTCGTGCGCGACCCGCCCCTCTCTGCGAGGTGGCCTTACGGGTGACCGCGCGGATGGCCATACGATGCGGCCATGGCGAAGAAGCTCGTGATCAAGGTGACCGCCGGGGCCGACGCCCCCGAGCGCTGCTCGCAGGCGTTCACGGTGGCGGCCGTGGCCGTGGCCAGCGGAGTGGAGGTCTCGCTCTGGCTGACCGGCGAGTCGGCGTGGTTCGCGCTGCCGGGACGCGCGGCGGAGTTCGAGCTGCCACACGCGGCACCGCTCCCCGACCTGATCGACTCGATCGTGGCCGCGGGACAGATCACGCTCTGCACGCAGTGCGCGGCGCGCCGCGAGATCACCGAGAAGGACGTGATCGACGGAGTGCGGATCGCGGGCGCGCAGGTGTTCGTGCAGGAGGCCATGGCAGAGGGCACGCAGGCGCTCGTCTACTGACGGGGCCGCCGCTTGCCGTCGAGCTCGTCCCACCACTCGTCGGACTTCGAGTCACCCGAGGGGTCGTCCCACCAGCGGTCGTCGGGACCGCGCCGGTTGGCGACCATGGCGGCGACCGGCGGGATCACCATCGCCACGACGCACATCCCGACGGCGACAGGGATGGACCAGAGCCGCACGACGCCCCATGCCAGGACGAAGAGACCGATGCAGATCCCCATCATGGCGAAGTAGGCGTGCCGCCTTCGCGCATACATACATCCAGCGTAAGCCGAAGGACCGCACCCCGATCCAGTGGCGTCCAACCCCCTGGGGTGCGGCCCTCCAGCCGTCAGTGATCCTCTGTCGTCACACCGCGATCGCGACCTCCGCCAGGCCGCCCGTCTGGGCCACCACCGTGCGGTCGGCCGTGCCGCCCGGGATCAGGGCGCGCAGCGTCCACGTGCCCTCGGCCGCGTAGAAGCGGAACTGGCCGGTGGCCGAGGTGGGGACCTCGGCGGTGAACTCGCCGGTCGAGTCGAGCAGGCGTACGTAGCCGCTGACGGGCTCGCCGTCGCGGGTCACCTGGCCCTGGATGGTGGTCTCGCCGGGCTTGATCGTCGAGGCGTCGGGTCCGCCGGCCTTCGCTCCACACATATGCGTTCGTCCTTAACTGGTCAGGTCACTGCGGGCTTCGGGAGGGATTACTTGTTGGCGCCGAGCTCGATCGGCACGCCGACCAGGGAGCCGTACTCGGTCCAGGAGCCGTCGTAGTTCTTGACGTTGGTCTGGCCGAGCAGCTCGTGCAGGACGAACCAGGTCAGGGCCGAACGCTCACCGATGCGGCAGTACGCGATGGTGTCCTTGGCCAGGTCGACCTGCTCGTCCTCGTAGAGGGCCTTGAGCTCGTCGTCCGACTTGAACGTGCCGTCGTCGTTGGCGTTCTTCGACCACGGGATGTTGCGCGCGGACGGGACGTGGCCCGGACGCTGCGACTGCTCCTGCGGCAGGTGCGCGGGGGCGAGCAGCTTGCCGCTGAACTCGTCGGGCGAGCGCACGTCGACGAGGTTCTGCGCGCCGATCGCGGCCACGACGTCGTCGCGGAAGGCGCGGATCGAGGTGTCCTGCGGCTTGGCCTTGTACGAGGTGGCCGGACGGCTGGGGACCTCGGAGCCGTCGACCAGGTCGCGGGAGTCGAGCTCCCACTTCTTGCGGCCGCCGTCGAGGAGCTTCACGTCCTGGTGGCCGTAGAGCTTGAAGTACCAGAAGGCGTAGGACGCGAACCAGTTGTTGTTGCCGCCGTACAGGACGACGGTCGTGTCGTTCGCGATGCCCTTGCCGGACAGGAGCTTCTCGAAGCCCTCCTGGTCGACGAAGTCGCGGCGGACCGGGTCCTGGAGGTCGTCGGTCCAGTCGATGCGGATCGCGTTCTTGATGTGGTTCTTGTCGTACGCGGAGGTGTCTTCGTCGACCTCGACGATGGCGACCTTCGGGTCGTCGATGTGGGCCTCGACCCAGTCGGCGTCTACCAGGACGTCGCTGCGGCTCATACTTCTTCTCCTCCGGGGCAGTTGCGGCGGGGCTGCGGGCTGTGCGAGGGGTGCCGGGTACGGGCTGTGATCGCGCGGTGGCGCGGCGTACGCGGCGCGGGGTGGCCCTGACGGTGTCAACGGGCCTGGGGGACGCGGGAGTCGGAGCTCCCGCTCAGAAGGTGCGACAGAGCATGGCGGCGACGCGGCACAGGTCTACTGCCCGCCGCTTCGTGAGGTCCGCCTGTCGCTGCATGCGTCCGATCGTAAGGACGCAAGGGCGGCCGTGTCACCGGGGTGTCGAATGATGAGACGCGATCATCCGCATTGTGGGATGGGGATGGGATTGGTTGAACGGCGAAGCCGCCCGTGCGGGGGCGGGGGACTGTTTTCACCCCTGCCACATCCACCGCGCGGACGGCTTCGTCTCGTACTGCGGAACGGCGGCTCCGAGCGGCCGCCATCAGGCTCGTTCCGGGCCTCAGCCCGCGAGCTTCACGTTCGTGCCCTTGACCGAGATGTCCACGCCGTCCCGCGCCGGCTTCACCTCGTCGATCTTGATGCCGCCCGGCAGGCCGCTGACCTTCTCCTCGAAGTCGGTCACATCGCGGACCAGACCCTCGGGCAGCGGAATCGAGACGCCCATGACCTCGAACTTCTTCGGGATCTCGTCGGCGTTCACCTTGATCGTGTCGCCCTCGACCTTGACCGAGCTCAGCACGTGCACCGGCTTGGGCAGCTTCGCGCCGCCCTTGCTCACCTCGACCTCGACCTTGATCTTGCCGTCGCCGCCGTCCGAGAGCCCGACCACCTTGCCGGTGGCGCCGAGCGGCAGCTCGACGGGCGGCTCGCCCTGCGCCTCCTTGAGCAGCTCGTCGTACGAGATCCGGGCGGTGCCCGTGGCCTTGTCGGCGGTGGCGGAGCTGTAGTCGCCGGAGAACTCGACGCCCTGCATCCGGGCGTTCAGATCAGCGATGCGGATCTTGTCGGAGCCGGAGGTCGCGTCGTAGTTCTCGATGCCGATCTCGACGTCGTCGAGCGTGCCGCCCGCGACCTGGGTCAGGAAGGGAAAGCCCTTGATGGAGACGTCGGGCGTCTCGCTGAGCCCCTCGCTGGTACGCAGCTTCTCCGCCGCCTCGTCCTCGGCGAAGCCCACCGCGAGGCGGTCGGCGCCCACGAAGAGACCCCCCAGGATCACGAGGACGATCAGAAGTATTCGTACGGAGCGCTTCATGTCCGGTGTTCCCCCACCTTGTTCCCCCGCTTGGCTGTCGTTGCCGCGAGCCTAAAGGACAGGTCCCCGGCGGGGAGAGCCCGGCCGGGGACCTGTCGATCAGCTGTGACGATCAGCCTGTGCCGATCGGATTCCGTGGTCAGCCGATGGCACGGCCGAGCACGTAGACGGCCGGGGCCGCGGCGGCCAGCGGCAGGGCGACACCCGCCGTCATGTGCACGAAGCGGGACGGATAGTCGTAGCTGGCGACCCGGTGGCCGATCAGCGCGCAGACACCGGCTCCGAGGCCGAGCAGCGCGCCCTTGCTGCCGACGTCCGTCGCACCGCCGACGGCGATACCGGCTCCGGCGGCGGCGAGCAGCGCCACGACGACCGAGGCGGGCGTCGGCAGGGGCAGCGCGCGGGCGATCACGGCGACCGCGACGGCGATGCCACCCACCGTCACGGCGTCGTCCGACGCCGCGAGGTGCCCGGTCGCGATGATCGCGAGCGCGGCGGACGCGACGGTCGCCATCAGGCCCGACATCCGCTCGTCGGCGGAGGCCCGGCTGCGCAGCTGGAGGACGAGCACGAGCAGGACCCACACGCCCAGGGTGCCGAGGATCGCGGCGGGCGCGTTCTCCTTGCCGGTGGCGAGCAGCGCGATGTCGGCGACGACACCGCCCATGAAGGCGAGCGCGATGCCCTGCCTGGCGGGCCACATCCCGTTGAGCCGGAACCATCCGGCGGCGGTGACGGCCTGGAGCAGGATGAGGGGTACGAGGAGTGCGTACTGCCCGACGGCGGCCGTACCGGCGAGCAGCAGCCCGAGGACGGCGGTCAGCGCGGCGGGCTGGATCCCCGGCTCTATGACCGGCGACCGCCCTTCGGCACGGGCCCGCTGGGCGTCGGTGACGCGGGGGTTGCCGGTGGTGGTGGCGGGGCCGTAGGTGGCGGAGTCCGATGAAGCCGCTTCGGGCGCCTCGTCCGCCGTTCCGGCCGCGTAACCGGGCAAAGGCTGCGGCTGCGGCTGCGGCTGCGGCTGCGGCTGCCCGTAATTCTGCGGGGGCAGATAAGCCGTCTCCGTCACGTCCACCGCAGGTGAGGGCTGGATCGTCGTGTCCCAGGTCTGCCCTTCCCACTGCTGGGTGTACGAGGCGTCCTGGGCGTACGGCTGCTGCGGGGACGGATACTGGTACTGCTGCTGGGCGTACTGCTGATCAGAGGGGTATGCCTGCGGCTCGGCAGGCGGATAGTCCCCCCGGTAGGGGTCGTACTCCCCGTACCCCTGATATCGCGGATCGCTCATATCGCTGCTCACCCTCCTGCGAACGGCGGGAGCACCTCGACCGTGCCGCCCTCGGCCAGCCGTACCGTCTCATGCCCACGGGTACCCACGGGGTCGCCGTCGATGAGGAACGAGCATCGCCGCAGTACACGGACCAGCTCACCGGGGTGTCGCTCGCGCGCCGCGTCCAACGCCTCGGCCAGCGTCGTCGCGGCGTACGGCTCCTCCGCGACACCTGCGGCTGCTTTGGCCGCGGCCCAGTAACGAATGGTGCCGTTCACCATGGCAGCTCCTCTCCTTCGGCGGATGCCGGTCCTTCGGCGGTTGCCGACGTCCATGATGCCGTGGCCCACTCGGCGATCCGACCGAGCAGCCCATCGTCCGCCGCGTTCTCGGCGTGCCCCATGCCCTCCTCGATCCAGAGCTCGGCTCCGCCCCGCGCGGCGGCGGCCAGCATCCGGGGGTGGTCCACGGGGAAGTACGGGTCCCGGTCACCGTGCACGATCAGCAGCGGCGTTGGCGCGATGAGAGGGACGGATTCCACCGGCGAGAGCGGCACGGGGTCCCACTCGTGCGGGTGGATTCGCGTGCGCAGACCCCACCGGCCCACCACGCGTCCCGCGGGCCGCGTCACCACCCAGTGCAGCCGCCGCATCGGCGCCGTCCCCCGGTAGAACCAACGGGCCGGTGCACTCACAGCGACCACCCCGTCAACGCGCGCTTCCGTGCGCCCCCCATGCGCTGCTCCCGCGAGCGCCGCGTGCCGGAGCACCACGGAACCGCCCATCGAGAAACCCACGGTCACCACGTGCGCATGGCCGATGGACCGCGCCCACTCCACCGCGGCCGCCAGATCGAGCACCTCGCGGTCGCCGACCGTCGAGAGCCCGCCGGACGCCCCGTGGCCCCGGAAGGAGAAGGTGATCACGGCTGCGGCCTTGGCGAAGACACCGGCGGCGCGCCGCACGTGCGGCCGGTCAAGATCTCCGGTGAAGCCGTGCGCCACCACGATCACGAGGTCCGTGTCCGGGTCGGGACCGGGCTCGTACAGAGCGTCAATCAAGACTCCGTCCCGTGTACGGAGCGTTGCGCTCTGCTGAACGCGAGTGATCGGCCGCACAGAAGATCGCGCGAATTGACCTGCCGGACCGGAACTCATGTGGGCTATTCTCCTTGGCAGAGGATCCGGGCAGCGAAGCCCCCGGGTCCTTTCGTGCTTTCAGACGCGTTGTGGACACAGGTTGTGGACACAGAGCGCGCAGGAGCCCAGGGCGCGGGCTCCGGAACCACGGCAGTACGCAGTACGAAGCAGTGCCGTAAACGTCCTCGCAGGGACCGAGGAGGAACCGACGTTATGGGCGAGCGAACCGTGCACAACCGTAAGACGACCCAGGCAGGTGGGGCGCGATGAGTTCTCTGCTGCTCCTCACCAATGCCCTTCAGCCGTCGACGGAGGTGCTTCCCGCCCTCGGCCTGCTGCTGCACAACGTGCGGGTGGCCCCCGCCGAAGGCCCGGCCCTCGTCGACACCCCTGGTGCCGACGTCATCCTGATCGACGGCCGCCGTGACCTCCCGCAGGTCCGCAGCCTCTGCCAGCTCCTCCGCTCCACGGGACCCGGCTGTCCACTCGTCCTCGTCGTCACGGAGGGCGGCCTCGCGGCCGTCACCGCCGACTGGGGCATCGACGACGTACTCCTCGACACCGCGGGACCCGCCGAGGTCGAGGCACGCCTCCGCCTCGCGATGGGCCGCCAGTCGATCACCGCAGACGACTCCCCCATGGAGATCCGCAACGGCGATCTCTCCGTGGACGAGGCGACGTACAGCGCGAAGCTGAAGGGCCGGGTCCTCGACCTGACCTTCAAGGAGTTCGAGCTGCTCAAGTACCTGGCGCAGCACCCGGGGCGCGTCTTCACGCGGGCCCAGCTGCTCCAGGAGGTCTGGGGCTACGACTACTTCGGCGGCACGCGGACGGTCGACGTCCACGTACGGCGACTTCGCGCGAAGCTCGGCGTCGAGCACGAGTCGCTCATCGGCACCGTCCGGAATGTCGGCTATCGCTTCGTGACGCCCGAGAAGGTCGAACGTGCCGATGGGGGCACCTCCCTGCTCGAGCGAAGCCGAGAGCTTGGGGGAGAGGAGAAGGCCAAGGCGGCGCGGCCGCCGGCCGAGGGTGAGCACAGGGAGATCCCGAAGCGGGATGCGCCACCCGCCGTGTCCGCGCCGAAGTCCCCGCCGAAGGAAGCTGTCGTACGCCCTGCCCAGCGGTAGTTCCATCCGCGTAGACTCCGCGCGTGGCCAAGGTGACTCGGGATGACGTAGCGCGACTTGCGGGTACTTCCACCGCCGTCGTCAGCTACGTCATCAACAACGGACCTAGGCCGGTTGCCCCGGCCACGCGCGAGCGTGTACTCGCCGCGATCAAAGAGCTGGGGTATCGGCCCGACCGGGTCGCCCAGGCCATGGCGTCGCGGCGTACCGACCTCATAGGCATGATCGTGCCGGACGCGCGGCAGCCGTTCTTCGCGGAGATGACGCATGCCGTGGAGCAGGCGGCTTCCGAGCGCGGAAAAATGGTGCTCGTCGGCAACACGGACTACGTGGACGAGCGCGAGGCCCACTATCTGCGGGCGTTCCTCGGCATGCGGGTCTCCGGGCTCATCCTCGTCAGCCACGGCCTGACGGATTCGGCCGCCGCCGAGATCGACGCGTGGGACGCGCGGGTCGTGCTGCTGCACGAGCGGCCCGAGGCGATCGACGACGTCGCCGTCGTCACGGACGACCTGGGCGGCGCGCAGCTGGCCACGCGGCATCTGCTCGAACACGGGCACGAGTACGTCGCCTGCGTCGGCGGCACGGCCGAGACCCCGACCGTCGGTGACCCCGTCTCCGACCACGTCGAGGGGTGGCGGCGGGCCATGCGGGAGGCGGGGCGTTCGGTGGAGGGGCGGCTCTTCGAGGCTCCGTACAACCGGTACGACGCGTATCAGATGGCGCTGGAGCTGCTTGCCCGGCCGGATCGGCCGACGGCGATCTTCTGCTCGACCGACGACCAGGCGATCGGCATCCTCCGGGCTGCGCGGGAGCTTCGGATCGATGTGCCGGGTCAGCTTGCCGTGGCCGGCTTCGACGACGTGAAGGAAGCGGGCCTGACCGACCCGCCGCTGACGACGGTGGCGTCGGACCGCCCCGCGATGGCGCGCGCCGCGGTAGACCTGGTCCTGGACGACGGCCTCCGGGTCGCCGGGTCCCGCCGGGAGCGCCTGAAGCTGTTCCCTTCACGCCTGGTAATCCGCCAGTCCTGCGGCTGCAACTGAACCTCGGCCTCATCCGCCCCCTGCGGCTTCGGGCTGTGCCCACCCGTTCCGCCCTGCGGAACGCCTGCCCACAGCAGGGGACGGCCCCCCGCCCCCCACCCACAGCGGAGCGCTCCGGCAGGGGTGGGCAGCTGCGGGGTAATCGGGTGGGTGGGTGGGAAAAATCCGCCGCGAAGCGGCGGCCTAGTACCGCTACCCCAAGCGGGAGCCGGCCGCTTTATATGGGGCATACGAGGTTCTACCGGTGTTCTCAGGGCGCACTCAGCCGCCTCTCATGAACACCCCGCAGCCTGGATTCCATGACAAACAGCGGCGAGTACCCCCAGCAGCAGTCGTCAGCGCCTGTTCACCATGGCGGTACGCAGGGCGCGTACCCGCCCCCGCCCGCTTTCGCGCCGGAAGCACCGGCACAGGCACAGGCACCGGAAGAGCCCCCGAAGCCCTCGCGGCGGCGGGCCAGGGGCCCGCTGGCCCTGCTCGCCGCCGTGGCCATCGCGGCAGCGGCAGTCGGCGGCGGAACCGCGTACGCCTTCCAGGAGCTGACCGGCAAGGACGGCACGTCGAGCAGCGCCACCAACACGAACGTCGTACCCACCAGCCAGAAGGGCACCGTCTCCGGCGTCGCCCAGGCGGTGAGCCCCAGCATCGTGGAGATCAGCGCGAAGTCCAGCTCGGGCGAGGCCACGGGATCCGGCGTGATCATCTCGGAGGACGGCGAGATCATCACCAACAACCACGTGATCTCCGGCGCCTCGTCGGTCAAGGTGACGACGAACGACGGGAAGTCGTACGACGCGAAGGTCGTCGGCACCGACAGCAAGAAGGACCTGGCGCTGATCGAGGTCGAGGGCGCGTCCGGGCTCAAGCCCGCGAGCCTCGGCAACTCCGACAACGTCAAGATCGGCGACGACGTCGTGGCGATCGGCTCCCCCGAGGGCCTGACCGGCACCGTCACCAGCGGCATCATCTCCGCCCTCGACCGCGACGTCACCGTCTCGACGGACGAGGGCCAGGGGCAGCAGCAACAGCAGGGCGGTGGCGGCTGGCCGTTCGAGTACGGCGGCGAGCAGTTCAACGGCGACACCGGCTCGTCGAAGACCACGTACAAGGCCCTGCAGACCGACGCCTCGCTCAACCCGGGGAACTCCGGCGGCGCCCTCATCGACATGAACGGCAACATCATCGGCATCAACTCCGCGATGTACTCGCCCAGTTCGTCGCAGGCCGGGGCCCAGTCGGGGTCCGGCAGCGTCGGCCTCGGCTTCGCCATCCCGATCAACACGGTCAAGGCCGACCTCGACACCCTGCGGGCCGGCTCGACCAACTGACCCCGAACGATCCCCCTGGAGGCCCCCATGCCCGGACCGACCATCACCGTCAACCGCGCCCGGCACGCCCTCGCCGTCACCATCGGCTGGGGCAGCCTGCCCGACACCGACCCGGCGGGGCTCGGCCTCCCCCTCGCCGTGGCCGGGGCACTGCACGGCGCCACCGCGGCCCGCGCCCCGGAAGTGGCCACACCCCAGGCACCGTCCCGGCCCGCCGCACGCCGCAAGCCCCGCGCGCGCGTGCGAGGCTGATATCGGCCCCGTCCACCACCCCGTACCCGAGGAAGTACCAAGCCGATGAGCCCCGCCGAAGGCGACCGCGAACAGCTGCGCATCCTGATCGTCGACGACGAGCCCGCCGTGCGGGAGGCGCTGCAACGCAGTCTCGCCTTCGAGGGGTACGGCACGGAGGTCGCCGTCGACGGCGCCGACGCGCTGGAGAAGGCCGCCGCCTACCGCCCCGACCTCGTGGTCCTCGACATCCAGATGCCCCGCATGGACGGTCTCACCGCCGCGCGCCGGCTCCGCGCGACGGGCTCCGTGACGCCCATCCTGATGCTCACCGCGCGCGACACCGTGGGCGATCGCGTCACGGGGCTCGACGCGGGCGCCGACGACTACCTGGTCAAGCCGTTCGAGCTGGACGAGCTCTTCGCCCGCATCCGGGCGCTCCTGCGCCGCAGCTCGTACGCCGCCGCCGCGGGCCAGGCCGAGGAGGGCGACACGCTCGCCTTCGCCGACCTGCGGATGGACCTCGCGACGCGGGAGGTCACGCGGGGGGCCAGGACCGTGGAACTGACCCGCACGGAATTCACCCTGCTCGAGATGTTCCTCGCGCATCCGCGGCAGGTCCTTACGCGGGAGCAGATCCTGAAGGCGGTCTGGGGCTTCGACTTCGAGCCGTCCTCCAACTCCCTCGACGTGTACGTGATGTACCTGCGCCGCAAGACCGAGGCGGGGGGCGAGCCTCGCCTCGTTCATACGGTGCGGGGTGTGGGGTACGTGTTGCGGCCGGGTACCGGCGGCGCCGAGTGAAGAGGCTGACCAGGCGCTTCCGGGCGCTTCCGCTCCGGTCACGCCTCGCCATGCTGGTGGCCACAGCGGTGGCGCTGGCGGTCGCGGCCGCCGCGGCCGTGTGCTGGTTCGTGGTGCGGACCGCGCTGATCAACTCACTGGACGAGGCGCTCAGTTCCAACCGCGTCCCCGATCAGCTGGTGCTCAGCCTGATCGACGGGAGCGGGCAGTGCCGCCATGCGTCGGTCATCAGCAACCAGGAGAACGATCCGAACCCGTTCAAGTCGACGGTCCAGGTCGTCGACCGCAAGGGCAACAGCTGCGTCATCTCCGGCAAGCAGTCCATCGAGGTCGCCCCCGGGGACATCGATGTCGCCGACCGCACGTCCCCCCAGGCCATCCACACCGCCACGGCATCGAACGGCGCCAAGTACCGCGTCCTCACCTACCCCCTGGAGGGGCAGCCCCTCGCGGTCTCCGTGGCCCGGCCCCTGAGCGAGGTCGACGACACCCTGGGCAATCTCGTCCTGGTCCTCATCCTCGTGGCCGGAATCGGCGTACTGGGCGCGGGCGCAGCCGGCCTATGGGTGGCCCGCACCGGCCTCCGCCCCGTCGACGAGCTGACCGCGGCCGTCGAGCACGTCGCCCGCACCGAAGACCTTGATCTCCGCATCCCCGTCGACGGAGACGACGAGATCGCCCGCCTCTCGCGCTCCTTCAACTCCATGACCGCATCGCTCGCCTCGTCCCGCGACCTCCAGCAGCAGCTCATCGCCGACGCCGGTCACGAGCTGCGCACCCCCCTCACCTCGCTCCGTACGAACATCGAGCTGCTCGCCCGCAGCGAGGAGACCGGACGCGCCATCCCGCCCGACGACCGCAAGGCCCTGCTCGCCTCCGTCACGGCGCAGATGACCGAACTGGCCGCGCTGATCGGGGACTTGCAGGAGCTGTCGCGCACGGACAGCGGGCAGGGCGGAAAGGTGCAGGTCATCGCCCTGCACGAGGTCGTGGATGCTGCCCTGGAGCGGGCCCGCCTGCGCGGGCCCGAGCTGACCTTCGAGGCGGACCTCGCCCCCTGGTACGTACGCGCCGAGCCCCCGGCCCTTGAGCGGGCCATCGTGAACATCCTGGACAACGCGGTGAAGTTCGGGCCCCCCGGGTCCACCGTCGAGGTGGCTTTGAAGGGCGGCGCGCTGACCGTCCGCGATCACGGCCCCGGCATCCCCACCGACGAACTCCCGCACGTCTTCGACCGGTTCTGGCGTTCCCCGTCGGCCCGCAGCCTCCCCGGATCGGGCCTCGGCCTCTCCATCGTGGCCCGCACCGTGCACCAGTCCGGCGGCCAGGTGGCGCTGCGGCCCGCCGAGGGCGGCGGGACGGTGGCGACGGTCAGCCTGCCGGGAGCGCCCACCCCGCCCCCGGCCACGACGTGACCTACTTGCCGATGCCGAGCCCCGTCCCGGTGAGCCGCACCCGGATCCCGTCCTTCTGTACGCTCACGTCCTGCAGCCACACGTTCCCCTCGCCCGGCAGCTTCGGCAGCTGGAAGGCGAGCGTGAGGCGGTCGGCGAGCACGGGGCGGGTGAGCTGGGAGAGGCCCTTGAGGAGCGCCGGGTCAAGGCCCAGCTTCTTCAGGAGCTCGGGGTGGCCCATCGCGACGTCGATGAGGTTCAGGCCCATCACGTCGTTGATGAAGCGCGGCGATCCGACGAGGCCGTGGAGCTTGGTGTCGCTCTTCAGGGCGCCGCTGACCACCGAGTCGGAGACCCCGAGCCGCTTGACGATCGACGGGACGGAGAGCAGCGCCTTCGCCTTGGCGGTCTCCTCGGCGAGGCGGTCCGCGGACTTCTTGCTGAGGTGCAGGCCCTCGGACTCGCGGGTGCCGGGCCGGTAGGTCGCCAGGTCGCCGATCTGGAGGCTCATCCTGCCGATGTCGGTGGAGATGCCGCGGTCGCCGTTGCGCTGGATGCGGGCGTCGGCGCGCAGCTTCAGGTCGTGGCCCGCGACGGGCAGTGTGCCGCGCGCGAGGACCTGGTCGCTGCCGTGGCCGGTGAACGTGACCTGGGACGCGCCCAGTTCACGGTTCAGGTCGTCGAAGGAGAGCAGCACCTCGCCCTTCATCTCGCGGATGAGGGCGCCCTTGATGTCGGTGGGCCCGTCGCCGGTGATCGTCACGTCCTCGGCGGTGGCGGAGACCTGGGCGAGCGAGATCCGGTCGGCCGCGACGTCGGGGACGGTGACCTTGACCTTGTCGACGCGCTTGTCGAGGACCTGGGTCAGGAAGGGGAAGCCCTCGATGTCGACCTCGGGCGCGGCGCTCAGGTGCATGGAGTCCTTGAGCTTCTCCGCGGCCTCGTGCTCGGCGTAGAGCAGGGCCCAGCGGTCACCGAGCGCGAGGAAGGCCGCGAGGACCAGGAGGGCGACGACGGCCTTGCCTGCGAGCGGGAGCCCGGCGAACCGGTTGCGGCGGCGACGGTTGCCGCGGCGGTGGTTCGGCGGCTGCCAGGGAGCGTCGGCCTTGCCGGCCTCGGCTGCGTTGTCGTCGTCGTCCGTCTCGCGGAGGAAGTCCTCCAGCGGGTTCGGCCCCGCGAGGGCGCCGAGCTCGTCGTACGGATTGAGCGGAGCGGTGGTCTCTACCGCCTCGTCAGGTGCTTCTGGGGGAACCGATTCGGCGTGCCAACCATCAGACGGATAGGCCTGGTTGTGATCGGGCGGAAGCGTGGCTATGCGGTGGGGGGAACGCATCAGCTGATTTCACCATACGTTCACACCCCACCCCAAGCCTTACGCCCAGTAACAACCGATTTAGGTCACCTTCTGAGCGCGTCTGTTAACGCGCCATTCACTTCGCGAGCCACTTCGCGAGTCACTTCACGATGGTGATCCTGTCCGCCTTGGGCGGCGCGATCGGCTTGTCCGCCGAGGAGTTGGCGGTCAGGTAGTCGTTGAACGCCTTCAGGTCATCGCTGCCGACCAGCGGCTTCGTGCCCTTGCCGAGCTCGGCGAAGCCGTCGCCGCCGCCCGCGAGGAAGGAGTTCATCGCCACACGGTACGTGGTGGCCGGATCGATCGCCTTGCCGCCCAGCTTGACCGAGTCCGTCACGACACGATCAGCGCCGGACTTCGTCATGTCGAGCGTGTACGTCAGGCCGTCCGAGATCTGCAGAATCTTCGGAGATGCCTCGTTCGACCCGCTCACCTGCTGCTTGAGCCCGGTGATCAGCTGCGCGCCGGTCAGGTCGACGAGATTGACCGTGTTGCTGAACGGCTGCACGGTGAAGCCCTCGCCGTACGTCACGACCCCGTCACCCTCGCTCCCGCTCGCCTTGTGGACGAGGTCGGAGCGGATGCCGCCCGGGTTCATCAGCGCCAGGTCCGTCTCCGGGTCGAGGGACTTGCCGTGCGCGAGCTGCGCGTCCGCGATCAGGTCGCCGAGCGGCGCCTCGGGGGCCCCGGCGCCACGGCCCGGGATGTCGGCGGAGATGTAGCCGATCGGCTTGTTGGCGACCGGGGCGGCCAGCTTGTCCCAGCGCCCGATGAGCGAGGTCATGTCCTTGGCCTTGGGCTGCTCACGGCTGACGACGTGGTTCGCCGACTTCACCGACGTACGGACGATGTCCTTCGTCTTCCGGTCGTACGTGAGCGTCGTGTCCGTGTAGAGCTTCCCGTAGGAGGAGGCGGACGTGACCATGCGGGGCTTGCCCGCGGGGTCCGGGATGGTGCAGACGTACGCGGAGTGCGTGTGCCCGGTGACCAGCGCGTCGACCTTGGGCGTGATGCCCTTGGCGATGGTGGTGATCGGCCCCGAGATGCCGTCACCCGCGCCCGGGGAGTCGCAGTCGTAGTTGTAGCTCTGCGACGCGGGGGAGCCGCCCTCGTGGAGGAGCGTGACGATCGACTTCACGCCCTGCTTGTCGAGGATCTTGGCGTACTTGTTGACCGTCTCGATCTCGTCGTGGAACTTCAGCCCCTTGATGCCCTCGGCGGAGACGATGTCGGGCGTGCCCTCCAGGGTCACGCCGATGAAGCCGACCTTGACGCCCTTGTTCTTCCACACCCAGTACGGCTTGAGGATGGGCTTGTCTGTCTTCTCGTCGGTCACGTTGGCCGCGAGGTAGGGGTAGTCGGCCCCCTGGAACTTCTTGCCCTTCTCGAAGCAGCCGTCCTTGGGGTGGCAGCCGCCGTTCTGTATGCGGGCCAGCTCCTTGGCACCCTCGTCGAACTCGTGGTTCCCGACGCTGGTGACGTCGAGGTCGAGCTTGTTCATCGCCTCGACCGTCGGCTCGTCGTGGAACAGGCCGGACAGGAGCGGGCTCGCGCCTATCAGGTCACCGGCGGCCGCCGTGACGCTGTAGGGGTTGCCCTTGCGGGCCGTACGGAGCGACGTGGCGAGGTACTCGGCACCGCCCGCGTCGATCTTCTTCTCGGTCCCGTCGGGCTGCTTCTCCGTCACCTGGCCCGACGATCCGGCCGGCGGCTGCAGATTGCCGTGGAAGTCGTTGAAGGACAGCAACTGCACGTCGACGGTGCGCTTCTTGCCCGCCGCACCGGTGTGGTCCTGCCCGGCGCTCGCGGGAAGCGCGGCGGCCAGCGCACCGAGCGTGGCGAGACCGGCCGCGGCGGCGAGCACACGGGTGGCGCGGCGTCTGGGCCGACGTGGCTGAGGAGTGGCTGACACGTGTCCCCCTGGGAGAGGTATAAGGCGACTGAGGGTGTGAAACTCGTGCGCAGCCTAAGGTCAACGCGCGTAGCGCGACAGGGGGTTACGGGTTACGAGGTGGTTGCCGTCGGGGGCCACGACGGGAGCGTTGCGGACACTTCGGACAAGCGTGACGGCGTACGGGGGTGAAGTCGGCCGGGTGCGCCGACAAGGGCGCGTACGCCGTCACGCACTCCCCAGCGGACCGCGTCGCGCACTCCCCCGCGGACCGCGTCGTACACCTCCCCGCGGACCGCGAGCACGTCGGTGATCTGCTCCTGGACCGGCCGCCGCCGTACCCTCGACTCCATGACTGACGAGCAGCAGCCTCCCGCCACCCTGCGGCAGATCGACACCGTCGCCGCCCTCACATCCGACCAGGCCGACGCCGTGCTCGGGCTCATCGCGGAAGCGGCCCGCGCGGACGGCCAGCAGGCCGTGTCCGAGCAGGGGCGGCTGCAGCTGCGGGGAGGTGCGCGGACGGGAGTGCGGCATCTCCTGCTCAGCCTCGGTGACGAGCTCGTCGGGTACGCGCAGCTGGAGGACACCGACCCCATCGAGGCGCCCGCCGCCGAGCTCGTCGTGCACCCCGCGCACCGCGGCCGCGGGCACGGCAGGGCGCTCGGCACCGCGCTGCTCGCCGAGTCGGGCCGGCGGCTGCGGATCTGGGCGCACGGCGGGCACTCGGCCGCGCGGCACCTGGCCCAGGTGCTCGGGCTGACCCTCTTCCGTGAACTGCGCCAGATGCGGCGTTCGTTGGGCGATCTGAACCTGCCCGAGCCCGTACTCCCCGAGGGCGTCTCCGTGCGCGCCTTCGTCCCCGGCGACGACGACGCGGCCTGGCTCGCGGTGAACGCCGACGCCTTCGCCCACCACCCCGAGCAGGGCTCCCTCACCCAGCGCGACCTGGACGACCGCAAGGCCGAGCCGTGGTTCGACCCGCAGGGCTTCTTCCTGGCCGAGAAGGACGGCGAACTGGTCGGCTTCCACTGGACCAAGGTGCACGCGGACGAGGGCCTCGGCGAGGTGTACGTCCTCGGGGTGCGGCCCGGCGCGCAGGGCGGCGGCCTCGGCAAGGCGCTGACGACCATCGGCCTCGACCACCTGGCGGCGGCGGGCCTGCCGACCGCGATGCTGTACGTGGACGCGGACAACAAGGCGGCGGTGAGCGTCTACGAACGGCTCGGGTTCGTCACGCACGAGACGGATCTGATGTACCGGACGGAGTCTTAAGCCCCTTAAGGGGCGCGGGGCTGTGATATGACCGGCTCCGCCGGGGGGCGCGATCAACCACGACGCACCCGCAGCCATACAAGTCCGGGCGGATGGCAGGAAGGCGCGGCCTTCCTGCCATCCGGTCACGCTACTTCGGGGCCACCGGCTCCAGGCACATCTCGAACTGCACCCGCCCGCGCCGGGTCTCCTGGTACTGGGACTGGCCCGGCTTGCACTCGCTCTCGAACTTGCTCGCGACCTTGTACTCGGCCTTGGCGCTCGAACAGCCGATGACCTCCATGTCGGGGCTGCCGTCGGACCCCTTGTTCTGTACGCAGTCGCCGACCTCGGCGACCGCGGGTGCCTTGGCGGCCTCGCTGCCGGGGCCTGTGGTGTTGCCCCGGCTGCTGTACCACCAGACACCGGCGACGACGGCGGCGATGAGCAGCGTCACCACCTTCATCAGGGGTGACAGGCGGCTGAAGGATGAATTGGACAAGGTAAGTCCCCCGACTTTCCATGCGTGTTCACGTCAAGACTGAGCGGCAGACGCTACAAGATCGCCTGCCCCTTGACGAAACCAGCCCCTTGCACCACCCTTTCACTACTCAATTAGTGAAAGGGTGGTGCAAGGGGCATGGTCGAGTTCCGTATCGACCGGCGCAGCGGCGTCGCCACCTATCTCCAGATCGTCCAGCAGACCCAACAGGCCCTGCGCCTGGGCCTGTTGGAACCGGGCGACAAGCTGCCCACGGCCCGTGAGGTCGTGGAGGCGACGGCCATCAACCCGAACACGGTCCTGAAGGCCTACCGCGAACTGGAACGCGAGGGCCTGGTCGAGGCGCGGCGCGGGCTCGGCACCTTCGTGCGGAAGACGCTGGGCTCCACGCCCACCGACTCCCCGCTGCGGGGCGAGCTGAGCCAGTGGGCCGCCCGTGCCCGTGCGTCCGGCCTGGAGAGGGACGACGTGGCGGCGCTGTTCAGCGCCGTACTCGAAGAGCAGTTCACGCAGTCCGAGCAGAACGTGACCAAGGGGGGCTCCGCATGACCGACACCGCCATCGAGGCGGCCGCGCTGGCCAAGAGTTACGGGAGGCGGGGCCACGCCCTGCGCGACTGTTCCTTCCGGCTGCCCGCCGGGAGGATATGCGCGGTCGTCGGGCCCAACGGCGCGGGCAAGTCGACGCTGCTCACCCTGACCGCCGGTCTTGTCCGCCCGACCGGGGGCAGCGTCACCGTGCTCGGCACCACCCCGGCCGCCGCGCGCGAACGCATCGCGTACGTCGCCCAGGACAAGCCTCTCTATCCGCAGCTCAGCATCGCCGACACCCTGCGGCTGGGCGCCGAGCTGAACCCCGGGCGCTGGGACGCGGGGCTCACCGAACGCGTCGTACGGGAAGGGGGGTTGGACCCGAAGGCACGCGTGCGCACGCTCTCCGGCGGCCAGCGCACCCGCGTCGCGCTGGCCCTCGCGCTCGGCAAGCGGGCCGAACTCCTGCTCCTGGACGAGCCCATGGCCGACCTCGACCCGCTCGCGCGGCATCAGCTGATGGGAACGCTGATGGCCGAGGCCGCCGAGCACGGCACCACCGTGGTGATGTCCTCGCACATCGTCGGTGAACTGGCGGAGTCCTGCGACCACTTGCTCCTGGTCTCCGGCGGCCGGGTCCGGCTCGGCGGCGGCATCGACGACCTCGTCTCCGCCCACGCCCTGGTCACCGGGCGCCGGCCCGCCGAAGAACTCGCCCCGCACACGGTCGTCGAGTCCCGCGCCACGGGGCGCGGCCTGACCGCGCTGATCCGCCCGGAGGGCCGCCCGGTCGGCGACGGCTGGGACGTCGAAGAACCTTCCCTGGAGGAACTGTTGCTGGCCCACCTGCGCTCACCCGAGGCACCGGCTTTGCTGACGCCGAGCACGGCGCCCGCCGCTGACCGCGAGGTGACGGTATGAGCTCGCCTCTCCTGCGCGGTCCGCGCTGGGCGGACGTCCGGCTGCACCGCACCGCGCTGTGGACCGTGGGTGGCCTCGTCCTCCTGGCGGCGGTGGTGACGGGTTACCTGCGGTGGGCGGCCTCGGCCTACCCGGTGCCGACCACCGACTGCTACGGCCCCTGCGAGGACACCTTCCTCGGGTTCTCCAGCGCCATGGACCTGCTCTCCAGCACCATGGAAAAGGGGGCCGTGGCCCTGCTGCTCCTGCCCGTGCTGATCGGTGCCTTCGTCGCAGGCCCGATGATCGGCCGCGAGATGGAGTCCGGGGCGTACAAGCTGGCCTGGACCCAGTCGGTCTCCCCCGCGCGCTGGCTCGCGTCGAAGCTGACAACGGCCGCCGCGCTGACCGTGGGCGGCGCGCTCGTGCTCATGGCCGTCTTCCAGCTCGGCGCCTGGAACCTCCTGGGCCGCTGGAACCTCTCCTGGACCGACCGGGGCGTGTACGAGGCGATCGGTCCCGTGCTCATCGCGTACTGCCTGCTCGCCGTGGCCGTCGGCGCGCTCGCCGGACTGCTCCTGCGGCGCACACTGCTCGGCATGTCCGTCACCGGAGTCGTCACCGGCGGCGTTCTCCTCGCCCTGGGCAGTGTGCGCTGGCACCTGTTCCCGGTGGCCACGGTCTCGGGGCCCGCCTCGGGCAGGAGCACGGGCTACACGATGCATGACGTCCCCGTGGACTCGCTCATCATGGACATGGGGGTCCACAACGCCGCCGGTGAACGGTTCGTGGCCGGACAGTGCTCCCCCGAGCAGATGGCCGCCTTCCCTTGCCCGTCCGACACCCGCATCACCGGCTGGTACGCCGACATCCACCCCCATTCCCACTTCTGGTACGTCCAGTTGATCGAGACCGGCATCATCCTGGCCCTCACCGCCGCAGCCGCGTACGCCGCGTTCCGGGTGCTGCGGCGCCGGACCGCCTGATTCCGCAGGGCCCCCGGACACGTAGACGCCCGGGGGCCTCCCGCACATGTCCCGCACGTCATGTCGCCGTAACCAGTGATTCAGACTGGCTTGCGACCCTCGCTCAATGCAGCCCGCCGTGCCCGACCCTCCCCCCGTGAACGGGAAGCTCGTCCTCACCCCGGCACTCTCCGACGCGCCCATCGGGGTCCCCACGCGGAACAATGGGGCCATGAGCCAGCCCAGCACGCAAGGTCAGGTCCAGCACGCCCAGCCCTCCGTCGGCTCCATCGCCGCGCACCGCCCGCACACACTGTCGGCAGCGGTCTCCGACCTCGACCCCGACATCGACGCGGATCTCGACGCGTACGACGAGGACGGCCAGGTAGGACACGACGGCCAGGAGCTTCCGCAGGGCCGTTTCCTGGACCGGGAGCGCAGCTGGCTCGCCTTCAACGAGCGCGTCCTGGAGCTCGCCGAGGACCCGAACACCCCGCTCCTCGAACGGGCTAATTTCCTGGCGATCTTCGCCTCGAACCTGGACGAGTTCTTCATGGTCCGGGTGGCAGGGCTGAAGCGTCGCATCGCGACCGGCGTCGCCACCCGTTCGGCCTCGGGCCTGCAGCCCCGCGAGGTCCTTGAGCTGATCTGGAACCGCTCCCGCGAGCTCATGGCCCGGCACGCCGCCTGCTACCAGGAGGACGTCGCGTCCGGCCTCGCCGACGAGGGCATCCACCTGGTCCGCTGGAACGAGCTGACGGAGAAGGAGCAGTCCCGCCTCTTCACGCTCTTCCGGCAGCAGATCTTCCCCGTCCTGACCCCGCTGGCCGTGGACCCCGCGCACCCCTTCCCGTACATCTCGGGGCTCTCGCTCAACCTCGCCGTGGTCGTGCGCAACCCGGTCTCTGGCCACACCCACTTCGCGCGCGTGAAGGTTCCGCCGCTGCTCTCCCGCTTCCTTGAGGCATCGCCACAGCGGTACGTGCCCATCGAGGACGTCATCGCCGCTCCCGCGCACCTCGCGGAGCTGTTCCCGGGCATGGAGATCCAGGAGCACCACATGTTCCGGCTCACCCGGAACGAGGACCTGGAGGTGGAGGAGGACGACGCCGAGAATCTTCTCCAGGCCCTGGAGAAGGAGCTCATGCGGCGCCGCTTCGGGCCGCCGGTACGCCTTGAGGTCGAGGAGTCCATCGACCGGAACGTCCTCGACCTCCTCGTACGCGAGCTGAAGATCAGCGAGGCGGAGGTCTATCCGCTGCCGGGGCCGCTCGACCTGACCGGGCTCTTCGGCATCGCGGCCCTGGACCGGCCCGAGCTGAAGTACCCGAAGTTCATCGCGGGCACACACCGCGACCTCGCCGAGGTGGAGTCCGCGTCCGCGCCGGACATCTTCGCCGCCCTTCGCGAACGCGACGTACTCCTGCACCACCCGTACGACTCGTTCTCCACGTCCGTGCAGGCCTTCCTGGAGCAGGCCGCCGCCGACCCGGACGTCCTCGCGATCAAGCAGACGCTGTACCGGACGTCGGGCGACTCCCCCATAGTCGACGCCCTGATCGACGCCGCCGAGTCGGGCAAGCAGGTGCTCGTCCTGGTCGAGATCAAGGCGCGCTTCGACGAACAGGCCAACATCAAGTGGGCACGGAAGCTGGAGGAGGCGGGCTGCCACGTCGTCTACGGCCTGGTCGGCCTGAAGACGCACTGCAAGCTGTCGCTCGTCGTCCGCCAGGAGGGCGAGACGCTGGTCCGCTACTCCCACGTGGGCACGGGCAACTACCACCCCAAGACGGCCAGGCTCTACGAGGACCTGGGGCTGCTCACCGCCAAGCAGGAGGTGGGCGCCGACCTGTCCGACCTCTTCAACAGGCTCTCGGGGTACTCGCGCCGCGAGACCTACCGCCGGCTGCTCGTCGCCCCCAAGTCCCTGCGCGACGGGCTCATTTCGCGCATCGACAAGGAAATACAGCACCACCGGGCCGGCCGCCCCGCCTACGTGCGCATCAAGGTCAACTCGATGGTCGACGAGGCGGTCGTGGACTCCCTCTACCGCGCCTCGCAGGCAGGCGTGCCGGTGGACGTGTGGGTGCGCGGAATCTGCGCGGTGCGACCGGGTGTGGCCGGGCTCTCGGAGACGATCCGGGTCCGTTCCGTGCTCGGCCGCTTCCTTGAGCACTCCCGCGTCTTCGCCTTCGGCAACGCGGGCGAGCCCGAAGTGTGGATCGGCAGCGCCGACATGATGCACCGCAATCTCGACCGCCGTATCGAGGCGCTGGTCAGGGTCACCGACCCGGCACACCGGGCGGCACTGAGCCGGCTCCTGGAGACCGGCATGTCGGACACCACCGCCTCCTGGCACCTGGGCGCGGACGGCAACTGGACCCGGCACGCGCTGGATCCGGAGGGCCAGCCCCTGCGGAACGTACAGGAGATGCTCATAGACGCCCGGAGGCGCCGGCGTGGCACAGCTAAACCATGAGACGACGACAGGCGATGTCCTGTCGGCCTATCTGCAGGGCCAGGCCACGGAGTTCCTGCGCTCGCTGCGGCTGCACCGCGAGTCGACGACGGACGCGCAGGGCGCGGAGGAGTCCCTGGAGGCGGCCCGAGCCCTGCGCCGCGCGGCGCGTCGCATCGGCGGCACCCTGCACACGTTCCACCCACTCCTGGACCAGGAGTGGGCTGCGGGGCTGCGCCCCGAACTGGCATGGCTGTCAGGCACTTTGGCGAGGGAACACGCGTACGCGACCCGCTTGGAGCGGTTGTTGGACGCCTTGCACCGCTTGTCGGGCACGCCTACCGTTCCGCAACCCCCGGTTCGCGGCGACGTCACTGCCGTGGGCAGCACGCGCCCAGGCGCTGACCCCGCCGCCCTGGCTGTGGGCAGGCGTTCCGCAGGGCGATGGGGGTCCCCCCGCTCGAGCGCAGCCGAGAGTGGGGGAGGGTGGGCACAGCCCACACCGCCGGGTACCGATGAACAGGGCGGTACTCCACGCGGCCTGACGGTAGGCGCAGCCAAGGCAGCAGCACTGCTGGAGCGCCAGCTGACCCTCGCCCGCACGCGGGCCCACTCCGCAGCCCTCCAAGCCTTCGGCTCCTCCCGCTTCCACGCAGTGGCGGACAACGTCGCCGTACTGGCGAGCGAGGTCCCGCTGACCCAGGCGACGGAGGACCTGAAGCCGCTGGCAGCCAGAGCCGAGGAGAACCTCGCCGAAGCCGTCGCCGCGCTCCCCCTGGGCCAGGCAGGCCATCCGTACAACGCGGAAGCGCTGACGCACGGCCTCGCGGCGAGTGAGGCCCCCGAGGCCCAGGACGCCCCCTGGCTGAAGACCCGCGCCCTCCTGCGCCTGCACAGGTACGCCCAGGAGGTCCTCACCGGAAGCCCCGGCGGCGACCTCCGCCTCGCGGACGCGGGCCACGCCCTGGACCGCCACCGCGAGGCCGCGGACGCCGCATCGGCCGCGGCATCGGCCGCCCGCACCCCCCGCATCGCCCCGGCGACGGCGTACGCCCTCGGCGTCCTGCACGCCGACCAGCGCCACGAGGTGGAAGCGGCCCGCTTCGCGTTCCACCAGGCCTGGCTCCGGGAGACGGAGGCGGAGGCGGAGGCGGTGAGTACCCGGTGACGCACGCCGAGAGCGGCACCGAGGGCGCCGAGGGCGAGGTCGTCCGGGCCGCGGGCTGCGTCCTGTGGCGCCACTCCCCCCATGACGGCCGCCTGGAGATATGCCTGGTCCACAGGCCGAAGTACGACGAACCGTAGCAGCGGTAACCACGGTGCACTACGGTCGCGCCATGATTGACACTCGCAACCCTTCGCGACCGTCAAAGACCTTCTCTCGCTCCTACGTTGCCCCCGCCCTCCAAGCTCACATGGACGCCGGGGGCACCGTCGAGGAGTGGCTAGCTGGACGCGTCCCCATCGCCTCCATGGCCCGCATTTCAGCGGACAGGCTCAAGGGCGACGCCATCGGCATTGCCCGCCAGCACAAGCACAACACTCGAAATGCCGACCTCTACAACTGCGCCGTTGTCATTCATTACGAAGACAACAACCTGACTGCCGCCAAAAGAGAAGTTAAGCGCCCAGCCTTCCTCCAGATGGTCAAAGACATCACGCACGGGCACGAAGAGGAAACAGGCATCCCGATTCGCGGATGTGTCGCAGTCGAAAGGGAGCGCGTATACCGACTCCCTCGGGATTTCGTCGCCTTCCAAGACGCCTTAGTAATGACGGGTGATGGCGTATTCATCGAAGACAAGCAACTGTTGGATCTCGTCAACGACGACGGCAATATCATCTCGGGACTCGTGACGTCCGGAACAGGGGAATCAGAAGTCAAAAAGATCCGCAAACGGACTGCCAGAAATGCCATCGATAGAGCAGAGGAGGGAAAGGCGTACGGCGGCCCCCGCCGTTTCGGCTGGCTAGGGGCTTCAAAAGATCCCCATAGAATCGGTAATAAATGGATCAATAGGGAAGAGTGGACGCACCTTATCGGAATGATCAAGATGAGGTATCGCGGGGTGTCATGGCGAAGAATTACAGGAGACATAAACAGAAAGAGAGTTCTGACCGCCAGGGGTGGAAAATGGACAGAGCAAGGCGTTAAGGCGGTCGTCACAAATCCCGCATGGTGGGGCGGAAGGATTCTCAACGGAGAACTAGTGATGGACCCAAAGACGGACGAACCGAAAATCGGAGAATGGGAGCACGCCTCAGAAGAGGACGAATGTACGTACGAGATGTGGAAAAGCATCATGTCTGACGTAAACGCAAAGCGCCTACATAGGGGAATGAGGGTCGAGGCAAACTCACAGCAAGCAAGCGAGCAACTTCGCTCCCGCGTCTACCACTATTCGGGGGTCCTCAGGTGCGGGCGCATAAACGACCTTGTGGAAGTGTGCTACGAGAAACTCAGCGGGAACAAGGCATCAGGGAAGAACGCTAAGTACGGCGACTATTACCGCTGCGGAAGCCCAAATTGCAGAGGAGTAGGCCGAAGGGTAGCCCCAGTAGATAAATATCTGACGGGATTGCTTCTCGCGTATCTCGACAAGCATTTTGCGGGAACGCCCGTAAAAATGACACCTTGGCGAGGGGCAGAGAAGCTAGCCAACCTCCGCAGGCAGCGGAAGGAAATCAAGTACTCAGTATCGGAAGGGGAGGCCGAATGGTCAGACGTGCACGATATGATCACTCGCTTGGATCGGAACATTAAGGCACTAGAAGAGGACGAAAGGGAGCACCTTAGAGCCGAAAGGAAACGCAATCTACTCCGTGGTTGGAGCCGTCAGAAATGGGAGACGATGGAGCTTGCCGACAAGCGTGAAGTCATCGCGCAAGTATTCACGTCCGTAGTCGTGATGCCAATCCCCGAAGGGGTGAGTGATAAAGCACCATTCGACCCCAAGCTGCTCAAGGTGTCGTGGCGCAAGGAGAGGAAAGAGACTAAGGACCAGGATCACACCCCAGCAGCATAGAGATTACTCTCCGACGCCTGGAATCTAACTCGGGTGCATCGCTAAGTTGGACTTCTACCCAGTCATCTAGGGCCATCGAGACAGGCCCGTTCCACTCCTGGGGGATCTCGTCGAGGTCATCCGCATCGGGACCAGTCCGGTTCTCTAAAGGTGCCGTCACTGGCTCCGCTCCCCTTCAGCCTCCACATGGAGCTGCCTGGAGTTTGCAAGGTCTAGGGCTATACCCGCTGCTACCTCAGCCTCAGCGAGAGTGTGACCGGAGCCGACGTAGCGCCAGGCCGACTCCGTCACTGCTCCCTCGGGCACGCCCGTACCGCCGCCTCGGTGTTCCGCCCGCACCGCGCGCAGTGCGCCGTAAGTGGTGGAGTAGCGGCGGGACTTGGTGAGGGCGTGCCCCCTGTAGCCCAGCGTGTGCGTCCATGACCGCAGGTTGAGACTGGCTAGTTCGGGCAGGCCACCCAGGCGCCAGCAGACGCCCATAAGTCCGCGCAGGTGCCCATTGACCGGCGCAAGGCGGATGCTCTCAGGGTCAGTTATGCGGTAATCGATGCCGCCCGCGTCGCCAACGGACTTAGAGACGTACTTCGCGACGTACGCCGCCACCGCGCTATCGGTCACCGCGGATTCGGTGAACGCGTCACTTCGGATACGGTGCACGTCGAGTTGGCGCCCCAATCTGATGACTCGCTCCCCCGTGGCTGGCGAGTAGGGCGTGTACATCTCAACAGAGTCTGCCGCCGAACGTACCGCTTGTTCTAAGAGTTGTGCTGTCACTCGGGCCAAGGGTGGGGTTTCGGGCCCTTCCGGTCCGTCCAGGCGGACGACCGCGTGAAAGTGGATGGCCCCGCGTTTCTGGTATTCGGCGACTTTCGCAAACGATAGCGTCAGGTGCTTCTTAAAGGCCGTCTGCGTGATACCCGCAGCAGTGGCCAGGTGTCGCCGCATGGTGTGGCAAAAGCGGTTCCATAGCCCGCCGGCTGACGCGTGCCAGAGAGCATGTCCCACGTAGTCATAGCAGTCCCGGCAAAGCGGCTGTCCCACCACCGAATCAATATCTGCATGCTGCCGTCCGCAGCCGATCGGCCGCCCGTGCTCGCATGTGCCGCCGTCGCGTCGGGCACGGCAGTACGCGCCCTTGTGGTCGCTCACACGGTGCACGGCCCCGAACGAGGGGGCGGTGAGGGTGACGAAGAGTCGGGGATGGGTCTGGACTCGCTTGGGGGTGCCTTTGCCGCCGAGCAGGCCGGAGCGGACCAGGTGGAACGTGTCGCCCGCGTGCAGGCGTGCGCACGGTTGGCAGCGGCTCTCACGCCGGTTACGGCAGCGCACCGCCATCCGGCCGCCCGGTTCGTCGCGCGTGTCGTAATGGCGCAGCACCTCACCGCTCGCGGCATCTCTCACGGTCGTATGCCCGGACAGATATATGGGGTGTGCGCAGCCGCCGATGGATTCCATCTGGTCGAGCCAGCGAGCGAAGCCCGACTCTTGTATGAGCCGGATGAAATCTTGTTCTGTGAACGAAAGGAGGCGCTGACGCTCAGCCTCATTCAGGACCGAGCGCCGCGCCTTTGCGGATATCGGATACATGGGGGTGGCCCCCTTTCGCGCGGGAGAAAAATAGCGGACATGGCAACTCCTGAGTTCGACTCGACTTGTCTCTTCTTGACTGATCTCAACTTGACTATTCTCGACGCTTGGAAATGTGTGATGGATGGCGTCAGCCGAAGAGGCCGTTGCCGATAAACAGGAACATCCACCAGACGGGATATCCCAATGGGGTCATGGCGAGCAGGAATCCCGCCAGCGAAATCAGGATCACCTGATAGGCCCTGACTTCACGAGATCGCGCAATCATGAAGGCGAACAGGAACAGGAAGGCATCGATCACATAGATCGTGGACTGAGTCATGCCGCTCCCCCGCCTTTCAGTAGCGCATCGGTCGACAGGAACGGATGAACCGGCCCCCTCGTGCGGGCAACCTCTTCCACCTCTTCCAAGGCGACTTGATGCGAGCGAGCGCGCACCCAGCGACCCGAGGTTGCTACCACCGCAACGCCTTGTTCCTCTTCAGAGATCGTCTGCGCGACGATCACGGCATCCGCGTTGAGGTCGCCCAGGGTCATTTCTGCCGAGGCTTGGTCATGTGCGCGATGGGCGATCCGGCCGCCGAGTTGGGCGCGCAGGGAGGTGACCCGAGGCCCGAGATCGGAGCCGACGCGTTGGCCCGCGAGTACCAGGTGCACGCCGAGCGCGGCCCCGAGTTGGGCCAGGCGCAGCAGCAGCGTTCCGCACTGCTCTGACTCCTCGCGCCCCTCGCGGGACCCGTCGGTCAGGTACAGCTCTGCCAGCTCATCGACGATCACGACGATTGGCACCGGCCGGATAGCTTCGGGCAACCTCCACACGGAGCGCACGCCCTCTGCCCGACACAGCCGCATTCGGTATTTGATCTCGAAGAGCATCCGTTGCAAAACGACGATGGCCTCTCCCCGATCAATGGCCAGTGCCTCGAAGCGCCCGCCGAACGGGCCCAGTTCCATGCCGCCCTTGCAGTCGATACCCACCAGGGCGACCCGCTGCGGCGACAGGGCTTTGATCAGCGCCGCCAGGAGCGAGGATTTCCCGCTCTGTGTGGCCCCGGTGACCAGCCAGTGCGGCACCCGCCGCAGGTCGATCAGCCAGCGTTCGCCGTCCTCCACGCGGCCCACGTCCGCCGACAGCAGCGCCGCAGCGCCCGGTTGCCTGGCAGGGCGATCCCCGGTCAGCGGGTCCAGAGCTGTCACACGCACCAGGACCTGACCGCGTCGAGGCGAGGTCACCCGCACCCCGTGCACCCGCCAGGTGTGCTCCATGGCCCGAGCCGCCGCCAGATAGGGCGCAGGAGTCTGCCCCGGGTGCAGCCTCACGCGGAAGACCAGCCCCGTACGGGTCGGCGTAGGCCAGCCCAGACGCGGAGGCTTGGGCCGCAGCGCCTGCCCCTGCACCACGGTGTCACGGCCGATCAGCCGCTGATTCGACCGGTTGCTCACCGACATGTTGTTGAGCAGGCACAGCCGCCGCCACGTCCAGTACAGCCGCAGCACGACGCGGGGATACCCGGTCAGCCACCAGCGCAGCGGCCACCCGTTCACGTCGACCCCACGGGCCAGCAGACGGGGTTCCCACCACCGTTGGGTCAGGACCCCGGTGATGATCAGGGCGGTGAGAATCCAGACGATCAGTGAGCCCGGCATCAGTGCCTGCCTTCCAGGTAGGCCAGGAGCCAGCGCGACCGCATCATGGCTGTCTCGGCATGCACGGCCGCCATGCCTAACAGGTACTTGGTCACCGCCGTGTCTTCGGCGACGCCGAGCAGCGTCTGAGCGCCAGAGAGCACCTGAAGGTCGCGCATAAGGTGTCCGAGCACCGCTTCGTCGCTGTCGGGCCCCGCGTGGTCGGATGCCTCGCTCTCGCTGACGGGTCCGGCCAACTCGCGCATCTCGCGCGCCATCCGCTCCGCCTCTTCCGCGACCACCCCGGCACACGGGCGCGTGCACGCGTACACGTGCGCTTCGTCCGCATCGGGCGCTTTGCCGACCGCCACGTGATCCACGGGCGAGCGCAGGAAGTCCGCGCCGCAGACCACGCAGGCCGCGCCGTCTGCCTGAGCGGCCGACAGGTGCCAGAAATCCATCATCAGGACTCACCGCCCGAGGCCTTGCCACGCGCCCCCGACGCCGGAGCAGCACTGCCACCAGGAGCAGCCGGACCGTTCACCGGCGTGATCTCGTCCGCCCGGTAGGACTCGCCGCTACGGCCGTCCACCGCCCATTTGTTGGATTCCAAGTTAATGATCTTGACCTCGGCTCCAGCGGTTATGCCCTGCGGCTGGAGCCCGGAGACCACCACATCAATGTTCTCCACGCGGCGGCCTTCCTTCGGCACCACTGTGACGCTGGTGACCCACTGGAGGTTGCCCTCCCGGTCCTTGCGCTGTGCGCCGTCCGGGGACTTGCGCGGCTCGGGCGGCATCGAGCACCACAGCGGCCCCAGCCTGTTCGTATCGATCGGTGTGTTCTGCATGACCTGACACCCTTCACTCGGCTCATTCGGTTCTCCACTCATCCGGATGAGTGGAGAACCATCGTAAGTGGGCTGTGCAGTCATGCGTCAACCACTTATGCTCATGAGTGGAGAAGTTGCCCACTAGCACACGGCACTGACAGCGAGCCCAGCCCGAACCGTCCGGCCGTCCACCTGACCCAGGGAGCGAGCTCTCATGACAGCCCGAAAGCACGTCCAGCGACCAGAGCCCATGTACATGGCGGTCGCGCGCGAGCTAGCCACAGAGATCAAGGAAGGCCACTACGAGCCGGGGCAACTCCTCCCGTCCGAGAACGAGTTGGTAGAGATCTTCGGAGTGGGCAAGGCGACCGTGCGCCAAGCCGTGGCGGAGCTGCGCGGCATGGGTCTGGTCTACTCCCGTCAGGGAAAGGGCGTAATCGTCCGCGAACGGGACAGCGCTGCCCACAGCTTGCGAGTCGACCGATCTATCCAGCGCGCGGGCAAGGTCTGGCAGCTGCCGGACGTGACCGAGGTGGAGCCGCCCGCCGTCTCCCGGATCACCCTGGATGGCATGCCCGCAGCGCTCCTTGACCAGGCCGACCAGGACGCCATCAGCGTGGACCGCCTCATTCATGATCCCGACAGCGGGGCCAGGATGGCGCACCGCATGCTCATCCCGATGGCCACCGCCGCCGACACCCCCTCACTCGCCGAGGAGCCCACGGCCCCGATCAGCGAGCTCTACCGCCAGCTCTCTGACGCCGGTCACACTCTTGCGTTCACCGAGGAAGTCACCGCCCGCACTCCCTTCCCGGACGAACGGAGCACCCTGCAACTCGTCCCGGACGCCAGCCCGCTCCTGATCACTTACCGCGTCACCCGCGACGCCGACAGCGGCCATCCACTCTTGTGCGAGGAGCTACGGGCCCCCGCCGCGACGTGCCGCCTCAGCTTCCCCGTGACGCCGATGAAGGCAGCCGCCAAGCGGCCCCCGCGCAGTCGGCCCGCATCGGAGTAACTTCGCTTTACTTGCTCAAGGGCGCGCCTACGGCGCGCCGGGCAGCACCGCCCGCACCGGCCGGGCGTGCGGCCTCCGGCCGGTCCCGTCCGGACGACCGGGCCGCCCGGACACCACACCGCACCCGGAGCCAGCAGCAAAGCCCCCGCAGATCAACCGCGGGGGCCCTTTCGTCTGCCCAGCCGATCAAGGGGAAGTCTCCGGCTACCGCCAGGCCTTCGCCACCGCACGAACAGAGACCGACTACCGCCGCATGGACGGCCGTTCCAGCCGCGTCCATCGCTGCAAGATTCTCCGTGCTACAAGTCCTTGGAGGCGGTGGCCGGCCACGGGCCCGGGGGCCCTTTTGGCAGGCCCCCTCCCGTCAGCCCTCGCAGGGGCACGTTCTCTCAAGAGCACTGGCAGCGTGGTTGAGACCGGAATGTGGTGCAGCGAGCCAGGTTCGGCCAGACGTCGACCGCCCGCCGCAGGGGGCTGACTTTCGGTGTTGCAGGCCCAGGAGCCCAAAATGACCAGGGTGCACAAGGTCATGGTTCAGCCTCTGTTGCACTCCCGCGCATGCTCCCGCGCGGCAAAAACGGCGGGCCCCGCACCCGTGATCCGGATAGGTCGACGGCACCCCTCGCAGCGGATGTAGTTCCCCTGCACCGTCACCCGCTTGTCCTTCCGGTTTCGCCACTCCCGCGCCATGCTGCCATTCCCTTCATTCGTGATCGGCCCCAGGCGCTCAGCCCGCCCGACGCTCCTCCGCTAACGTGCCCAGTAACTGCGCGATCTCCCGGACTCCCTCAGGTCGCATCCAGACCACCGACTCACCCCGGATGCCCGTGTGGGGGATGGCCCGCACCAAGTGACTGCCGATACCCAGAGCTCTAGCAGCCTCGTTGACTTCGGTCGCCGCCTCTTCCGCAGCGCACCAGGCAGCGACGTAGTCCACGTCTGCCACCCACACCGCGTCGTCCGGCTCCCCGCCGTAGCCCGCTCCCCGCTGGCTCACCATTGCTTCTAACTCCTCACGACGGCATATGCCGCCATCGCACCTGCAAACTAACTCCGTTGCAGATGACCCGAGTTCGCGCACTCAGGCCCACGGACCCCCGGTAACGCTCAGTCTGCTACAGGCTGTGACATTTATGAATGCCAATCGCAGAAATATTCCGAGGCCTCGTACGACTATTGATCTCTCAGGCCGCTAGTCACACGCTCACCACCCGCCTCACCAGCGCGAATGCGCCAACCCCCGCCAGTACAGAGCGAGTTGAACAGCCAATGATCCAGGTGAGGGCAGCTCCACCGGGAGCCCACATTGAGCCAGGCGCCAGCGCGGCCCCCTCCCTGTCGATACAGAGAGGGGGCCACACCCCTACAGACTCATCCGTTAGCCGCTGGCCGTCAGTACAGGTACGAGCCCACGACCCAGCCGACATAGCCACTCGGCAGGCCACCCGCCGAAGCGCCACTCAAGGCCACCCGGTACCAGGACTGTCCACCACTGTCCTGCTTCTTGCCGATCAGCTTCATCCGGTCGCCCGTGTAGAGCTGACCCAAAACCCCGTAGTTGGTACTCGGGCCTGTGCGCATCCGCAGCCCGTTGACCGTGGCCCGCACGTGCTCACCGCGCGTCAGGCGCCCGTCCGCGAGCCCGTTGTCCACCGCCTTATGCGGAGCCACAGCGGCACCGCTGGAGCCATGCGGCCCCGGGAGAGGCATCGCGGACGCCCCCACCACGCCGACCGTTCCCAGCCCCAGCACCGCCGCGCCAGCAACGACCAGCGCACGCAGACCCTTGGTTCCCATCATCTGACTGCCTCTCAGTTCGCACGATGACGAGCAGCCGCCGACAATTTTGCCGGTTGACCACTCATCCGAATGAGTCACCAGAATGAGGTGGCGCGAACCGCTAGGTCAACCACTTATCCGGATGAGTGTCTGCCGAACGACCAACAGATTGCCTTGAAGAGTCCCCGCAGGGCGATCGCGTCCCGTCGTGATCGGCCGCTCCAACCATTCCGGTCACGGCGAGACATCCATGATCCGTTCCATTGGGAGCAGCGGCCGGCCACGGGCCCTGGGGGCCCTTAAGGCAGGCCCCCTCCCCTCAACCCACTACTTTCGAAGGGGGCACCAATGCTTGGCGGTAAGGCCGCCCGCTCTGGTCGTTGTCCTCGGCCGCACGGAGAGGAGCGACCAGAGCGGGCCTTACCGCCCCTGCTGTGGAACCGTCCGCGTACAGCAGCGGCGGGGGCGCTCCTCATCGATCACCGACGATCGATGAGGAGCAGTTCCCTTGCCCGGACTCGAACCGGGGTCTCTGCGCACAGCGGAACCACAGATGACGAAAACCCGCTGTGGTCTCAGAGCTCTTCCTGACTGAGCTACAAGGGATTGGAACCACCCCCAGCCAGACCGAGCGGCGCACTCAAGGTCTCGCCGGGGATGGCGTCTTAGCGAGCGCTCAGGCCGCTCAAGTCCCGCTGGTGGAGCTGAAGCCCCACCATGTGATTCATCCCAGATAGGCACGTGGCGCAGGCGTACAGATCCCCGATACCTGCGGGCGCCGATACGGTGCCCACCCAGAGCACCCACGCTTGTGCCCGGCGGCAATAGAGCATGCAGAGCCCCGTGGTCCAGTAGTTGTGTGGCCCGGATCTCACGTAGATGAGGTCTTCGGGCGGCTCAGCGAGTGCAGGGGTAGTCACCGCGTCGTCCTGACGTGAACGGGGCGGTAGACGGTGCCTGTGTAAGGCATGACCCAGAGGCCGTGCCCCTTAAGCACCAGGATCTTGCCGCCGATGTGACTAGAGCCCCTCATGTCGATGACTTCGCGATACGCCCCTGCCACCCATACGTAGTCGCTCACCTGAACATCGCCCGGAAGGGCCTTCATTGGCCTGGTGCCATCGGGTGCCGCCTGATCAACTGCGTCCGTTGCGGGCGTGCACTGCTCGGCTCTCGCGATCCATTGCGCCCCAGCGTCGTTCTCCAAGCTCAGGGCCGACCCGTGGACGCTGAGGACTTTGGCGAATGACCTCCGCCGCTGTTCCCAAACCTCGTCGCCCTTCACGTACTTGGTCACCGGACTTCACTCCCCAGTGGTGTTGCGATCTCTGTCATTGAGGACTTCTGGCTTCTGTGGGCAGTCCATCGGGGGCCCGTCGGGACTAGGCGCGTACGCCACCATGTGTGCCTGAGTTCGCCCTCCGCGGTTACAGCGTTGCCCTGCGCCGCTACGCTCAACAGGCGTTAGGTGTTGACAGGGTCGGCTGTCACGTGTGACAACGCCGCGTGTCACAGGGAGGGTTGGGGCCGGTGGCCGTACTCGAAGAGCAAGACGAGACCGACAGCATGCTGAAGTTCTTCGGGGATGAGTTACAGCGTCTCCGGGCAGAACAGGGCCACTCTCAACAGTCCCTAGCCACAGCGTGTTTCTGCAACCGGACCCTGGTTAACAAGATTGAGAACGCCAAGCGGGTACCGTCCAAGAATTTCGCGCTACACGCAGATGCGTTCTTTCAGTCCGGGGGGCACTTCGAGCGGCTTTGGCCGCTGGTCATCAAGTACGCGTATCCGAGCTGGTTCCGGCCATACGTTGAGCTGGAGAAGGCAGCGGCCATCATCCGGTCGTTCGAGACGATGGTCATTCCTGGTCTTCTACAGACTCGGGCCTACGCTCACGCCATCCTCGCGGCTGGTCGCAGCAACGACGTAGACGGGCTTCTTGATGCACGCATGGAGCGGCAAGCCATCCTTGAGCGAGATGTGCCGCCTGAGCTGTGGGTGATCATGGACGAGAACGCTGTAAGGCGCCGGGTGGGCGATGTGACCGTGATGCGGGACCAGTTGCAGCATCTACTCGATCTCGCGGAGTGTCCATCCACAGTGATCCAGGTCGTTCCGCTGTCAGCTGGTGCTCACGCAGGTATCGGCGGCCCGTTCCACTCGCTAGCCTTCGCAGAGGGCACGCCGGTTGTGCACGTAGACGGCTTCCTGAAGGGCCAACTCCTCGCTGACCCATCAGAAGTTCGAGCAGCAGACCGGGCCTATGATCTGCTCCTAGGCGCTGCTCTCGACGTACGCAAGTCGGCAGACCTCATCGCCAATGTCATGAAGGAAGTAGGAACGTGATCCGCGCAAACAGCCTGCCGGAACTGGCATGGCGTAAGAGTTCGTACAGCAGCGATAACGGCGGTGCTTGCATCGAAATCGCCGACGGAATGGCGAACGTCGTACCTGTCCGCGACAGCAAGGTCACGGACGGTCCCGCCTTGCTTCTGACAGACCAAGCCTGGGGCACCTTCGTGGATTGGGCTAAGACCTGAGGCCGGAGGAGCCTGCCCCCGAGAGATCAGCGACGACAGAGGGCCCCAACCCGACGACGGTTGGGGCCCTCACGTCTGAGCAGAGATCTACCCCACCGTAGCTATTGGTCCGCCGTTGAACAGCGCGGTCAGATTCCCACGCTGCTCGGCACTCGGCTCAGGAGCACGCTCCAGCTCGGCTGCTATCCACTCGTCGACGGTCACCGTCGACTTACCGGCCCAGCCATCCTCTGCCGCCTCTTCCCCCATCACAGCCCCCCAGACGTGCGGAGAGCAGCAAGGAAATCAGCGATCAGTTCCGCATCTCTCGCACGCGTGACGCGCTCGCTCGCCGCCTCCGGAGCCAACCAGACGAGCCGTGACACCTCGGCGTTCGGCGCGAACGTGCCGCCAATCGCTTCGGCCGCCCAGTAGCGAACCTCCTTGGGACGCCCTTGCGCATCGACATAGTGAGCGGTGGGGAGCTCCGGCCCCAGGTCGCACGTCATACCGGTCTCTTCCAGCACCTCACGCAGGGCCGCTTCCTGTGCGCCCTCGCCACGATTGAGCTTGCCTTTCGGGTGAGACCAATCTGCCCACTTGGGCCGATAGACCAAGGCCAGTTCGACGCCCGCACCTGAGGTAGATCGGCGCCACAGGACACAACCCGCCGCAAGGACCACCGATGTGTCAGCCATGGTCCCCATGCTGCCGCATACTCGTTGACCAGCACCTGACCTGCACGTTCCTTGACTGTTATTAACTTTCATACGACGACTGGTCGCACCCCAAGGGCAAGCTGAAGCGGTCCGAGACGCCCCTCGCGGCGGCCCTGCGCGAGGTCGAGGAGGAGACCGGCCACCGCTGCACCCCCGGCGCCCGGCTTCCCACGGCCCGCTACCTCGCCCAGGGACGTCTCAAAGAGGTCAGCTACTGGGCGGCGGAGGCGACGGACGGCAGCTTCTCGCCCAACGACGAGATCGACCGCATCATCTGGCTCTCGCCGACCGCGGCCCGCAACCGCCTCACGCAACCCCGCGACCAGCAGCTTGTCGACGCTCTGCTCGGGGTACTCAACCCTGCGTGACTCTTCGGCTACGTTCCGTAGTGGGTGGCCTAACCAGGCCGCCCTCCGAGGTTCACCCTCCGTTCACTCGTGCCCTTTGGCCACTTCACCTGCCCTGCCTAATTTCAGCCTTACAACACAACGTAAGACCGCAGAACCGCAGAACCGCAGAACCGCTAGACCGCAACGACGAAGACCCTGCACGCCGCCAGCAAAGGGCCGGCGGCTCCCGGAAGGAAGACCCGAAAGTGAAGCTTCAGCGCAAGAACCGGCTCCGCGCCCTCTCCCTCGGCGCCATCGCCGTCTCCGGCGCCCTGGCCCTCACGGCGTGCGGCTCCGACGACACGAGCGGCGAGAGCGGTGGCACCAAGAGCAAGGCCAACGCCGCCAACATCAAGTGCGATGACGCCAAGGGCCAGCTCGCGGCCTCCGGTTCGTCCGCGCAGAAGAACGCGATCGACGCCTGGCGCAAGGTCTACTCGACCGCCTGCAAGGACGTTCAGCTGAACTACAACCCGACGGGTTCCGGCGCCGGCATCACCGCGTTCATGCAGGGCCAGACCGCCTTCGCGGGCTCCGACTCGGCGCTGAAGCCCGAGGAGATCGCGGCGTCGAAGAAGGTCTGCAAGAACAGCCAGGCCATCGACCTGCCGATGGTCGGCGGCCCGATCGCCGTCGGCTACAACGTGCCCGGTGTGGACAACCTCGTCCTGGACGCCGAGACCCTCGCCAAGATCTTCGACGACAAGATCAAGACGTGGGACGACAAGGCGATCAAGAAGCTGAACCCGGACGCCAAGCTCCCCGGCACCAAGATCCAGGCGTTCCACCGCTCGGACGAGTCCGGCACCACGGACAACTTCACCAAGTACCTCAAGGGCGCGGCCCCGTCCGCCTGGTCCTACGAGCCCGGCAAGTCCTGGGAGGCCAAGGGCGGCCAGTCCGCCAACGGCTCCTCCGGTGTCACGGGCCAGGTCAAGCAGACCCCCGGCGCCATCTCGTACTTCGAGCTCTCCTACGCCTCCGACGGCATCAGCACGGTCGACCTGAAGACCGACGCCAAGGAGCCGGTGAAGGCCACCGTCGACAACGCCTCCAAGGCCATCTCCGAGGCCAAGGTCGTCGGCAAGGGCAACGACCTCGCCCTCGAACTGAACTACAAGCCCACCGCCGAAGGCGCGTACCCGATCACCCTGGTGACGTACGAGGTCCTCTGCGAGAAGGGCAACAAGGCCGAGACCCTCGCCGCGACCAAGTCCTTCCTGACCTACATCGCCAGCGAGGACGGCCAGAACGTCCTCAAGGAGAACGACTACGCGCCGATCCCGGCCGAGATCATCTCCAAGGTCCGCACGACCGTCGCGGGCCTGAGCTAGTCGAACCGAGTGCGGCCGGCCCCGCGTTGCAGGGCCGGCCGCACCGTCCGGTGCACCGCCGCCAGGAGCAACTCCCGCTGATGAAGCGGTGATCGGCTCCGCAGACCGGAGAATCTTATGGATATACCAAGCAGTACGACAGCACCCCCACCCCTCGACGACGTACGGCCCTCGGGCATCACGCCCAAGCGCCCCCGCCGCAGCGCGACCCGCCCCGGTGACCGGATCTTCCTCGGTCTCTCGCGCGGATCCGGCATCACACTCCTTGTGATCATGGCCGCCATCGCGGCCTTCCTGACCTACCGTGCGACGCTCGCGCTCGCGGACAACACGGGCAACTTCCTCACCACCTTCGAGTGGGACCCGGCCGGTGCCACCACCGGCGGCAAGCCGTTCTTCGGCATCGCGGTCCTGGTCTTCGGCACCGTGGTGAGCTCGGTGATCGCCCTGGTGATCGCCGTCCCCGTGGCCATCGGCATCGCGCTGTTCATCTCGCACTACGCGCCGCGCAAGCTGGCAACCCCCATCGCCTTCGTGATCGACCTCCTGGCCGCCGTGCCGTCGATCGTCTACGGCCTCTGGGGCGCCCTCGTGGTCGCACCCAATCTGACCGGCTTCTACAGCTGGCTCGACGACTACTTCGGCTGGACCGGGATCTTCGAGTACCAGGGCGGCGCCCCGCGCTCCCTGATGACGGTGGGCATCCTGCTCGCCATCATGATCCTGCCGATCATCACGAACGTCAGCCGTGAGGTCTTCCTCCAGGTCCCGAAGATGCACGAGGAGGCCGCGCTCGCGCTCGGCGCCACGCGCTGGGAGACCATCCGCATATCGGTGCTCCCCTTCGCCCGCTCGGGCGTGATCTCCGCCTCGATGCTGGGCCTGGGCCGCGCGCTCGGCGAGACCATCGCCGTGGCCACCGTGCTCTCCCCGACCTTCCTCATCAGCGCGTCCGTGCTCGACCCCGGCGGCGGCACCTTCGCGCAGAACATCGCCAGCAAGTTCAACGAAGCCACCGAGTACGGCCGTGACGCGCTCATCGCATCCGGCCTGGTCCTCTTCGTCATCACGCTGCTGGTCAACGGCGCGGCCCGCCTGATCATCGCGCGCCGCAAGGAGTACTCGGGGGCCAACGCATGAGCGCCACCATCACCAAGCCCGCGAGCCTGCGGGGCGCCCGCCTCCCGCGCTGGACACCGGTCGTCGTCGCGCTCGGCTCCGCCGCCGTCGCCATCGGCATCGGCGCGGGCGCCGGCCTGGACAGCCGCATCCAGTGGGGCCTCATCGCGGCCATCCTCTTCCTCGTCGGCTCGTACGCCCTCGCGGTCGCCGTCGAAGGCGGACGCCAGGCCAAGGACCGCCTCGCCACCTCGCTGGTGTGGGTCATGTTCCTGCTTGCGGTCGTCCCGCTCGCCTCCCTGATCTACGAGACCGTGGAGCGCGGCACCAAGGTCTTCAACGGCTACTTCCTCACCCACTCCATGGGCGTGGTCGCGGACGACGAGCCCGGCGGCGGCATCTACCACGCGATCATCGGCACCCTGGAGCAGGTGCTCCTGGCCTCCGCCATCGCCGTGCCGATCGGCCTGCTCACCGCGATCTACCTCGTCGAGTACGGGCGCGGGAAGCTCTCCAAGGTCGTCACGTTCTTCGTGGACGTCATGACCGGCATCCCCTCGATCGTCGCGGGTCTGTTCGTCCTCAGCTTCTGGATCCTGATCCTGGGCTTCGACTTCTCCGGCTGGGCCGGCGCCATGGCGCTCGCCATCCTGATGATGCCGGTGATCGTGCGCTCCACCGAGGAGATGCTCAAGCTCGTCCCGAACGAGCTGCGGGAGGCGTCACTCGCCCTCGGCATCCCGAAGTGGCGGACCATCCTGAAGGTGGTCCTGCCCACCGCGATCGGCGGCATCACGACCGGCGTCATGCTCGCGGTCGCCCGTATCGCGGGCGAGACGGCACCGGTCCTGCTCCTGGTCTGGGTCAATCCCATGATCAACACGAACCCGTTCGAAGGCTCGCAGGCCTCGCTGCCGCTGTACATCTACCAGCAGTACGCGGCGGGCAACCAGGCCGGTTACGACCGCGCCTGGGCGGCTGCTCTCGCCCTGATCGGCTTCATCATGATCCTCAACCTGGCGGCCCGCGGCGTAGCGCGCTGGAAGGCCCCCAAGACGGGCCGCTGACGCGGCCACATCAGCGACCTACTCTGTAACCCCTGAAGGCAGTGATCCCCATGGCCAAGCGAATCGACGTATCGGGCCTGACCGCGTACTACAGCGCCCACAAGGCCATCGAGGACATCTCGATGACCGTGGAGCCCCGCTCCGTGACGGCCTTCATCGGCCCCTCCGGCTGCGGCAAGTCCACCTTCCTGCGCACCCTCAACCGCATGCACGAGGTCACCACCGGTGGCCGCGTCGAGGGCAAGGTCCTCCTGGACGACGAGGACCTCTACGGTCCCGGTGTCGACCCGGTCGCCGTGCGCCGCACCATCGGCATGGTGTTCCAGCGCCCCAACCCGTTCCCGACGATGTCGATCTTCGACAACGTGGCGGCGGGCCTGCGGCTCAACGGCTCGTACAAGAAGAACGAGCTGAACGCCATCGTCGAGAAGTCCCTCAAGGGCGCCAACCTCTGGAACGAGGTCAAGGACCGCCTGAACAAGCCCGGCTCCGGCCTCTCCGGCGGTCAGCAGCAGCGTCTGTGCATCGCGCGGGCCATCGCGGTCGAGCCGCAGGTCCTGCTCATGGACGAGCCCTGCTCGGCCCTTGACCCGATCTCGACGCTCGCGATCGAGGATCTGATCGGCGAGCTGAAGGAGCGCTTCACGATCGTCATCGTGACGCACAACATGCAGCAGGCGGCGCGCGTCTCGGACCGTACGGCCTTCTTCAACCTCGCGGCGGTCGGCCAGCCCGGCAAGCTCGTCGAGATCGACGAGACGGAGCGGATCTTCTCCAACCCGTCCGTGCAGGCGACCGAGGACTACATCTCGGGCCGCTTCGGCTAGGCCACGCCATCGGGTATCCCCGACTCCTTGCGGTGCTGCATGGCGGTGCCACCGCAGGGGCAACAAGAAAGGCCCGCCCCCTGGCTCCCGGGGGGCGGGCCTTTCCTATGCCGAAGAACTACAAGAACGCCAGATTCACGATCCAGAAACTGACGGCAGCGACGAGCGCAGCCGCAGGCATCGTGATGAACCACCCCAGGATGATGTTCTTCGCGACGCCCCACCGCACCGCGTTGACCCGCTTAGTGGCCCCCACACCCATGATCGCGGAAGTGATCACGTGCGTGGTGGAGATCGGCGCGTGGAACATGAACGCGGTGGTGAACATGATGCCCGCGCCGGTCGTCTCGGCGGCGAATCCCTGCGGCGGGTCCAGCTCGATGATCTTGCGGCCGAGCGTACGCATGATGCGCCAGCCGCCCGCGTACGTACCGGCGGAGAGCATCAGCGCACAGGCGATCTTGACCCAGATCGGAATGGGCGCGTCGGCGTCCTGCACATCGGAGATGACCAGGGCCATCACCACGATGCCCATGGTCTTCTGCGCGTCCTGGAGACCGTGTCCGAGCGCCATTCCGGCCGCCGAGACCGTCTGCGCTATACGGAATCCGCGCTTGGCCTTGTGCGGGTTGGACTTCCGGAACATCCACATGATCGCGCACATCACCAGATAGCCGGCGACGAGGCCGACAAGGGGCGAGATGAACATCGGAATGACGACCTTGTCGAGCACTCCGGACCAGATCACCCCGATACCACCGGCGAGCGCGGCTCCGACCATTCCACCGAACAGCGCGTGGGACGAGGACGAAGGAAGCCCGAAGTACCAGGTGATGAGGTTCCATACGATGGCGCCCACCAGGGCGGCAAAGAGGATCCACATTCCCTTGTTGCCTTCGGGCGTCTCGATCAGGCCCTTACTGACCGTCTTGGCGACACCGCTGCCCATGAAGGCACCGGCGAGGTTCATGACGGCGGCCATAGCGAGTGCCGCGCGGGGCGTCAGCGCACGGGTGGAGACGGAAGTGGCGATGGCATTCGCGGAGTCGTGAAAGCCATTCGTATACGTAAATCCGAGCGCGACGCCAATGGTCACGACCAAAGCAAAGGTGTCCATGGAGAGGCCTCAGGACTCCTTGACCGCGATGGTCTCCACCGTGTTCGCGACGTGCTCGAACGCGTCGGCCGCCTCTTCGAGCACGTCGACGATCTGCTTGAGCTTCAGCACCTCCATGGCGTCGTACTTGCCGTTGAAGAGCTGAGCGAGAAGCTTGCGGTGAATCTGGTCGGCCTGGTTCTCCAGGCGGTTGACCTCGATCCAGAACTCGGTGAGGTTGTCCATCGTCCGCAGATTCGGCATGGCCTCGGCCGTGAGCTCGGCGGCTCGCGACAGGACCTCGATCTGCTGCTCGACGCCCTTGGGGAGTTCCTCGACCTGGTAAAGGACGACCAGGTCGACGGCCTCCTCCATGAAGTCCATGATGTCGTCGAGGGACGAGGCCAGCTTGTAGATGTCCTCGCGGTCGAAAGGCGTGATGAAGGAGGAGTTCAGCTGGTGGAAGATCGCGTGAGTAGCGTCATCTCCAGCGTGCTCCGCGGCCCGCATACGCTCTGCGATCTCGGCTCGGGCGGAGGCGTCAGCCCCGAGCAGTTCCATCAGGAGCTTCGAGCCCGTGACAATGTTGTCCGCGGATGCGGCGAACATGTCGTAGAAGCTCGTCTCCCTGGGGGTCAGACGAAAGCGCACGTGGGGTCCTCGGGGTGCTTTGGATTCGGTCAGGCTGATGCTAGGCGCATCATCCGGCCACGGCTAACCGGCCAGACCCCAGTGTCGCCCATCAGGCACAGTGATCAGCACACCCCCCGAGCAATCGAGTACCCTATACCCACTAGGGGTATAGGAAGCCAGTTGAGCCAGTGGCTTTCCTATCACTGCCCAGCAGAGTGACTGTCCAAGCAGGAGGACGCGATGACGACCACCGAGCCGGCCGGTGTGGCCATGAACACCGAAGCGCCCTCCGAGCCCGGCGGCCACGACCAGGGTGTCCACGGCTACCACAAGCAGAAGGACGAGCACCTCAAGCGGCTGCGCCGCATCGAGGGCCAGATCCGCGGCCTGCAGCGCATGGTCGAGGAAGACGTCTACTGCATCGACATACTCACCCAGGTCTCGGCCGGCACGAAGGCCCTGCAGTCCTTCGCCCTCCAGCTCCTGGAGGAGCACCTGCGCCACTGCGTGGCGGATGCGGCGGTCAAGGGCGGCGACGAGATCGACGCGAAGGTCGAAGAGGCCACGAAGGCGATCGCCCGCATGATGCGGACGTAAGGCTCCCGCCGGGGGACCGGACCCCTGCCCGCCGCTTCGCGGCGGATCCTGCCGCGACTACCCGGCTCTCGCCACCAGGCACCCACCCCGAGCCCACCGCTTCGCGACGGATCATCCCCGCCCGCCCACCCGATTGCCCCGCGGGGTAACGGGTGGGTGGGTGGGAGACATCCGCCGCGAAGCGGCGGGCTTGTGGTGTAGGGCAGCGGCCGGCAGGCCTGCGCCGGCGGGAAGCGAAGGCGGGGCCCGGGCCCTCGCTCCGGGGACGGGGGCTAGCCCCGGCCCTCGCCTCGCCGATGCTCCACGTCAGTGGAGACGTTCAGGACCTCGTCGATGCGGTCCGCACTCATCCGCTCCTCCGCAGCCGCACTCGCCGCGATGATGAGTTCGCCGCACAGCTCGATCTCGGCAAGGGCAACGTGGTCCTGAACCGTCGTACCGCGCACCAGAGCCACGTCCATCACCTCTTCCTGACCTTGCTTCCTGCCGGTACCGACTTCCTAGAGTAGGGAGCGGCCTACACAACGCGCATGGCACGGACGGACCATTTCCACACCCCTGGGCGCGACTAGCCGTGCACCCTACTTCTCGGCGATCTTCCCCGCGAAGATGTCCTCGCTCGCGGGCAGCCGCACGTCCACCCGCACCCCGAAGTCGAACAGCAGCGTGGTCGAAGCCACCTCGGCGTTCGCGACGCTGAAGTGCTGCCGCAGCTTCCGCAGCCGCCCCTGCTCGTCGAGGTACGCGTCGAACGGCACCCGGCCCTTGCTGAACCCTTTCGCCGCCGCCCCCAGGGCCCGCCGCTGTCCCTCGGACGCCGACTTCGCGGCCCGCGGCAGGTCAGCGGTCCCGCGGTAGTGCCGCACCTTCACGCCGGCCACCGCCGTCTCCCCCACGTACGACGCCTTGCTCACGCCCCGCAGCAGCTCCGCCGCGGCCAGCGGATCGGTGGCCCCGCCCGTGACCAGGTTGCCGTCCGACAGCGAGGCCGTGTCGATCCGCACCCACTTGTCGGCGGGCACCCCGGCCCCCCGGTTCTTCATGTAGAGCGCGCCGCTCGCCATCAGCTCGGTGATGGGCCGGTGCTCCTCGTCCCCGGCGGGATCCTTGGGAAGGACCACGACAAACCGCCCCACCTGCCGCCTGAAGTCGTACGAGCCCTGCCCACGGATGGTCACACGGGTCCCGCCGCTCGCCATCTCCATGGACGTACGCGCCTTGGAACTCCCCGCGCGGACAAGGGCGTCGGCGGAGTCCCGCACCACGTCGACGGCGTCCTGGGAGGCGCTGCGTCCGTCGTCCGCCGCGGCTCCGCCCCCCGAACAGCCCGTGGCGACGGCCATGAGACCCACCGCCGCGGCCGTGGCGACCGCCCCGCCTGTGCGCCTGTGCTGCTGACCCATCGCCCGACTACCCCCAAGCCTTCCCGCGAGGTGCTGTAGCCCCCTGTCGTTCCGTGTAACGACCGGTACGTTGACCCGGTCACGCGTAAGAGCGTTCACCCGGCGTGGGTACGGTGGAGTCGTGGCCGAGGAGCAACAGGACGAACCCCACCGCACGACAACGGTCGAGCAGGGCCGCTTCTGCGCGGCCACGTGCAGTTGCGGCTGGCGCGGCCCCGCCCGCAGAGCGCGCAGCAAGGCCCGGACGGACGCGGAGTCCCACATGCCGGACCGGTAGCCACCGGCCGCCGCACGCGACTCCCGCACAACTCCCCTTTCCGTTCACCGGAACCCACGGGTCCCGTACGCCGTCTCGTAAGCCGGGAAGCAACGGGAGGGGCGTCATGGAACGGCGTACGTTCATCAGCACGGCGGCGGCGGCAACGGCGGCCTTCGCGGCGGCGGGCTGCACGAGCTCCGGCGAAGGCGCGGGGACAGGCGGCGGCACCGGCGGGGGCACGGGCGGGGATGCCTCGCGCTCCGGCACCCCCATCCGCACGTCGAGCGCCGCCGCGTCCGCCGCGGCGAACCTCACTGCCCTCGCCAAGGACCTGGACGGCACCCTGGTCAAGCCGGGCGAGGCGAAGTGGGCGGCGGCCCGGCAGCTCTACAACACGCGCTACGACAGCCTGAAGCCGACCGCGGTCGCGTACGTGGCGAACCCGGACGACATACGCACGACGCTGGCCTACGCCCGCGCGCACGACGTCCCGGTCTCCATACGCAACGGCGGCCATTCCTACGGGGGTTGGTCGTCCGGCACGGGCCGCCTCATCGTCGACGTATCGAAGCTGAACAAGACCCGCGCCAGTGGCTCGACGGCCACGGTCGGGGCGGGCGCGAAGCTGATCGACGTCTACCGCGCGCTTGCCGCGAAGGGCGTGACGATCCCGGCGGGCTCCTGCCCGACGGTCGGCGTCTCCGGCCTGACTCTCGGCGGCGGCCATGGAGTGGTGTCGCGGGCGTACGGCCTGACCTGCGACAGCCTGACGTCGGCGACGCTGATCACGGCGGACGGCAAGCAGCTGACGGCGAGCAGGAGCGAGAACAAGGACCTGTTCTGGGCGCTGCGGGGCGCGGGGAACGGGAACTTCGGCGTGGTGACGGAGCTCCGGTTCCGCACGCACGCGGCTCCGCAGGGCGTCTCGGCGTACATGACCTGGCCCTGGTCGAAGGCGGCCGCGGTCATCAAGGCGTGGCAGGAGTGGGGCCCCGACCAGCCGGACGAGATCTGGTCGTCGGCGCACCTGGCGAACACACCGGGCGGGACACCCACGGTGTCGGTCGCGTGCTTCTCCCTGGGCACGTACGGCGAACTCCAGAACGCGGTGGACCGCCTGGCGGACAAGATCGGCGCCCCGGCGCGCAGCGTCTCGCTGAAGCGGCGCTCGTACGAGGAGTCGATGGAGGTGTACGCGGGCTGCTCGTCCTTCTCGGCGGACGCCCAGTGCCACCTGCCGGGCGCGACGCCGGGCCGGAGTCCGCAGGGCGCCCTCAACCGCGAGACGTACGCGGCAAGTTCGGACTTCTTCGACCGCTCGCTGTCGGCGGCGGGAATCCGCACGCTCCTCACCCAGGCGGAGAACGTGACGGGCGCGAGCGGTGGCAGCATCGCGCTGACGGCACTGGGCGGCGCGATCAACCGGGTCGACCCGACGGCCACGGCCTTCGTGCACCGCCGCAGCCGGATGCTGGCGCAGTACATCGCGTCCTGGCGCCCCGGCACGTCCGGCAAGCCGGCCCAGGCCTGGCTGAAAAGCGCCCACGGTTCGATGAGGCGGTACGCGTCCGGAGCGGCGTACCAGAACTACGCGGACCCGACTCTGACGAACTGGCGCGAGGCGTACTACGGTTCGGCGGCGGCCCGCTTGAAGCAGCTGAAGAAGCAGTACGACCCCAAGCGCTTCTTCGACTTCCCCCAGGCACTGTGACTGGCTCCTGAGCTGGCTCCTGAGCCTCGGGCGCCGTTGACCACCGGCTCCGCCGAGTTCGCCCTCAAACGCCGGACAGGCTGGATTTACGCCGCGAGATCCCGCTCATCCGGGCCGGAGGCCGCCGGCTGGGCCAGCTCCGCCACAGCCTCCCCCTCAGCCCCCGGAGCCGGCTTCGCCCACACCAGCCACCCGCCCCGCGCCGTCCGCCCGACAGCCTTGGCCACAGGCGTGAGCAGGGCCATCGCCAGCGGCGAGAGCAGCAGCGCGACGGCCGTTCCGAGCGCGAATCCGCCCACGACGTCCGTCGGATAGTGCACGCCCATAAAGACCCGGCAGAAGCCTTCGAGCAGGGCGAGAGCGATGCCGACAAGACCGAACTTCCGGTTGGCCACGAAAAGGCCGACGCCGAGAGCCATCGCGAGCGTCGCGTGATCGCTCACGAAGGAGAAGTCGGTCTTTCCGTGCACAAGGATCTCAAGGCCGTCGTGGTCCTTGAAAGGCCGACGCCGCTCCACAAATCCGCGGATCGGCACATTCACCAGGACGGCGATCCCGGCCGCCAAGGGCGCCCAGACAACGGCGGCGACAGAGGAAGCGGCGTCATCGAGCGAACCGCGCTTTCGCTGCCCCCACCAGCACCAGACGACCAGCAGAACAAGCGCGAGCAGCAGTCCGTACTCGCCGGCGAATGCGATCGTCTTCGCCAGCAAGGCCGGCGAATCCTCAGCCAGGCCGTTGATGTCGTAGAGCAGGCTGACGTCGGGGTTCGACCCTGTTGTGTCGAGTCCAGCCATGGTGCTGCGGCCCCTTGTCTCCTCGCCTCGGACGCACCTTGCCGTGCGCCCTTCCATCAACCCCCGTGGTCATTACTGCTTGCTGCGCGACTGCTTGCTGCGTGGTCAATGCCGCTCGCTACCGGGTGGAACGCGTGGCCCCCTTCACTACGTTCCACTCTCCACTGGATGATCACGCAGACGTTACCGAAGAGAGACTCATCACCGCAGCTCAGAGAAGTGTACTGACGGAGAGTTCAAGCCACATCACGCCCCGCTCACGCCTCCACAACGGACCCGTTTCGGGGCCGTCCGCGACCCTTCAGGCCGCGGACAGCTTGTCGGGCACGGCGTTCGCCCCGTCCTCGGTGACGCGAGTCGCGCCAAAATAATCCGGTGTGTCGATCGGGTCGAAACGGATCACCGCGCCGGGCCGTGGGGCGTTAATCATGTAGCCCCCGCCCACGTAGATCCCGACATGCCGGATGGCCCGGGAATTGGTGAGGTCGTCCGAGAAGAACACCAGGTCACCCGGGAGCAGTTCGTCCCGTTTCGGGTGAGGACCCGCGTTGTACTGGTCGTTGGCGACACGCGGCAGATCGATATCGACACTTCGATAGGCGGCGAGCGTAAGGCCGGAACAGTCGAACCGTCCGCCCTGATCGGCGGTTCCATTGCCGCCCCACAGATACAGCGTGCCGAGCTTCTTCTGCGCGTAGTAGATGGCTCCTGCCGCCTGCTGCGAGGGCTGCACCCTGCCGGTGGGCCGGGCGAAGCTCTTCTCCAGGTCCGTGATGGTCTTCACGTAATTCTGGGTCTCGCGGTAAGGCGGTACGCCGCCGTACTTGATGACGGCGTACGCACCCGCGTTGTACGCGGCGAGCATGTTCTCCGTCGGACGCCCCGGGGCGTCCTTCACATAACTGGCGAGTTTGCAGTCGTACGAAGCGGCGGAGGGGATGGCGTCCTTCGGGTCCCAGACGTCGCGGTCACCGTCACCGTCCCCGTCGAGCCCGTGCGTGGCCCACGTTCCCGGGATGAATTGCGCTATCCCCTGGGCCGCGGCCGGGCTCTTCGCGTTCGGGTTGAACCCGCTCTCCTGGTACAGCTGCGCGGCGAGGAGAGCGGGATTGATCGCCTTGCAGAGATTGCCCCACTTCTGCACGAGCGGCTGGTAGGTGGCGGGCACGGCACCTTTCGCGAGCCCGACGTTCCCCTGCCCGGCCCCGTTCGCGATGCTTCCGGCGGCCATGTAGGTCCCCACGACAAGCAGGGCGATGAAACTCATCGCCCCACCGATACCGACGGCCGCGACCAGCCAAGCCTTACGCACCGTCAACCACCCCTCACCGCGCGGGAGTCCGCCGCCGTTCAGTGTAGAGGCGGGACCTGTGCCTTCGGGGGATCACCACCGAGCTCGGCCCAGAGCAGTTTGCCGTCCCGGGCGGCGCCGAGGGGGTAGGCGCCCCAGGCATCGGCGCAAGCGCGCACAAGATGCAGCCCACGCCCGCTCTCGGCGTCCGCCGGGGGCACGGGCGGGCTCCCGGGCCGCCCGAATCCGGGCGGAATCCGCGGATCGGAATCCCACACGGCGACGCGGATGCCCTGCGGGGAGGAGTGGCGGAGGCGGAGGGCGTAGGGGCCGTCGGTATGGAAGTGGGCGTTGTTGAGCATCTCCGCGGCGAGGAGTTCAGCGGTGGGCACGAGCTGGGGGAGGCCGTACGTGGCGAGGACGGCGCGGAGGGTGGCGCGGGCGATGCCGGGGGCGCGGGGGTCGTGCGGGAGTTGGAGGGTGTAACTCCAGGGCGGGGATACGGTTGTCGGCAGCATGGAAGTCTCCGTTCGGGGTGGGGAGTTGCCGGGTCCGTGCGTCCGTGCTTGTGCCCGGTGACGTTGTCGCTCCGTCGAGCGGGGTGCTTCCGGGGATCGGCGCCACTCATAACGTAGCGGCGCGTTGTTAAGGTGTTAATCGAAAACCTGCAAAGCCCTGCACAACCACTCGTGTGAGTGACTGGACAGAGGAGAGGCGAGCGCGCCCGTGAGAACCAACCCGACGGGACGTCAACTCCGGCTGGGCAGCGAGCTTCGCAAGCTCCGTGAACGTGCCGGCCTCACGTCGACGGAGGCGGGGAAGCTGCTCGGCGTGAAGCAGAACCAGGTCAGCAACATGGAGTCCGGACGGCTCGGCATGAGTCCGGCACGAGTACGCGCCCTCGCCTGCCATTACGGCTGCTCGGACAGAACCCTCATCGAGGCGCTGGCCAGCATGACCGCTGAACGGGCACGCGGGTGGTGGGAGGAGTACCGCGAGATCCTGCCCGCCGGGCTACTCGACCTGGCCGAGGTCGAACACCACGCCACGCTGCTGCGAACCGCCGTGACCGTGCACATCCCCGGCCTTCTCCAAACCACGGACTACGCCCGCGAGATCTTCCGCCAGGACGTACCGGAGCTGTCACCCCCGGACATCGAGCACCGCATCTCGTACCGGATCAAGAGGCAGGCCGTGCTCTTCCGCGAAGCGCCAACACCGAACCAGGTGATCGTCCACGAGGCGGCTCTCCGGATGCAGTTCGGTGGCCCCACTGTGACCAGAACCCAGCTCAAGCACCTCGTGGACATGAGCGAGCGGGAGCACATCACCCTCCACGTGATCCCGTTCGCCGCTGGTACGTTCCCCGGCTCGGGGCAGTCGATCTACTACTCGGCAGGCGCGGTGCCCCAGCTCGACACGGTGAATCTCGACCAGTCACACGGCCCTGTGTTCCTGGACGCCGAGGCACAGCTCGACAAGTACCGCGTACTGCTCAACCGCATGGAGGCCACAGCGCTCCCGCCCGTGAAGTCCCGCGATTTCATCCACAGCATCGTCCAAGACCTGTAGAGGAACCCCTATGCCCCAGCTCAACTGGCAGAAGTCGTCCTACTGCGCCCAGGGCAACTCCTGCGTACACGTCGCCGCCCCCCGCCCCGGAACGACGATCCACATAACGGAGAGCGCCGACCCCACCGGAGCGATACTCACCGCACAACCCGCAGCCTTCGCGGCCCTGCTCCGCACCCTCAGCCCCTCCGGCGCTTGAGGAGCGGGGTCTGGGGCGGAGCCCCAGTTTCGGGAAGGGGTGCCCGCGCGCGGAGCGCGCTAATGGGTGCAGCGGGGAAAGCCCCGCAGGGCCACCCCCCGCACCCACCAGCCGCCGGTCCACCCTCCCCGCCCGTCCCCGCCCATCCCGCCCATCCCGCCCATCCGCGCGGTGGGACTTTTCTGCAATCCGCGCCCCGATGCTCCACCCGCATAGGAACAAATAACCGCATAACGCCTTCCTCCACTCCACCCATCCCCCAAAATTCCCACGAGGGACCCCCACAAGTGACCACCACCCCGCCCCCCGACATCCCCCCGAACCTCGACTGGATCCGCGCCGCCCCCGAAGGGGAAGAAGGCCCAGGCCCCTGGATCGAAATCGCGTACGGCCATGACGACGCCGTCTACCTACGGGAAACCAGCGCCCCCGAGAACGTCGTGACCACGACCCAGGCCAAGTGGGACGCCTTCGTACTCGGCGTACAGGCAGGCGAGTTCGACCACTTCGTGGAGGGCGTGGAGTGACAACGCCCCACCGGCCGGCTCGTGACTAGGCCTGGACGAACTCGTCCGTCAGTACGCACCCGTCGATCAGCGCAGGTGCCGTAGACACATCCCCATGACGCGTGTATCCCGTTCCCCCGTCGAGTAATGACGCCGGGACCCTAGATCACCCGCATGTTCATGATCAAAACCTCCCCCGCGCATCCCACCCGACCATTCCAGGCAAGGCACGTTCGCGCAGGTCAGGGCCCTGGAACCGTTCCAGCGTCCCGGATGGGCGGACGATCCTTGCTCTCGCCGAGGGCCTCCCCTTTAGCTGTGATCACCACTGAACAGCAGCACTTCTCCGGGGGATCCCATGAAGCACACCCGCAAGGCCGTCGCAGCAGTCATCGGCCTCGTCGCCGCCCTCTCGCTCACCGCCTGCAACGGCGACGACAACGCGTCGGCGGACACCAGCTCGCCCTCCGCGTCGGCGGACAAGGACAGCGGCAACGGGGACACCGGCACCGGCGCGAGCTCCGGCGGCGGCGAAGCCTCCCAGGGCACGGCCGCGGGCACCGGTGACAACAGCAACGGGAAGGTCGGCATCTGCCGTACCGACGAGCTCGAAGTGAACGCCACCGACAACACCACCGACAAGACGGAAGGCGTCGTCACCGTCGTCTTCAAGAACGGCGGCGGCCGCGACTGCGCCATCAAGGGCTTCGCAGGAGTCGACCTGACGGCGTCCACGGGCGACACCCTCTCCGTGAACCGCAACGGCGAGCAGCCCGTGCCGGGGGTCCTGAAGGACGGCGACTCCGCCGCCTTCAACATCACGTTCCCGTACAACAACTCGGGCGGCTCCGGCGTCCGCATCACCAGCCTCGTCGTGACGCCTCCGGACGAGACCAAGCACGTCACCCTCGACTGGCCCGCGGGCACGCTCCCGGTCTCCGACGGCGAGGGCGCGGTCAAGCTGGAGATCAGCCCGGTGGGCAAGGTCGGCTGACACCCCCGGCCCCAGCCCCGGCACTTGCTCAGGCACTTGCTCAGGCGGCCTGCCTCGGACGCACCACCTTGAAGCCGAAGCCGTACGTGCCGAGCGAATCCCCCACCCCTATGAACAGCAGCGCGGCGTGTTCCTGACCGCGCGCGGTCCCGATGCCGCCCAGGTCCAACTGGGCGGCATCGGGCCATCCCAGGTCGCTGAGCAGCTGCCGCGTCGTCCGCTTGGCGGCGGCGTCGTCACCGGACAGGAAGACCATGCCCGGCTCCTCCAGGCTCCCCGGATTCGTCATCACCACCGAGTCCATGGTGACGAGCGTCTTGACGACCGGCGTCTCGGGAAACGCCGCCTGAATCTCCTCGCTGAGGCTGTAGTTGGGGTGGGAGAGCTCCATGTTCTCGGTGAACCCGACACCGACGTCGACCAGCACCTTCCCGGCCAGGGCAGCCGCACCGATCCCCTTCAGCAGACCGACGGACTCCGTCCCGGGCGTGGCATTGACCAGCACCTCCCCATGCGCGGCAGCCTCCCCGAGCCCGACGACGGCGAACCCACCAAGCGCCTCTGCCCCACCCCGCTCCTCCGGGGAACGCGACCCCAGCACAACATCATGTCCGGCCCCCCGCCAGCCAGTTGCCAGCGCGCGAGCGACATTCCCTGTTCCAAACAGTCCGATTCGCATGAGGTCGACGCTAAAGAGTCCCCCGTTCGGGGGAATCGGACGGAGGTCGTGGGTTCGTTGGTCCCGTCGACGTACCCCACAAGCCCTAGACAGGCGGCAGACCGCAGCGCGAAACGAAGATCTTTTGCAAACGGAGATTCACCCCTTCCCGCAGATTTCGATTCACAGCCGTACCCTGCCCGGTACATACAGGTTGGGGCCCCTATGACGCAAACTTCGCACTAGCGAAACTGCGCACCCCATCGATAGCGTCGGTTGACCCAAGACAACCGCCAGGGGGCAGGAATGGCCGAGAGGCTGAGGCTCGACGCAGTCGAACTCGAAGGGTTCATGAAGCTGCTCGACGGATCAGTCACGTCCTTGAAGGGTCTACGGAGCGCTCTGGCCGGTGCGACTGTCGGCGGCCTGGGGACGGACGAACTCGACAAAGCCTGCGAAGACTTCCAGGAGGACTGGAAGTACGGCGCGGAGCAGATCGGTGAACAGGCGGAGGACCTCAGCAAGATCATCGAGCAGAGCAAGGACGCGTTCCTGGAGGTCGAGGATGCTCTGGTCAAGGCGTTGCACAAGGCCGGAAAGACCAACGACGACATCGTCGAGGTGCCGAAGTGACGGACGCCTCCACCTATCCGGATCTCGGCTTCAATCCGGCCCCCGGGAATTGCGACACCGTAAAAGAGCTGCATAAGAAACTGGGCAACTGCGTCACTGTCCTCCGCGACACACGCAAGGTCGTCACCAAGCTGATGGATGGCAGCTACTGGGAAGGCGATTCGGCAGTAGCCTTTCGCGAGACTGTCAAAGATGGGCCGCTGTCTCTCAACCTGAAGAATGCCGCACGCTCCATCGAAAAGGCTGCCAAGCAACTGGAGCGCTGGGAAGTCGATCTGGACGACTATCAGCGTCGGGCAAAAGCGCTGGACGGCAAGGCCAAGGACGCCCGGGAGGCGCTGAAGGCCGCGAAGGGCCACGCCGACACCGCCGGTGACGACCCCGACCTGGACAAGAAGGGTGCCAAGCAGGACGACGCGAAGAAGTCCCTGAAGCTCGCCAACGGCAAGGTCGAGGACGCTCAAGCGGAACTCGACCGGATCCTGGCGAGGGCGCGGAGTCTGGAAGAAGAGCACGGGAAACGGTCCGAATACCGCGCGACCAAGATTCGCGAAGCGACGGACAAACTGGCACCGCACGAGCCTGGCTGGCTCGAGGAATCCTGGGAGTGGGTCAAGGAGAACCTTCCGGATATCCTCAGCGCGGTTGCCGGGGTTCTCGCGCTGGCGGCGCTGATCTTCACCGGGCCTATTGCGCTGCCTCTTCTTCTGGTGGGTGCCGGGCTTCTCAGCGCGGGGGCGCTCGCGACTCGGCTTTCGGATCCGGAGGTGCGGGCGTCACTATGGGACGGGTTCACCAAGGGCGAGTTCGACTCCGATTTCTTCAGTAACTTGGTTTCGGTGGGCGCCGACACCCTGGGCATGGTGCCTGGACTCGGAGCCGCCGCCAAGGGTGGCATCGAAGCCACGCAGGCGATCCGCAGCGGGGGCGAAGTCCTGAGCCTCGGAGGAAAGATGGCCAAGTACGGCACTGCGGTCTCGGACAAAGCCACGGAGGTCAGCAACTTGGCCAACCCCTTGCTCCAACGCGCGTTCAGCTGGTCAGCAGATCCGCAGGTGTGGGCCGACAGCGTGGGCAAGGCTTCCGGCGGCATCGGCCTTGTGACTGCTGGATACGGCTTGTTCGATGACGACGAGCGCAGGGGCGAGGTCGGAACCGGGGTCGACGGCACACGACTCGGTGTCGACTTGCCCGGGTTCCCGGTTGCCGCACGCTACCTCTTCTCCTGACCCTCTCCATTGCAGAAAGAGTGACCCAGTGAACCCTGCCGACTTCGCCACTGCGTGGGACCACCCGCCAACGCGTCGCGCCTGGATCCTGCTCATGCTGAAGAACGTGGGCGGCCTGGTCGGTTGGATCGGCATCTGGATCGCCCTCCTGGGAATCTCACTCAAGACACCCAACTGGGCCGTATGGATCTTCATGCCGTACTGGCTCTACAGCCCTTATCGCATGCTCGTCCAGTTGAGCTACATCCCTACAGCTCTTCGCATGCTCCGCATCCTGCAGAGTTACCCATGGCAGGTGCTTCACGGTGTCTCGAATGGCCTGTCAAAGAGGCCGGAAGTCCTGGGCAATCAGTTCGGATGGTTCGAGTTTCCCAACCCTGCCGCCCCAGAACAGCAACTTCCCCTGGTCTTCGCCAAACACTTCCGCGTCACCTGGTGGCACCGCCGTATGGCACCCCGGGCCAAGCCTCAACTGAAGGCCCAGATCGAGACGGTCTGGTTCGCCGGGGACCCTCGCATGATCGGTCTCATCGCCGTACCTACTCCGAGCGGCACGACGCCTCGCCGGATGATGATCCTCAGCCAGCGCCTGGCGAAGGCCAATGGCGCCCGCCTCACGGAGTGGGGGGCCACACCCTCGGACCTCGAGCGTGCTCGGCACGCCGGATTCGTCCCAGCCGCTGATTCATTCCGCAAGAAGGAGACACCCCGTTGAGTACACCCGGGTTCATCCTCGACGAGTCGATGAATGAACCCAACGCCCACTTCTGGTTCGCCGTTCCCGCGGGCTTCAACCCGATCCCCATAGCTGCGCTGCTGAACCCGCCCGGCTCGGCTGGAGACCACGAGTTGCGCACCGCCATTGAGCCGCTCATGAAGTCAGCCCCGGACGACACCGCCCGCAAGCAGCTTCTGATGCAACTCGCCCTAGTCCAACAGCTACTGGCCGCCCTGATGGAAGCCACCACCGTTCACTGCTCGATCGGCCTGCACCGTGACGACATTTCCGTCAACGACAACGGCGGCTACCTGCTCTCCCTCCTCACCCTGTCCTGGCGAGATATCGCCACAGCAACGCCCGCCGTCACCGCCGCCAGAGCCGTCGCAGGCGCCGAGGGCCACACAAACATCGAGTACCTCGAACTGCCGTGTGGCCCGGCGTCGTTCAGCGAGCTGGTGCGCACCCCGAACGCCGAGTCCGGCCTCCCTCAGGATCCGATCCTCCAGGTCTTCGCCCACCTCCCACACCCGGACGGCAAACGCCTTGTGGTGCTCACGCTGGGCACCACCGCTGTGAGCCGGCGCTCGGAGTACCGGAGCCTGGTCCACCAGATGGCAGAGAACGTCAGCTTCGAGAACCCTCTGCTCGAGGCCGAAGCGATCGCCAAAGCCGAGAAGAGCAGCTAGCCGCCACCTCCAGAAGCCCGAGCTACAGCAGGGCGGGCGGCCGGGCTGAAGATCTTGGTCAGGTGGTAGTCCAGCGTGGCGCGTACGTCGTTCAGGGTGCGGCGGGCGTGCAGTACGTCGCCGCCCAGGCCGACCGCGGCGGCCACCAGTAGGTCGGCCTCGCGGCGGGCGTCCAGGCCGGGGGCCGTTTGCCCGCACTCCTGGGCCGTGGTGATGAAACCGGCGACTAGTTCCTCCAAGGGGTGGTCGTCGCTCAGGAAGACCTCCGCGATGGCGGGGTCGGTGAGGCTGCGGGCGTAGTACGCGGAGAAGACCCGCAAGGCCATGGCCCGTTGGGCGTCCAGCGGCAGGAACTCGTCGAGCATCGCGCTCAGTACGCCGCGCAGGTTCGCGGGGTCGAAGTGGATGCGGGTCCTGGCCAGGCGTTCGTTCTCGCGGTGGAGCATGTGCAGGGCGGCTACGAGGAGTTGGTGCTTGCTGCCGAAGTGGTACTGGACCATGCGGAGCGACACCCCCGCCTCTGCCGCGACCTCCCGCATGCTCGCCGCGTCCAGGCCCCGCTCGGCGGCGATGCGCCACACCGCCTCGGCGATCTGCCTGCGCCTGCGCGTCCGCGCGCCGGACGTGGGCGCGGGGCTCTCGGGCGCCGGGACGGGCGGCTGCTTCCGCCGCCGGTAGGCCCTCGCCTGGCAGCTGCGGGAGCAGTAGAGAGCGGGGCGGCCGCGCTTGCCCGCGGCGCTGATTCCGGCACGGCAGACCGTGCAGCGGGCCTGGTCCTTCTTTTCGTCACGCATATCTCTCACCATAGAACCTGGAATGTGTGACGAAATTGGAGGGAATGGCCTTGTGCGTGCGGAAATCTGGAAAGGGCGCTGATACGTTCGTAACGTGAAATACGACATCCTCCAGGTCCTCGGCGCGATCCTGATGTGTTTCTCCGCTCAAGGCCTCATCCGACTGCTCCTCGACCACGACTACACCGGCCTCCTCGGCTGGCTCCCCGGCGGCTTCGCGGTCCTCCTGGTCGCCTACGTCGTCGCGCTCGCCGCGGGCGTGCTCCTGACCGGCTGGTCCCACTCCCACGCGAAAGCGCTCGGCCGCCGGAACTGAGGGGAGCACGGGCGGTTGACGGGTGTCCAACTTTCCCCGATCGTTGGGGAATTGGGCGCAAATCAAAGCGCTGCGTTGTGACGGCTGGGGGGAGCCGAACATGCAACCTGGGGACGAGCACGGCAGCAGCACGCCGAGCGATGCGGTACCACCCGGCCAGGGCGGTCAGGCCGACCAAGGCGGACAGTTCGGCCAGGGCGGCCAGTTCGGCCAGGGCGGTCAAGGCGGCCAGTTCGGACCGCCGCCCCCAATTGCGCCGCCCCCGACGACACCCCCGCCTCCCGCAGGCCCGCCCACCTACGGCCCACCCCCGCCCGCACCCGCACCCGCACCCGACCCCCTGCGTGCCCTCTCCGCCGGGCTTCTCAATCTCACCGGCCTCGGCCTCGGCTACGTCCTCCTGAAGCGATGGCTCCTGGCCGCCCTGTGCTGGGCCGCGACCGCCGCGCTGCTCTTCGTGGCGTTCCCCGCTGAAGTCGACGGCGTCCCCGGCGGCGTACTCATCGGGTTCGTGGCCTTCCTGCTCCTCGCGGCGGCCGACGGGGCCCGCCGCGCCCTCCGTACCCACCAGGCCTGGCCCCTCCGCGCGCCGCTCGCCGTCGGGCTCGGGCTCGTTCTCCTCGCCGTCCCCGCCGGCGGCGTCATCGCGTACGACGCCGCGCGCGACGAAGCCGTCGAGGAGATGCTGCTCGACCGGCTCGACAAGGCCGACAAGATCGTCACGGCCGCCGACGGCCGCACCTTCGACGCGGCCGAGGACGACTACCGCTCCGCCCTCGCCATCTACCGCGACCTCGGCGACGACCACCCCGGATCGAAGGCCGCCAAGCGCGTCCCGGACAGCCTCACCGCGTACTACAAAGCCGTCGCCGCCCCTTACGAAGAGCGCAAGTACTGCGACGCCCTCGCCCCCCTGAAGTACCTCCGCACCCTCCCCAACACCCTCGGCAAGGATCGCGTAGGCACCCTCGCCACCTGGCCCGACGACCGCCTTGCCACCTCCCTCTACGAATGCGGCAGCCAGGGGATCGGAACCACCACCACGGCCGGAAGCGGCGGCGAGCTCGGTGAGCTCCTGCGGACGTTCCCCGACTCCGACCAGGCCAAGAAGGTCGAACCCGCCATCCGCGACGCCATCGACTCGCGCTCCTCCGACCTCAAGGGCTCCGACCCCTGCAAGGCCACCGAGGAACTCCGCGGCATCGGCTCCACCGCCAAGGCCCTCCCCGACGACGCGGGCGCCGGCCTCTCCGACGACGCGGCGAGCGCGGTGGAGTCCGGGGTGTACGCGTGCGGAGTGGACGAGTTCAAGGACGGGAAGTTCAGCCAGGCCGCCAAGACGCTCAACGACTTCGCGGGGACCTACAAGAGCAACGGCAAGCGCGACCGCGCCAAGGACATCGCCATCGCCGCCGAGATCGCCGACGCCCGCCCGGCGGCGGGCCGCAGCCTGCCGCCGACGAAGTCACCGGGCGGCGCGAAGCTCACGTACGTCGTCGAGAACGGCGGCCCCGGCCCGCTCGAAGTGCTCTACACCGGCCCCACCACCGGCAGCCTCAAGCTCACCTCGTGCGGCGGCTGCAAGACGTACACCAGCAAGGCCCAGGGCAAGAAGGCCTGCCTGGCGGGCAAGGGACACCCGCAGAAGACGCTCCGTCTGCCCCCCGGCGACTACCACTTCCTCTACAAGCGCGAC